>JBFEUI010000007.1:0-45324 GCA_041547565.1 Thiohalomonadaceae bacterium
GTTCGACTCCGGCCGTCGGCACCATACACAAGTAACCCGCATCTGTTTTTTCAGGTGTGGGTTTTCTTTTTTGGGCGAACCGGCACGGTGCCCGTGCGGTGGACTGCGCCGCCGATGGCGGCTGGCCCTGACGGGCGCACTGCGTGCGTCCCACCCTGCGGATGGTTGACTCCAGCCGTCGGCACCCTGCACATATGACCCGTATCAGGTTTATCCTGGTATGTTCTTTATAGCCAGTTGTTGCGGGTAACGAGTGGGTAGGATCTGCTCATTTCGTCTCTCGTTTGTAACGAATCCAGTTGCTGTGACCCCGCGCCGTCGTAAAATTTCACGGGAAAACTCTTAGGAAATAGTGTTAAAATGGGCGTTTGATGATGGCTTTTCAGTGGGCCTGAAGCGTGGGCTGACAACCTGTCTGGATGATATTTTTTTATGTTGATAAAGCTACTCGGAAATGTCCTAAGTTTTTGATAACTATTGAAACATTAGGGTCATACAAAGAACTTTATTAAACATAAATATTATAACTATAGAGTTGTCTTGACACCTCTATAGTCACTCCCTAGACTGCCGCGTACATGCTGAAAATCTGATATAGATCAAAGACGCAGTCTATGCGTTACCTATTTAGGGGTAAGAAGAATAACCATGCTGGAAAATTATTTGCCCGTTTTGATTTTTGTTATTGTCGGCCTGGTGTTCGGCTCGATGATGATAATCCTGGGTTTCCTGCTTTCTCCCAACCGCCCCGACAGCGAAAAACTCTCACCCTATGAATGTGGTTTCGAGGCATTCGAAGATGCACGCATGAAATTCGACGTGCGTTACTATCTGGTCGCTATTCTGTTCATCATCTTCGATCTGGAAATTGCGTTCCTGTTCCCCTGGGCCGTTGTGCTGCGTGACATCGGCATGTTCGGTTTCCTGGCCATGGTTCTGTTCCTCGGAATCCTGGTGATCGGTTTCATCTATGAGTGGAAGAAAGGTGCCCTGACATGGGAATAATCGAAGGCAGGCTTGAGCAGGGCTTTGTCACTACCACGGCCGACAAACTCATCAACTGGGCCCGCACCGGTTCCATGTGGCCGATGACCTTCGGCCTGGCCTGTTGTGCGGTGGAAATGATGCAGGCCGGTGCATCGCGTTACGACCTGGACCGTTTTGGCATTATCTTCCGCCCCAGCCCGCGCCAGTCCGATGTGATGATTGTTGCAGGGACCCTGACCAATAAAATGGCCCCGGCCCTGCGCAAGGTTTACGACCAGATGGCCGAGCCGCGCTGGGTCATCTCCATGGGTTCCTGTGCCAACGGTGGCGGCTATTACCACTATTCCTATGCCGTGGTGCGCGGGTGCGACCGCGTTGTGCCGGTTGATATCTACGTGCCCGGTTGTCCGCCAACCGCTGAAGCGCTGCTGTACGGGATTCTGCAGTTGCAGAACAAGATCCGGCGCACCAATACCATTGCCCGCTAAACGATAACGAAACAACGATATGTCTCAGTATTATCAGGGTTTGTCAGAGAAGGTGGCATCACGCTTCGGCGATCTCGTCAGCTGCAAGGTTGAAATGGGAGAACTGACCATTGAAGTGCCGCGCGAACAATTGTTGCAGGTTTGCCGCGCACTGCACGATGAAGCACCGTTCGAGTTCGAAATGTTGATCGACCTGTGTGGCGTGGATTATTCCGCCTACGGTGAGGGCCACTGGCAGGGCGAGCGCTTTGCCGTTGTCTACCATCTGCTGTCAGTCAAAAACAACCACCGCATCCGTGTGCGTACCTTTGCTGCCGATGAGATGCCGATTGTCGACTCGGTGATCGATATCTGGAACGGCGTAAACTGGTTCGAGCGCGAGGCGTTCGACCTCTACGGCATCATCTTCGACGGCCATCCTGACCTGCGTCGCCTCCTTACCGACTACGGCTTTATCGGCCATCCGTTCCGCAAGGATTTCCCGATGGTCGGCAATGTCGAGATGCGCTATGACCCGGAGAAGAAGCGCGTCGTCTATGAGCCGGTAAGCATCGAGGCGCGTGCCCAGGTGACCCGCGTAATACGCCACGACCACCGCTACGTCGAACCCGCAACAGAAGGGGAGGGTGAAGGTGCCTGAGATTCGTAACTACACCTTGAACTTCGGCCCCCAGCACCCTGCCGCACACGGGGTGCTGCGTTTGGTGCTGGAGATGGACGGCGAGGTCATTGAACGTGCCGATCCGCATATCGGTCTGCTGCATCGTGGTACTGAAAAACTGGCCGAGCAGAAGCAGTACGTGCAGAGCCTGCCCTACATGGACCGCCTCGATTACGTCTCGATGATGAGCAACGAGCACGGTTATGTGATGGCAATTGAGAAGATGCTGGGCATCGAGGTGCCGGAACGCGCACAGTACATCCGTGTGATGTTCGATGAGATTACCCGCATCCTTAACCACATGCTGTGGCTCGGTTCCCACTCGCTCGACGTGGGTGCCATGACAATGTTCCTCTACTGCTTCCGTGAGCGTGAGGATCTGATGGATGCCTACGAGGCGGTATCCGGTGCGCGTCTGCACGCCGCCTACTACCGTCCGGGCGGTGTCTATCGCGACCTGCCCGATCGCATGCCGCAGTTCTCCGGTGCCACCAAGTACCATAATGAAAAAGAGATCGCGCGCCTGAACGAAAATCGCCAGGGTTCGCTGCTTGATTTTATTGAGGACTTTACCAACCGCTTCCCCGGTTATATCGACGAGTACGAGACCCTGCTGACCGACAACCGCATCTGGAAGCAGCGTCTGGTCAACATCGGCGTGGTCTCACCCGAACGCGCGTTGCAGCTGGGGCTGACCGGACCGATGCTGCGTGGTTCCGGCATCGAGTGGGATCTGCGCAAGAAGCAGCCCTACGAGGTGTACGACAAGCTCGACTTTGATATCCCGATCGGGGTTAACGGTGACTCCTACGACCGTTACCTGGTACGCATCGAAGAGCTGCGCCAGTCCAACCGCATTATCAAGCAGTGTATCGACTGGCTGCGCAAGAATCCCGGTCCGGTGATGACCGATGACCACAAGGTTGCCCCGCCGTCGCGTGAACACATGAAGGGTGACATGGAATCGCTGATTCACCACTTCAAGCTCTTCAGCGAGGGCTTCACTGTACCCGAGGGCGAGGCCTACGCGGCCGTGGAACATCCCAAGGGCGAGTTTGGCATTTATATCGTCTCCGATGGGGCGAACAAACCCTATCGGCTGAAGATCCGTGCACCGGGTTTTGCCCACATGGCGGCAATGGATGAGATGGTTCGTGGCCACATGCTGGCCGACGTGGTGGCCGTGATCGGCACCATGGATATTGTTTTTGGGGAGATTGACCGCTGATGGCAGAGAATCAAACAGCCATGCTGACGGCCGAGTCACGTGCAGAGATCGATAGCTGGATCGCCAAGTATCCGCCCGAGCGCAAGCAGTCCGCCGTCATGGCAGCACTGCGCATCGCCCAGGATCAGAACGGCGGCTGGCTGACCAATGAACTGATGGACGAGATCGCCGACTACCTGGAGATGCCGCCGATTCACGTCTACGAGGTGGCTACCTTCTATTCCATGTACGAGCGTGAGCCGGTGGGTCGCCACAAGATCTGTATCTGTACCAACATCTCCTGCATGCTGCGTGGCTCCGACGAGGTTGTTGAGCACCTGCAGAACCGCCTCGGCATCAAGCTTGGCGAAACCACTGACGACGGCAAATTTACCCTGAAAGAGGTGGAGTGCCTGGGTGCCTGTGTCAATGCACCTGTGGCCCAGATCGCGCGGGACTATCATGAACACCTGACGCCGGAGACCATCGATTCGATTCTCGATGGGCTGGAGTAATACGATGGCGAACGACGTCTGCTACAGAACCCTACACCTGGACAACTCGTGGAAACTCGACACCTACCGTGATGCCGGTGGCTACGAGGTGATTACCAAGATCCTCAAGGAGAAGACCTCTCCCGATGAGTTGATCGAAGAGCTGAAGGTCTCCGCCCTGCGCGGTCGGGGCGGTGCCGGTTTTCCCACCGGCCTGAAGTGGAGCTTCATGCCGCGTGGTGCCGAGGGACAGAAGTATATTGTCTGTAACTCGGACGAGGGTGAGCCCGGCACCTGCAAGGACCGCGATATCCTGCGCTACAATCCCCATCAGCTGATCGAGGGAATGATAATTGCCGGCTACTGCATCGGTGCCAGCCAGGGCTACAACTATATCCGTGGCGAATTCTGGGAGCCCTACGAGCGTTTCCAGGGCGCCATCGAGGAGGCCCGTGCCGCCGGTCTGCTGGGCAAGAATATCCTCGGCAGCGGTTTCGATTTCGATCTTGAGGTTCACCTCGGCGGCGGGGCCTATGTCTGCGGCGAAGAGACCGCACTGCTCGAATCCATCGAGGGCAAGAAGGGCCAGCCGCGTTTCAAGCCGCCGTTCCCGGCCAGTTACGGTCTGTATGGCCGCCCGACCACCATCAACAACACCGAGACTCTGGCCTCCGTGCCGGTGATTCTGAAAAACGGTGGCAACTGGTTCCTGGAACTGGGCAAGCCCAACAATGGCGGCAACAAGATCTTCTCTGTCTCCGGTCACGTCAACAAGCCCGGCAACTACGAGGTGCCGATGGGCATGCCGTTCGCTGAACTGCTGGAGATGGCAGGTGGCGTGCGCGATGGCCATACCCTGAAGGCGGTGATCCCCGGTGGCAGTTCCACCCCGGTGCTGCCTGCCGATGTGGCCATGGAGATGAACATGGATTACGACTCCATTGCCCAGGCCGGCTCCATGCTGGGTGCCGGTTCGGTCATCGTGATGGACGAGACCACCTGCATGGTGAAGGTACTGGCGCGGCTCTCTCACTTCTACTTTGAAGAGTCGTGCGGACAGTGTACCCCCTGCCGCGAGGGAACCGGCTGGCTGTCACGTGTGGTGCACCGCATCGAACACGGGCAGGGGCACCAGGAGGACCTGGATCAGTTAATCGATGTGGCGACCAATATCTCAGGACGCACGATTTGCGCGCTGGGCGATGCCGCCGCAATGCCGGTACAGAGTTTCGTTACACGTTTCCGTGACGAATTCCAGTACCACATCGATCACAAAAAGTGCATGGTTTAAGAAACGGACATGGCAAAGATCGAGATAAACGGGACTCCGCTTGAGGTAGGCGACGGCAAGATGTTGCTTGAGGTGGCCGATGAACACGGTATCACCATTCCGCGCTTCTGCTACCACAACAAGCTCTCCATTGCGGCCAGTTGCCGCATGTGTCTGGTAGAGGTGGAAAAGGCGCCGAAGCCGATGCCAGCCTGTGCCACACCGGTGACCGACGGGATGAAGGTCTTCACCCGCTCGCCCAAGGCGATTGCCGCCCAGCGAGCGGTAATGGAATTCCTGCTGATCAACCATCCCCTCGATTGTCCGATCTGCGACCAGGGCGGTGAGTGTGACCTGCAGGAAGTGGCCATGGGTTACGGCAACGATGTGTCGCACTACCACGAGAGCAAGCGTGTCGTGGCCAGCAAGGATATCGGCCCGCTGATTGCCACCGAGATGACCCGCTGCATCCACTGTACCCGTTGCGTACGTTTCGGCCAGGAGATCGCCGGCATGATGGAACTGGGGGCGCCGGGTCGTGGTGAACACATGCACATCACCACCTATGTCGAGAACAGTGTCACCTCCGAGTTGTCGGGCAATGTCATCGATCTCTGCCCGGTCGGCGCGCTGACCTCCAAACCCTACCGTTTCCATGCCCGTCCGTGGGAGATGACCGCCGTCGCTTCGGTCTCCCCCCATGATTGCGTGGGCGCCAATACCTCGCTGCACGTGCGCCGCAATCAGGTAATGCGCGTGGTGCCGCGTGATAACGAGGCGGTTAATGAGACCTGGCTCGCCGACAGGGATCGTTTCAGCTACACCGCGCTCGACCACGCGGAACGTCTCACCGTGCCGATGATCAAAAAAGACGGCAAGTGGCAGGAGAGCGACTGGGATACGGCACTGACCTTCGCCGCTGAAGGGTTGCGGAAGGTTGCCGAGAACAGCGGAGCAGGGCAGTTGGGTGCACTGGCCGGTTATGGTGCCACCAATGAAGAGTATTACCTATTGCAGAAACTGATGCGTGGCATCGGCAGCGGCAATATCGATCATCGCCTGCGTCAACTGAACCTCTCCGGCCAGGATGCCGCACCGGTCTTCCCTTATCTGGGCCAGGCCATTGCCGAACTGGACGGTGTGAACGCCGCGCTGCTGATTGGTTCGAATATCCGCAAGGAACAACCCTTGCTGGCCCAGCGCCTGCGCAAAGCGGTGCGTAACGGCGGTGCGCTGATGGCCATCAATCCGGTGGATTACGCGTTCAATATCCCCGTCGCACACAAGTGTATCACCCCGGCCTCTGCCATGGTGGATGAGGCGGCGGCGGTTGCCAAAGCACTGCTTGAGATGTCAGGCGAAAGTGCGCCGGCAGATTTCAATTCCACGGTGACCGTGACCGATGAACACAAGGCCATGGCCAGTGCATTAAAAGATGCCGAGCAGGCGACGGTGCTGGTCGGTAACCTCACCGCCCACCATCCCGAACAGGCCGCACTGGTACAGCTTGCGGCACTGGTGGCTCGCCTCTCCGGTTCGCGCTTCGGTTTTCTGGCCGAGGGCGGCAACAGTGCCGGTGCCTGGCTGGCCGGTTTCGTACCGCATCGTGACGCTGGCGGGAAGGCTGCCGGGACCACTGGCATGGATTGGCGCCAAATGACCGAATCCTCCCTGAAAGGCTATGTGCTGCTGGGCCTGGAGCCGGAACTGGACAGCATCGATACGGCCGCGCTTAGCGGCGCCGTAGAGAGTGCCGAATTTGTGGTGTCGCTCACCTCTTATGCCTCTGAATCGATGAAGGCAGGTTGCGATGTGCTGCTGCCGGTGGCGCTGACGCCGGAGACCTCCGGCAGCATGGTCAATGCCGAGGGACAGTGGCAGATATTCAATGCTGCGGTGAGTGCCCCGGGCGATGCTCGTCCCGCCTGGAAGGTACTGCGTGTGCTGGGCAACCTGTTTGACCTCGGCGGCTTTGAATTCATGTCTTCCGAGGAAGTGCGCGACGAACTCCTCGGTGCATGTGAGGCTGCAGAGGCAAGCTCGGATATCGTCTGGCAGGCGCCTACAGTGAGCGGCAAGTCAGGGGATTTGCAGCGTATCAGTGACTTTCCGATCTACGCGGTAGATGGCATGGTGCGCCGTGCCGCGCCATTGCAGGAAACCGTGGATGCCCGTCCCGCCGCCATACATGTGAACAGCGCAACGCTGGACAAGGCCGGCCTGACCGGCGAGAGCGAGGCGCGGCTGTTGCAGGACGGGAAAGAATGTGTGTTGCCACTGGTGAACGACGATACAGTTGCCGATGACTGTGTCTATGTCGCCTGTGGCTTGACAGAAACCTCAGGACTGGGCGCCGGTTTCGGCCCGGTGCAACTGGCAAAGGTGTAATCATCCATGATGGCCTGGATTGAATCACTGTTGAGCGGATGGGGACTGCCCGAGGGGCTGATTACCCTGATTAGCATTGTTATCAAGATGGTGGCGATTCTCGTGCCGTTGCTGATAACCGTGGCCTACTTTACCTATGCCGAACGCAAAATTATCGGTTACATGCAGATCCGTATCGGACCCAACCGCGTCGGTTTCTTCGGTTACAAGCTCTGGGGGCTGGGTCAGCCGATCGCCGATGCGGTCAAGCTGATGTTCAAGGAGATCATTATCCCTTCCGGGGCCGACAAGAAACTGTTCCTGATCGCACCGGTGCTCTCCATGGGGCCGGCACTGGCCGCCTGGGCGGTGGTGCCGTTCGGCAGTGAAATGGTGCTGGCCGATATTGATGCCAGTCTGCTCTATATCCTGGCGCTGACCTCCATTGGCGTGTATGGCGTGATCATCGCTGGCTGGGCCTCCAACTCCAAGTATGCCTTCCTCGGTGCGATGCGTTCCGCGGCACAGATCGTCTCCTACGAGATTGCCATGGGCTTTGCCCTGGTGGGTGTGCTGATGGCCGCCGGCAGCATCAACCTGGGTGACATTGTCGAGGCGCAGAAGGGCAGCGTGCTGCACTGGTACTGGCTGCCGCTGTTGCCGCTGTTTGTGGTCTATTTCATTTCCGGCGTGGCCGAGACCAACCGCGCGCCGTTCGATGTGGCCGAGGGCGAGTCGGAGATTGTGGCCGGCTTCCATGTTGACTACTCAGGTATGGCCTTTGCGGTCTTCTTCCTCGGTGAATATGCCAACATGATCCTGATTTCACTGCTCGCCGCGTTGATGTTCCTGGGCGGGTGGTTGTCTCCGTTCGAGGGCATCGCCGGGGGCTGGCTGGCCGAACCGAGCATAGCCTGGCTGCTGGCCAAGACGGCGATCTTCATGTTCCTGTACCTGTGGTTCCGGGCTACTTTCCCGCGCTATCGCTATGACCAGATCATGCGCCTGGGCTGGAAGGTGTTTATTCCGATCACTATTGTCTGGCTGATGGTGGTGGGCGTGGCCATTATGGCCGAACTCGGTCCCTGGTTCGATGCGGCATAATGGCGAGGGTAGATAACATATGAATACTGTATTTCGTGTTCTGAAGAGCCTGACGCTGAAAGAGTTGCGCGCCGGTATGGGCGTGACCGGCCGCTATCTGTTCAGGCGCAAGATCACCGTGCAATACCCGGAAGAGCGGGCACCGATGTCACCGCGTTTTCGCGGCCTGCACGCCCAGCGTCGTTATCCCAATGGTGAAGAGCGCTGCATCGCCTGCAAGCTGTGCGAGGTCATCTGTCCGGCACAGGCCATCACCATCGAGGCGGCCGAGCGCGAGGACGGTACCCGCCGTACCACCCGCTACGATATCGACCTGACCAAGTGTATTTACTGTGGCTACTGTGAAGAGTCATGCCCGGTGGATGCGATCGTTGAGACGCGTGTCTACGAGTACCACGGTGAGGAGCGGGGCGACCTGCTGATGACCAAGGACAAGTTGCTGGCGGTTGGGGACAAACACGAGGCACAGATTGCCGCCGACCGACAGGAAGATGCGAAGTACCGCTAATCTCGGAACGACACTATGAGTTTTGAACAGATCGTCTTTTACGTCTTTGCCGCCATTCTGGTGTTTTCCGCCGGCATGGTGATCACTTCACGCAATCCGGTGCATGCCGCGCTGTTCCTGGTGCTTGCCTTCTTCTCCAGTGCCGCAATCTGGCTGCTGCTGGAGGCGGAGTTCCTCGCCATCACCCTGGTGCTGGTCTACGTCGGGGCGGTGATGGTGCTGTTCCTTTTTGTGGTGATGATGCTCGATATCAATATCGCGCCGCTGCGCGAGGGCTTTGCCCGTTACATGCCGGTCGGCGTACTGGTTGCCGTGTTGATGCTGCTGGTGATGGCCATGGCCGTGGGTGTCGAGTATTTCGGCACCGACAAAATGCCGGTGCCCGCAGGGCATGGGGCCGATTACAGCAATACCCGCGAGCTGGGCATGCAGCTTTATACCACCTATGTCTATCCGTTTGAGATTGCATCGGTGATTCTGCTGGTGGCCATTGTCGCGGCCATTGCCCTGACACTGCGCCGTCGCCCGGGCACCCGTTCACCTCGTCCTGAACAACAGGTAACCGTCAGGCGCGAAGAGCGCGTGCGCGTGGTGAAGATGGATACCGAGGCGCGCAAGTAGGGCATGCGAAAGGTTTTTAATCTGGAGTCAGTATGATCGCTTTGTCTGATTATCTGCTGGTGGGGGCCATCCTGTTCTGTCTGAGCATGGCAGGCGTGTTCCTCAACCGCAAGAACATCATCATTCTGTTGATGTGCATCGAACTGATGCTGTTGGCAGTGAATATCAACTTTATCGCCTTTTCGCATTTCCTCGGCGATACCGCCGGCCAGGTGTTTGTCTTCTTTATCCTGACGGTGGCAGCGGCCGAGGCGGCAATCGGACTGGCGATTCTGGTGGTGTTGTTCCGCAACCGCCGCACCATCAACGTTGATGACCTGGATACCTTGAAGGGGTAGGGCCGTGTTCGAAAATCTGCATAACGTCAACATTGCCATTGTTCTGGCCCCGCTGGTCGGCTCCATCATCGCCGGCCTGTTCGGTGGCAGCATCGGTCGCAAGGGTGCCCACCGCATCACTATCCTCGGTGTCGCTGTCTCCTTCCTGCTGTCGCTGGTGATCTTCAACCACGTGGTGATCAAGGAGGCCGGCGCCATCACCCAGAGCGTCTACACCTGGATGGTGGCCGACGGCATCACCTTCGAGGTCGGCTTCCTGGTGGACAAGCTGAGCGCCATGATGATGGTGGTGGTGACCTTCGTCTCCTGGATGGTGCACATCTATACCATCGGCTACATGGCCGATGATGAGCACAACTGGCCCGAGGGCAGCAAGGCGGGCACCAACAGCTATCAGCGCTTCTTCAGCTATATTTCGCTGTTTACCTTCTCCATGCTGATGCTGGTCATGGCCAACAACTTCATGCAGCTGTTTTTCGGCTGGGAAGCGGTGGGCCTGGTCTCCTATCTGCTGATCGGTTTCTGGTCGGTGCGCGACAGTGCGGTCTACGCCAACCTCAAGGCCTTTCTGGTTAACCGTATCGGTGATTTCGGTTTCATCCTCGGCATCGGCGCCGTGCTCTATGTTTTCGGTACCCTCGACTACGCAGATGTGTTCGCCTCGGCCTCGCTGCACAAGGACGTTACCATGGAGGTGCTGCTGGGCAGCCCCTGGAACATGATGACGGTGATCTGCATCCTGTTGTTTGTCGGCGCCATGGGCAAGTCGGCACAGTTCCCGCTGCACGTCTGGCTGCCCGACTCGATGGAGGGTCCGACCCCCATCTCCGCACTGATCCATGCCGCCACCATGGTGACTGCCGGTATATTCATGGTCGCGCGCATGTCGCCGCTGTATGAGCTGTCAGAGACGGCGCTGAGTTTTGTGCTGGTTATCGGAGCCATCACCGCCCTGTTCATGGGTTTCCTCGGCCTGGTACAGACCGACATCAAGCGGGTGGTGGCCTACTCGACCCTGTCACAGCTCGGTTACATGACCGCTGCCCTAGGCGCCTCGGCCTATGCGGCAGGTGTCTTCCACCTGATGACCCACGCCTTTTTCAAGGCGCTGCTGTTCCTGGCTGCCGGTTCGGTGATCATTGCCATGCACCACGATCAGGACATGCGCAATATGGGCGGTCTGCGCAAGTATATGCCGATCACCTGGATCACTTCGCTCATCGGCTCCCTGGCGCTGATCGGCACCCCCGGTTTTGCCGGTTTCTTCTCCAAGGATTCGATCATCGAGGCTGTTGGCCACTCCGAAATATTCGGCTCGGGTTTCGCCTACGGCGCGCTGCTGCTCGGTGTCTTTGTCACCGCCCTGTACAGCTTCCGTATGTATTTCCTGGTGTTCCACGGCAAGGAACGCATGGATGAGCACACCCGTGAGCACCTGCATGAGACACCCTGGGTGGTGACCGTGCCGCTGATCGCGCTGGCCATTCCCTCCATCTTTATCGGCGGCATCTATGTCGGCGACATGGCCTTCGGTGATTTCTTCCAGGGCGCCATCTATGTCGCACCGGCGCATGATGTACTGGGGCAGCTGTCAGAGGGATTCCATGGTGCCTGGGGCATGATGTTGCACGGCCTTCTCACCGCACCGTTCTGGCTGGCCCTGTCCGGTGTTGTCGTGGCTTATGTTCTTTACATGTGGCGTACGGAACTGCCGGCGAAGATCGCCAAACGCTTCAGCCTGGTGCACAAGATACTGCTGGAGAAGTACGGCTTCGACGAACTTTACGGCAATGTGTTTGCCGGTACGGGTCGCGGTATCGGTACTGGTCTGTGGCGTCTCGGTGATGTCACCGTTATCGACGGCTGGATTGTTAACGGTTCTGCACGCGTTGTGGGCTGGATGTCGGGAGTGATGCGTCACGTCCAGACCGGTTATCTCTATCACTATGCCTTTGCCATGATTGTCGGACTGCTGGTGCTGTTCGGTCTGTTTGTCATCGGTTAACAGAAAGATACGAATAAGGGTAGGTTGAATGTTCTCCGATTTGCCGCTTTTGAGCTTGGTTACCTGGACGCCCATTATCGGGGGTCTGCTGGTATTGGCTGCCGGTAGCGAGCGCAGCGCACTCGAGGCCAAGGTGCTGGCATTGCTGGTATCGCTGGTTACCTTTGTACTATCAATACCGCTCTACACCGGCTTTGATACCACCACGCACCAGATGCAGTTTGTCGAACTGGCACCCTGGATTGGCAGCTTCAACGTGAACTACCACCTGGGCGTGGATGGTATCTCCATGCCGCTGATCCTGCTGACCACCTTTACCACCGTGCTGGTGGTGATCGCCGGCTGGGAGGTGATCAAGTTCAAGCCGGCCCAGTATATGGCCGCCTTCCTGATCCTCGAGGGTTTGATGATCGGTGCCTTTGCCGCGCTGGATGCCATGCTGTTCTATGTGTTCTGGGAGGCGCTGCTGATCCCGATGTTTATCGTCATCGGTGTCTGGGGCGGTGAACGCCGGGTCTACGCCACCATCAAGTTCTTCCTCTACACCTTCCTCGGTTCGGTGTTCATGCTGGTGGCGCTGATCTATCTCTATTTTCAGACCAACAGTTTTGCCATCCTCGACTTCCATGCGGTGAATATCAGCCTCACCGCACAGATACTGATCTTCCTGGCCTTCCTTATCGCCTTCGCGGTCAAGGTGCCGATGTGGCCGGTGCACACCTGGCTGCCCGATGCCCACGTCGAGGCGCCCACCGGCGGTTCGGTGATCCTGGCGGCGATCATGCTGAAGCTGGGCGGTTACGGTTTCCTGCGCTTCAGCCTGCCGATCACGCCCGACGCGAGCCATTCGCTCGACTGGCTGATGATTGCGCTGTCGCTCATCGCCGTGGTCTATATCGGTTTTGTCGCGCTGGTACAGCAGGACATGAAAAAGCTGATCGCCTATTCGTCGATCTCGCACATGGGTTTCGTCACGCTCGGTTTCTTCATCGCCTATTCGATTGCCGCCAATACGGGCAGCTTTAACGGTGCGGCACTGGGTATCGAGGGCGGCATGGTACAGATGGTCTCGCACGGCTTTGTTTCGGGCGCCATGTTCCTCTGTGTCGGCGTGCTGTATGACCGCCTGCACAGCCGCCAAATCGCCGATTACGGCGGTGTGGTGCACACCATGCCGAAATTCGCAGCCCTGATGGTGCTGTTCGCCATGGCCAACTCCGGCCTGCCCGGAACCGCCGGCTTCGTCGGTGAATTCATGGTGATCCTGAGCGCCTTCAAGGCCAACTTCTGGTTCGCCTTCCTGGCAGCCACCACGCTGGTGCTGGGTGCAGCCTACACCCTGTGGATGGTCCGTCGCGTGGTCTATGGCGAGGTGATGAGCGATGGTGTTGCGGCGCTCAAGGATATCAATCCCAGGGAGATGTTGGTGCTGGGTACGCTGGCCATCGCCGTGCTCTGGCTCGGTCTCTATCCGGCGCCGTTGCTGGAGGTGATGGAGGCCACCGTGGCCCACCTGGTCGACCATATTGCCGTGTCCAAACTTTGAGGTAGGGATCTAGTCGATGAACTTTGATATGCCCGATTTTTCGCTTGCGATGCCCGAAATCTTTGTGCTCGGCATGGCCTGTGTGGTCCTGATCGTGGACCTGTTCATGAGTGAGCGCAGCCGGGTGGTGACCTACCTGCTGTCCCAGGCGACGCTGGTTGGTGCCTTTATCCTGACTATTGCCATGATGGGCGGGGAGAGTGCCCAGACCTTCAGCGGTACCTTTATCGCCGATCCGATGGCCGCGTTGCTGAAGCTGTTCATTTATGGCGCTGCCTTTGTGGTGTTCCTCTACGCACGCGGCTACCTGATTGAGCGCAATATGTTCAGGGGCGAGTTCTATCTGCTCGGCCTGTTTGGTGTGCTCGGTATGATGGTGATGGTCTCGGCACACAACTTCCTCACCATCTATCTGGGTCTGGAACTGTTGTCCCTCTCAATGTACGCCATGGTCGCACTGCAGCGCGATTCACTGGTCGCCTCCGAGGCGGCGATGAAGTATTTCATCCTGGGCGCCATGGCCTCGGCCATGCTGCTCTACGGCATGTCCATCATCTACGGCGTGACCGGCTCGCTCGACCTGGGCGAGATCAGCGACGCGGTGGCTGCCGGCAAGGCCGACAGTCTGGTGCTGGTGTTCGGTCTGGTGTTCCTGATGGTCGGCATCGCCTTCAAGCTCGGTGCGGTGCCGTTCCACATGTGGGTGCCGGATGTGTACCACGGTGCACCAACCGCGGTGACACTGTATATCAGTACGGCCCCGAAACTGGCCGCCTTTGCCATGCTGATGCGCCTGTTGGTCGATGGTCTGGGCGGTCTTGAGTCCCAGTGGCATGACATCCTTGTGCTGCTGTCGGTGCTGTCTATCGTGATCGGTAATGTGGTTGCCATCGCCCAGAGCAACATCAAGCGTATGCTGGCCTATTCGGGTATCTCGCATATCGGCTTTCTGCTGCTGGGGGTACTCTCCGGCACCCAGGATGGCTATGCCTCCGCGATGTTCTACGCCCTGGTCTATGTGATCATGAGCCTGGGTGGTTTCGGCATGGTTATCCTGATGAGCCGTGCCGGTTTCGAGTCGGACAACCTGGATGATTTCAAGGGCTTGAATCAACGCAGCCCCTGGTTTGCGGGGATTATGATGATCATCATGTTCTCCATGGCCGGGGTGCCGCCATTCCTCGGATTCTGGGCCAAACTGGCGGTTATCCAGGCGATCATCGGCCAGGGCTTTATCTGGCTGGCGGCGGTGGCCGTTATCTTCTCGGTCATCGGGGCGTTCTACTACCTGCGTGTCATCAAACTGATGTACTTTGACAAGCCGGAAACCGAGGCCGGTATCGAGGCAGGCACCGACCTGCGCGTGGTGTTGAGTGCCAATGGTCTGGCGGTGCTGGCGCTGGGGCTGTATCCGGGGGCCTTGATGGCACTGTGCACAGCGGCGATTTCCGGATGAACGGGCGGCGCTGATTTGCTGTATTTTGACTGCAGGCCCCGGTAGAATCCGGGGCCTGTTGGTTTTGGGCCGCAAGGCACGGTTTGTGCCGGAGCGGCGGGATATCTGGAGAAGTTTTGTGTCGACCACTGTTGCCACCTGGATCTTGCTGATTGTTGCGTTAATCGCCGCCAACCTGCCCTGGTTGAGCGAAAAGCTGATGTTCATCCGTGATGCAGGGGAAGGGGGCAAGCGTGCCGTGTGGCGCTGGCTGGAGTGGTTGCTGCTGTATTTCATTGTCGGCGCCATTGCCCTTGGTCTGGAGCAAAAGCTCAACGGCGAGATCTATAACAAGGACTGGGAGTTCTATGCCGTCACACTGTGTCTGTTTCTGGTATTCGCTCTTCCCGGCTTTATCTATCGACACGACCTCCGCCATCACCTGACGCGTAAAATGTAAGGGGGTAGGCGGCGGGCACGGCCCGCCCTACGGCCTGAAAGGTAAAACATGAAAGGCATATTGTGCGACCGCCATGAATGGCGGGAGTGCTGGCAACGCACGACTACAGGGAGGTAGGAGGTAGAGTAACGCAGGGAGCAGTTACCGAGGAGCAGTTGCCAGTGAAGCGAGAGGGTTAACGGGCTGCGAACTGGCCATACCATCCGCTCACACCTCCTTCCCGGCTGCCGATAAACCGTAGTTGTTCCAGCAAAATTCATTAAAGTGTCAAATATTTGTTACGCACCCCTTGATTGCCCCCCAGTTAGTCTGTAGAATTCGCGTCCATCAGTTGCGGGGTGGAGCAGTCCGGTAGCTCGTCGGGCTCATAACCCGAAGGTCGTTGGTTCAAATCCAGCCCCCGCTACCAATTAATAATAAAAAGCCCCGTTATCGGGGCTTTTTATTAACTGGACTTTGGACCGTTGTAGCGGAACTAGCGTTTTGAAAATCAATACGTTAGAATCCTGCGCAATTGGTGGTATGCAGATGGGCCTTGGGCCCATTTTTTGTTTCCGGGGACAGCATGGGACAGGCAGGTAACCAGTTGGAGGCCATTATTGAGCCCGCCGTGAAGGCGTTGGGTTTCGAACTGGTCGGGGTGGAATATATATCACAGGGTCGCCACTCCATGCTGCGTATCTACATTGACAGTGATGCGGGTATTACCGTGGATGACTGTGCCGACGTCAGCAACCAGGTCAGTGCGGTGCTGGATGTCGAGGACCCGATAAGAGGGGAATACACCCTGGAGATCTCGTCTCCCGGCGTGGACCGGCCTCTTTTCAAGATGGAGCATTACGAGCGGTTTGCAGGCCACCAAGTCGAGTTGAGGCTGCGGCTGCCAATCGAGGGGCGTCGCAAGTACAAGGGCACGATCAAGCGTGTCGAAGAGAATCAGGTGGTCGTCGAGGTCGAGGGAGGGGAGCATCGCTTTTCTCTTGCTGATATTGAAAAGGCACGTCTGGTGCCGGAATGGTAATTGACAGGGTAGAGCCTGGTTTGCAGGTGGAACCACGGCTGGAGGCGAATAGAGGCACAATATGAACAAAGAGATCCTGTTGGTTGTAGATGCCGTTTCCAATGAGAAGGGCGTCGACAAGGAGATCATCTTCGAGGCGATTGAGATCGCCCTGGCGACGGCAACGAAGAAGCGCCATGGCGGTGATATCGAGGTGCGCGTCACCATCGACCGCGAAACCGGCGACTACGATACCTTCCGCCGCTGGGAGGTTATCGATGACAGTGAAACGCAACAGCTGGAATTTCCGGAGCACCAGATCACGCTAAGTGCCGCCCGGGTCGATGAGCCGGAGATTGAGCCTGGCAGCTTCGTCGAGGAGCAGATCGAGTCGGTCTCCTTCGGTCGCATTGCCGCACAGACAGCCAAGCAGGTGATCGTGCAGAAGGTGCGCGAGGCCGAGCGTGCCCAGGTGGTCGATGCCTTCTTCGAGCGAAAGGGTGAGCTGATCAGCGGTATCGTCAAGCGCCTTGAGCGCGGCAACGTGATTCTGGATGTCGGCAATAATGTCGAAGCTTTGATTCCCCGCGAAGAACTGATTCCCCGTGAGCCGGTACGCCCCGGTGACCGTATGCGCGGCTACCTGTACGATGTACGTTCCGAACCGCGTGGCCCGCAGCTTTTTGTCAGCCGCACCGATCCCCAGTTCCTGATCGAACTGTTCAAGCTGGAAGTGCCTGAAGTGGGCGAGGGGCTGATTGAGATCAAGGGTGCAGCACGTGATCCGGGGCTGCGCGCCAAGATTGCCGTGCTCTCCAGGGACAGTCGTATTGACCCGGTGGGTGCCTGTGTCGGCATGCGCGGTTCACGCGTCCAGTCCGTGACCAACGAGATGAATGGCGAGCGTGTGGATATCATCCTCTGGGACGATAATCCGGCACAGTTCGTGATCAATGCCATGTCGCCAGCCGACGTGCTCTCAATCGTTGTGGATGAAGATTCCAACAGCATGGATATCGCTGTCGATGAAGAACAGCTCTCCCAGGCGATCGGCCGCAACGGCCAGAATGTCCGGTTGGCCAGCGAGTTGACCGGTTGGGAGTTGAACGTCATGACCGAGGCGCAGGCCGAGCAGAAGAGTGAGGCGGAGTCCGGCGCGCTCGTGGCCATGTTCCATGATGCCCTGAATGTCGACGAGGAGGTCGCCGGCATCCTGGTGCAGGAGGGGTTCTCCAGCCTTGAAGAGGTGGCCTATGTGCCGCTGAACGAGATGCTGGAAATCGAAGAGTTTGACGAGGATATCGTCAATGAGTTGCGTGCACGTGCCAAAGATGCCCTGGTGACCCAGGAGATCAGCAACGAGGAGCACAGCGGTGGTGAGCCGAGCCAGGAGTTGCTGGAGATGGAAGGGATGGACTCTGCACTCGCTGATACACTGGCCGCCAAAGGCGTTGTGACCATGGATGACCTGGCCGAATTGTCTGTTGACGAGTTGCAGATGATCGCTGAGATGGATGAGGAACGTGCAGCCAAACTGATTATGACCGCACGCGAGCCCTGGTTTGCAGACGAGCAATAAGGATAAGCGTAGGAGTAGAGCGTAGATGTCAGAAGTTACCGTTAATCAATTTGCTGAAGTCATCGGCATCCCGGGAGAGCGTCTGGTAGAACAGCTCAAAGATGCCGGGATCCCTGTGACCGCCACTGATGATGTCATCAGTGACGATGACAAGGTGAAACTGCTTGACCATCTGCGCATGAAGCATGGTACCAACGAGCCGGTCGTAGAAGAGGAAGGCGCGCCGAAGAAGATCACTCTGAAGCGACGTTCGACCAGTGAGTTGCGCCAGAAAACGGGCATGGCCGGCAAGGGCAAGACCGTTACCGTCGAGGTGAGGAAAAAACGCACCTATGTCAAGCGCAGCGTGGTTGTCGAGGAAGAGGACAAGCGTATTACCGAGGAGGTAGTACACCGTCTGGAAGAACGCCTGAAAGAGGAGTCGGCCGAACGCGAAGCCGAAGAGGCCAAGCTCCGCGAAGAAGAGGCGCGCAAGGCCGAAGAGGAAGCCAAACTCCGCGAGGATGAGGTACGCAAGGCCGAGGAGGAAGCGCGTCGCAGAGCCGAGGAAGAGGCGCAACGTCGCGTCGAGGAGGCGCGTCGTTCCGCAGCGGGTGAACCTGCCGCACAGCCGCAGGAAGCGAAGGACAAGCCTAAGGAGAAGAAGAAAAAAGGCAAGAAAAAGGTCGATAAATTCGAACAAAAGGAATTGCACGTTTCCGCCGACAAATCCGGTCGCCGCAAGAAAAAAGAGAAGGGCAAAAGGGTTGTCTCGACGGTATCGCAACACGGATTCGAAAAGCCGACCGCACCGGTGGTGCGCGAGGTGGCACTGCCCGAGACCATCACTGTGGGCGAACTGGCACAGAAGATGTCGGTGAAGGCGGCCGAGGTGATCAAGGAAATGATGAAGATGGGCAGCATGGTGACCATCAACCAGGTGCTCGATCAGGAGACTGCGGCCATTGTCGTCGAGGAGATGGGGCATACCCCCAAGCTGCTCAAGGAGAATGCGCTGGAGGAGGAGGTGATCCAGGCGGTCAGCGGTGACGGTGAGGAGATCACCCGTCCCCCGGTGGTCACCATCATGGGCCATGTCGACCACGGTAAAACCTCTCTGCTCGACCACATCCGCAAAAGCCGTGTTGCCTCGGGCGAGGCCGGTGGCATTACCCAGCACATCGGCGCCTATCACGTGGATACCGAGGGCGGCACCATCTCGTTCCTGGATACTCCCGGCCACGCCGCGTTTACCGCAATGCGGGCACGCGGAGCCGAGGTGACCGATATCGTGGTGCTGGTGGTGGCCGCCGATGACGGTGTCATGCCACAGACCAAGGAGGCGATTCAGCACGCCCGTGCCGCCGATGTGCCGCTTATCGTGGCTGTCAACAAGATTGATAAACCCGAGGCCGAGCCCGATCGGGTCAAGCAGGAGTTGGTCGCCGAAGAGGTTATCCCTGAGGGCTGGGGTGGCGATACCATGTTTGTCCATGTCTCCGCCAAGACCGGCGAAGGGATCGACGAGCTGCTTGAGGCGATTCTGCTGGTCTCCGAGGTGCTTGAACTGAAGGCCGTGGAAGATGCCCCGGCCACGGGTGTGGTCATTGAATCGCGTCTCGATAAGGGCCGTGGTGCCGTGGCCTCCATCCTGGTCCAGCAGGGAACCCTGAGAAAAGGTGATATTGTCCTGGCCGGTCACGAATACGGTCGCGTGCGTGCCATGCTTGATGAGAACGGTAAGCCGATTGAGACGGCCGGTCCTTCCATTCCGGTGGAGATCCTCGGCCTGTCGGGAACCCCGAGTGCCGGCGACCAGGCGGTTGTGGTCGCTGATGAGCGTAAGGCACGTGAGGTCGCGCTGTTCCGCCAGGGCAAGTTCCGCGACGTGAAGTTTGCCCGTCAGCAGCAGGCCAAACTGGATGAGATGTTCACCCAGATGGAAGAGGGCGAGGTGAAGAACCTCAATATCCTGCTCAAGGCCGATGTACAGGGTTCTGTCGAGGCGATCAGCGATGCGCTGACCAAGCTCTCCACCGATGAGGTCAAGGTAAAGATCATCGCCAGCGGCGTGGGCGGCATCAACGAGTCGGATGCCAACCTTTCCATGGCCTCCAATGCCATCATCATCGGCTTTAATGTGCGGGCTGACGCAGGTGCCAAACGGGTCATCGATGAGAATGACATCGACCTGCACTACTACAGCGTGATCTATGACCTCATCGATGAGGTGAAGAGTGCGATGAGCGGCATGCTGGCGCCCGAGTTCAAGGAGGAGATCATCGGTCTGGCCGAGGTACGCGATGTGTTCCGTTCGCCCAAGATCGGTGCGATCGCCGGTTGCATGGTGGTCGACGGTACGGTCAAGCGCAATAACCCGATCCGCGTACTGCGCGACAACGTGGTGATCTACGAAGGTGAGCTTGAGTCGCTGCGCCGTTACAAGGACGACGTCAACGAGGTCAAGTCAGGCACCGAGTGCGGTATCGGCGTGAAGAACTATAACGATGTGAAGGTCGGTGACCAGATTGAGGTCTACGAGCGCATCCAGGTTCAGCGCACCCTCTAAGTCTTATCCACTGTTGTAGAAGCATTCGAACGTGGCAAAAGAGTTCAGTCGTACACGCCGTCTCGGGGAGCAGATCCAGCGGGAACTGGCGGAAATCATTCAACGTGAGCTCAAGGATCCGCGTGTCGGCTTCGTGACCGTTTCGGCAGTGGATGTCTCCCGCGACCTCAAGTATGCCAAGGTCTATATCACTGAACTGGGCGAAGAGAGCCACCGTGAAGAACTGCTTGAGGCGCTCAGCCATGCCGCCGGTTTTCTGCGTCGTGAACTGGGTCGCCGCCTGACGGTGCGCGCTGTTCCCGAGTTGAGATTCCAGTACGACACCTCCATCGAGTACGGCGCGAAGCTGGAAGCGCTGATCGATGAGGTTATCGCAAAAGACGAAAATTCCGAGGACTGAAAGTGGGACGCCGAAAGAAACGCTGGGGCCGTAAGCTAAACGGCATCCTGCTGCTCGACAAACCCGTGGGTATTACCTCCAATGCTGCACTGCAGGAGGTGAAGCGCCTGTTCAAGGCAGCGAAGGCCGGACACACCGGTAATCTGGATCCACTGGCCAGTGGCCTGCTTCCCATCTGCTTTGGCGAGGCCACCAAGCTCTCCGCCTTCCTGCTCGATTCGGACAAGGTCTATCTCGGCACCTGCAAACTGGGTACACGCACCAATACTGCCGATGCCGAGGGGGAGGTCATTGAGACGCGCCCGGTTGAAGGGATCACCGCCTCCCGCGTCACGGAGGTACTGGAGCAGTTCCTGGGTGATATTGAGCAGATTCCGCCGATGCACTCGGCCATCAAGCACCAGGGCCAGCCGCTCTACAAACTGGCGCACCAGGGTATTGAGATCGAGCGCAAGGCGCGCAAGGTGCATATCCATGAGATCAAATTGCTGCGCTGTGAGGGGGATGAACTGGATATCTACGTCCACTGCTCCAAGGGCACCTACATTCGTACCCTGGCCGAGGATATCGGTGAGGCGCTGGGCTGTGGCGCACACCTGAGTAATCTTCGACGTACCGGCGCCGGACCCTTTTCCGAGAAGGGTATGGTCAGCCTTGATGAGGTGCGCGAGCGTGCCGAGGAGGGTACCGACGCACTGGATCCCCTGTTGCTGCCGATGGAAGCGGCACTGGGTGAGTGGCCGCGGGTACAGTTAAGCGATACCAGCCTCTACTACGTGCGCCAGGGGCAACCGGTTATCGTCCCGCAGGCCCCTACACACGGCTGGGTGAGCCTGTTCAATGAACAGGAAAGTTTTATCGGTGTCGGTTGCATTCTGGACGACGGTCGGGTGGCCCCCAAGCGGCTGCTCAATGTGGCGGACTGACAATTCATTAAACTCGTGCCATAACAACCAGTTAATAAGCTTTCCTGAGATTGTTCTGAAACACCTGGCAGTGGATGGGAACGGTTGCGGTTGTTTTGGCTGATACTGTCCGTTGGCCAGCGGCTTATGTATCAACTACGGTTATATCCTGAAAGAATATTTTCCTTGTTCCCAACCCCAAAAAACGGTTAAAATTCGGCACTTTATTTGACTATCCATACCTCTGTAGGAGTAATACATCCATGTCTCTGAGCGCTGATCAAAAAGCAGCTATCGTCGAAGAGTTCGGTAAAACTGGAACAGACACCGGTTCTCCCGAAGTGCAAATCGCTCTACTGTCTGCAAATATCGATGCCCTTTCAGGCCACTTCAAAGAGCACATTCACGACCACCACTCCCGCCGTGGTCTGCTGCGCATGGTTAGCCAGCGTCGCAAGCTTCTTGATTACCTGAAGAAAAAAGATGTTGAGCGTTACCGCTCGATTATCGCCCGCCTCGGTCTGCGCAAGTAACAATAGCAGCTAATAAACACGCCAATTGAAGGGAACAGACTAGTGACTCCGATTATCAAAGAGTTTCAGTACGGTGAGCACACCGTAAAGTTGGAGACGGGGGCGATTGCCCGCCAGGCCAGCGGTGCTGTCATGTGCAGCATGGGCGATACGCAGGTACTGGTGACCTGCGTTGCCATGAAGGAAGCGGTCGAAGGCCGTGATTTCTTCCCGCTGACTGTCAATTACCAGGAGCGTACCTACGCTGCCGGTAAGATTCCTGGCGGTTTTTTCCGTCGCGAAGGTCGCCCCAGTGAAAAAGAGACTCTGACCTCGCGTCTGATCGACCGTCCACTGCGTCCGCTGTTTCCCAAGGGTTTCAAAAACGAGACCCAGGTCGTTGCCACTGTCGTTTCGCTCGATCCGGAAATCGATGCGGAACTCGTTGCCATGATCGGCGCCGCCGCCGCGGTCAGCCTCTCCGGTGCGCCGTTCAACGGCCCGCTCGGCGCTGCCCGCGTGGGCTACAAGGACGGCGAATATCTGCTCAACCCGTCGCTGAGCACACTGGCCGAATCCGATCTTGACCTGATGGTGGCCGGCACCGAGGATGCCATCCTGATGGTGGAGTCCGAGGCCAAGCTGCTGAGCGAAGAGGTGATGCTCGGCGCGGTCATGTTCGGTCACGAGCAGTTCCAGTCGGTGATTAAGGCGATTGCCGAACTGAAGGCCGAGGCCGGCGTCGAGGACTGGGCATGGAGCGCGCCTGAAGAGGATACCGCTCTGGCAGAGGCCGTTGCCGCCGCCGGTGAGACTGCCCTGACCGAGGCTTACCAGATCAGCGAGAAGCTGGTGCGCTACGATGCGCTGAACGGCATTCGTGCAGACATCGTTGCCAAACTGAGCGACGAGGAGGCCGAGCAGAGCTGGAGTGCCGGTGAAATTGAAGCTGCCGTCGGCAAGCTGGAGAAGAGGATAGTGCGTGGCCGCATTATCGACGGTCACCCGCGTATCGATGGCCGTGATACCCGCACCGTGCGCCCGATTGATGTCAAGGCCGGCGTACTGGCCCGTACCCACGGTTCCGCGCTGTTTACCCGTGGTGAGACTCAGGCACTGGCCATCACCACGCTCGGTACCGCACGTGATGCCCAAATCATTGATGCCATCGAGGGCGAGCGTAAAGAACACTTCATGCTGCACTACAACTTCCCGCCGTACTGTGTGGGGGAGACCGGTATGGTTGGCAGCCCCAAGCGCCGCGAGATTGGTCACGGCCGCCTGGCCAAGCGCGGTGTGGCAGCGGTGATGCCTTCGGTTGAAGAGTTCCCGTACACCATTCGCGTAGTTTCCGAAATTACCGAGTCCAACGGTTCCAGCTCCATGGCCAGCGTTTGCGGCAGCAGCCTGTCCATGATGGATGCCGGTGTCCCGCTGAAGGCCCCGGTAGCCGGTGTGGCCATGGGCCTGATTAAGGAAGAGAACAAGTTCGCCGTACTGACCGATATCATGGGTGACGAGGATCACCTCGGCGACATGGACTTCAAGGTTGCCGGTTCAGCCGAGGGTGTCACCGCCCTGCAGATGGATATCAAGATCACCGGTATCACCAAGGAGATCATGGAGCAGGCACTGCAACAGGCCAATGAGGCCCGCCTGCATATTCTGGGTGAAATGAACAAGGTGATCAGCGCTCCCAATGAGGAGATGTCCGACTACGCACCACGCTACATCACCATGCGCATCAATCCCGACAAAATCCGTGATGTCATCGGCAAGGGTGGTGCGACAATTCGCTCCATCACCGAAGAGACCGGTGCCAGCATCGATATTACCGATGACGGTGTGGTGAAGATCGCATCGACCGACAATGCCGCCGGCAAAGAGGCGCAGCGTCGCATCGAGCAGTTGACTGCTGATGTCGAGGTCGGTGTGGTATACGAAGGCCGTGTTGCCAAGTTGATGGATTTCGGTGCCTTTGTGAACATCCTGCCCGGTAAGGACGGTCTGGTGCATATCTCCCAGATCTCCGATGAGCGTGTTGAGAAGGTCAGCGACAAGCTCAGCGAGGGTGATGTGGTTAAAGTGAAGGTGCTTGAGGTCGACAAACAGGGTCGTATCCGTCTTAGCATGAAGGCGGTAGCGGCCGAGTAAGGCGTGCGTGCTTGACGTAAAAAAGGGACCGCAAGGTCCCTTTTTTGTTATGTAATGCACGTTTTTGTCAGGCGTAGCGTTGCTGGCGATATGGGCGGTTGATCTATTTTTGGCGATACCATTAAATGACCCTGTGACCAAAGCCGCATAATACAAACTAAAGGACGGTCCGATTAAAAAAATCAAACGCATTGCCGATCTGTTCGAACCCCAGGCACGGATTATTGTGGCGTTTATTGCCATGATCTGTGGTCTCTATCTGGCGCTTGAGCCGACCCCCGTTGCATGGCTGTTCTTCCTGGTAGGCGTCTATTTGACCTGGGATTTCTTTCGCTGCAATGCCGTGTGGATGGCATTCAGGCAATTTCGTTCTGGTCAAATCGAGCAGGTGAGGCGCCTGCTGTCACAGGTACGCTGGCCAGATATGCTAAACAAGCAGGCACGTGCCTATTATCACTGGCTGCGGGGGGTGGTCAGTGTGACAGACAACCGACTGGGTGAGGCCAAGGTTCACCTGCTTGCTGCCGCAAGCGGCCAGCTTAAAACGCAGAATGATCGTTGCCTGGTCGAGTGCCTGCTGGCCGAGGTGGAAATCGAATCGGGAGACACTGGTGCGGCACACAAGCACCTGCAATTGGCCAAAAAGTTGTCACATCATGAGAACGTGAATAATATTATCGTCGCACTGGAGCAGCGACTTTGAGCTAGTGTGTTATCGGGGAGTTCCGTATACTCACTCTGGCGCACTCGCGTGAAAATGTTTTAATTGTTGATCATTAAACTAATTTGAAGGTGTTGATATGGCGCATGTAGCCAGGGAAGCCAGCGTGAAGACCGGGGTCGACCTGATTGATCGCCACCACCAGAGGATCATCGCTCACATTAACCGTCTGCATCAGTGTCTGAACAAGGGCGAGTCGGAGGAGGTGCTTGCCATTCTGGAGGATGTGATTGAATTTACCACGTCCCAGTTCGCCGACGAAGAGCACCAGCTGGCAATAAATGCCTTCCCGCAACTCGAGCAGCACAAACGCGTGCATGAGTCGTTCAGTCGCCGCTTGAAGGAGTATCGGCGTGTATTGCAGGTTGGCTATAACGAGACCATCGCCAAGAAGCTGTTGTCCGACATGCGCATCTGGCTCACCGACCATATCCTGCGCGATGATTGCGCCTATCTATCCCTGTTTGCACAGAACCGCGGACGAAACTGGGTTACGCGCGCGCTAGGCCGCTTTATCAACCACTAATCCGCTCCAAGTAGGCGGTTGCCACTCGTGGTGGCTATGGCACGTCATCCCCTGTGGCACCGCTTTTG
This sequence comes from Thiohalomonadaceae bacterium, assembly GCA_041547565.1. GTDB lineage: Bacteria > Pseudomonadota > Gammaproteobacteria > Thiohalomonadales > Thiohalomonadaceae > JBFEUI01. Next base: position 25,905 of record JBFEUI010000007.1, read on the forward strand.
TGATGCAGTTCAAACAAAATTCTACTGAAAAATCGTAAATCTCTGTCATCCCAAGACAAAAACATTGTAAAAGAATGGTTATTTAGAGATCATCAGGACTGAAAAGACTCTAAATAGGGAGAGTGTGATGAGTTTTATGACGTGGGATGCCAGTCTTGAGATAGGGATTGACGTAATAGACAGTCAGCATCGCAGGATCGTTGACTATATCAACCTGCTACAGGAGGCGATCGGCAGTGGTGATCGTGACAAGGTCGGTGAGATTATCAATGAACTCATCGACTATACGGTGACGCACTTTGCCTTCGAGGAGACCCTCATGGAGCAAAAGGGCTATGAATACGTCAGTGCCCATAAAAAGGTCCACGAAGCGTTCACCAGCAAGGTCAGCCAGTACCAGCAGCAGTTCCAGCGGGGTGAGGATATCGCCAAACACCTATTGTCGGATCTGCGTGTATGGCTCACCAATCATATCAAGCGTGATGACAGGGACTATGCGAACGTCGTACAGCAGAATATGGACAAGGGCTGGGTTTCCAAGGCGCTGAAACGTTTCTTCGGTTAACCAGCAAACCGCATAGTCCGCCCTACATTGCGACGCCCAAACCCTGCGTCAGCATCATAATTGCCAGCAACACCCCAAGCGATACAATCCAGAATAGTGTGTAAGCCAGCAGTGACTGCCTGGCCTTCTGTTTTTCCAGCCAGGTTCGTGGTTTAACGCCCTTGACCAGAAACACCAGTTTGGCGGCGAGATTGACGCAGACGATGTTTACCGCCAGCAGCAGTGCAGCCCCACCGGCAAGCGAGTAGTTGCCGCTGCCAAGCAACATGCCCAAGACGGAAGTAGGTGGCAGCAGGGCGACTGCAACCATCACGCCCACCAGCACACTGGATACGCCGGTGGTCAAGGAAAGTACCGCGGCAGCACCGGAAGCCAACGCCAGGGCAACTCCGTCCGGACCGACCTGAGTGCGTGACATTATCTCCTCGCTCAACATGGCCATGGGCATCAACCACCCGACAGCCATCGACAGCAACAGTGCGATAAACAAACCGGCTACGTTGGTCTTAAACGATTGCCACATCAGTCCGGTATCTCCCAGTGCCGTCCCGAGTGCCAGCGCAATATTGGGGCCAAGCAGGGGGGCGATGACCATGGCACCGATGACAACGGCGACGTTGTCTTCAATCAGCCCAATGGCGGCCACTATCGTAGACAGTACAACCAGAAGGATATAGTTGCGATCGAGCTGGGCACCTTTTGCGACTGTGTTGTACAGTTCTTCGCGGCTGATAATACTGCCGGAACTTTTTTCGCCCTTAGTCTCCGTCTGCTCGCGCGGCAGGCTGGCCTCAATCGGATAGATCAAAATGCGTGCGTTGCTACTAGTGCCCAGCCGAGCCTGCAGGGCATCGAGCAGAAGCTGGCGTGATTCCGGGCCGATAAGAATGCGGGTGGATTGGCGACCGTCTTCGCTGATGGGGCCGGGCCAGAAGTCCGTGGCGCCGTTCTGCTTGGCAAGGCGTACGATGGCGTCGGTGTGTGCCGCTTCGGCGATGACTTCAATGGTCTTCATAGGCGTACCTTAGCACAGCAATAACCCCGAGGGTTGGGGTGATATTGAATGGGCACTACACTTTTTATGATAGCTTTGGGACAATAACGCACGCCCCGGTATTACAGGGATGCAAGGGGTATCAGTCCAGCCGTGAATGTACAAACGTGGTTCATACAGCAAAAGATACAACGGCACAGGGTGCCGAGACAGTAAAACACGCACACCGTGCCTTGTCACCGGCGACGCGGCTTATCCGCTTGCCCGGTCCTTTCCGCATGTTCCGTGGCGGAACACTGTCCGAGGTGGACATTGCCTTTGAATCATGGGGTGAACAGAACGAGGCCGGGGACAACACCATTTTGCTGTTCACCGGCCTGTCGCCCAGTGCCCATGCCACTTCGTCCAGGGATGATGCCCAGCCGGGCTGGTGGGAGTATATGGTTGGTCATGGCAGACCGATCGATCTGGATCGCTACCACGTCATTTGCGTGAACTCCCTGGGTAGCTGTTTTGGCTCTACCGGACCTTCTTCCATTAATCCCAGAACTGGCGAACCGTATCGCCTCGATTTCCCGGAACTGTCGGTCGAGGATATTGCCGCCTCGGCCTATGCGGCACTCAAGGTGCTGGGTATCAAGCATCTGCACAGCGTGGTTGGTGCTTCGCTTGGCGGCATGACCGCGTTGGCGTTTGCATTACATTACCCCGAGATGTTCGATAACCTCATTTCATTATGTGCCGCAGCGAAGGCGAGTCCACATGCGATTGCCATCCGTTCACTGCAACGGGAGATGATTCGCAAGGACCCTGACTGGGAAGGGGGCAACTATCCGCCCTATCATGAGCCGGTGGAGGGGATGCGCTTGGCCAGAAAACTAGGATTGATCTCCTATCGCTCTGCGCTTGAATGGGATGGCCGTTTTGCCCGTGAACGGGTCGATGATGAACGGCAGGAACCGGGGCCCTTTGGAATGGAATTCCAGATCGAATCCTATCTGGAGGCCAACGCACGGAAGTTTGTCGGGAGCTTTGATGCCAACTCCTATCTCTACCTGTCGCGGGCGATGGACTGGTTCGATGTCGCCGATCACAAGGAGCGATTGATCGCCCTGTCAAAATACGCCGCATCCAGGCAGGCACTGGTGGTGGGTGTCGAAACCGATGTGCTGTTTCCGCTTCACCAGCAGAAGGAGATCGCCGAGATGCTTGCAGAAAGCGGGGTGGCGGTAACGTTCGAAGCGCTCTCATCGGTGCAGGGCCATGATGCCTTCCTGGTTGACAAGGAGCGTTTCGCACCGGTCATTGAGCGGTTTCTCCGCTAGCGTTTGTTTTGCACGCAATGCGTGACATGACCGTGTGTCGCGGTTGTGTACAATATCATTACACTATTTTCCGTCAGAACACTTAAAGAGGTGCGATATGGCCAGAACACCGTCAACCATGCTCTCGTTGAATACACCGGCACCGGAGTTTTCGCTGCCCGAACCGGCCAGTGGCAAAAGCGTGAGTTTGAGTGATTTTGAAAACAAACCACTGGTGGTGGTGTTCATGTGCAACCACTGTCCCTATGTCAAGCACATCGCAGCAAAGCTCTCTGAACTGGCGGCAAATTTTCTCGAGCAGGGGGTGGCCGTCGTCGCCATCAACAGTAATGATGTGAGTAACTATCCCGATGACAGTCCGGATAAAATGGTGGAAATGGTAAGCGAGTACGGCTTCAGCTTTCCTTACCTCTATGACGAGTCACAGGCTGTCGCCAAGGCCTACCGTGCTGCTTGTACCCCGGATATCTATCTGTTTGACCAGGCACACAGGCTTGTATACCGTGGACAGTTTGACGCCGCCCGGCCCCGTAACGATGAGCCTGTGACCGGCAAGGACCTGCAGGATGCGATCAAGGCACTGTTGGCCGGTATGCCGATCGCCGATGATCAAATTCCCAGCCTGGGGTGCAATATCAAGTGGAAACCGGGCAATGAACCGGAATATTTTAGCTAGATAAATACAAGGTGTAACGGGTGGCGGGGATCGAGGAAATCATCCTGCCACTCGTTACTGATCACTAGTGTTTCTGTTTTTCGTATAAACCAATCAACTCCGTTTTTTCGATAATATGCCCGGCCATGGCCTTCTCCAGTGCGGCCTTGGTGGGCCGTTGCAGGTCTGGCAAAAGGCAGTCCAGCGCGTAGAGTTTGAAGAAGTAGCGGTGTTTGCCGACAGGCGGACAGGGGCCGCCGTACCCGGTGCGCTGCCAGTCGTTAATGCCCTGTAATGTTCCTGGAGGCAGGCTGTCCCCGATATTTTCACCTAAACCCGGTATATCAGTGGGAAGGTTGTAGAGCAGCCAATGTACCCAGGTCATTTTTGGTGCCCTGGGATCGGGGGCATCGGGATCGTCGACGATAAGCACCAGGCTCTGCGTGCCAGCCGGAACACCGGACCAGGCCAGTGCCGGAGAATGGTCATCACCTTCACAGGTATAGCGGACGGGTATGGAATCCCTGTGGGAAAAGTCGCTCGCTTTCAAGCTAAATGCCATCTCCATTCCTCCTGTTTCAGTTGGGTAGGGCAGTGGGGAGCAGAGCAGCGGGATCATTACGGCGACCGAATACACCAATCTGAGACCTTTGTGCATTACATCACCCTGATACGCTGCGTGCACACTTGTCTGTGTTCATCAAAGATAGACCATGGACTTTGAGTGGGCGAGTGACGCTAAGCGGAGAACAAAGGTTCAAGGGAAAGGGGTGTAACGAGATGTCTGGAGAGCTTTCAGATTATAGTGCGATACCTTTTCTCTTTTATCTTGCCACTTGATCACTGCACAGCGCTCTGCGCTGCGCGCAGAAAAAAGGCCACAGGGCTTTCACCCTGTGGCCGAATAACAACAAAGGGAACTTTTACTTGTTTGCCCGATTGGCAATCAGGTCTTCAACCACTGACGGGTCAGCCAGCGTGCTGGTGTCACCGATTTGATCCGACTCGTTGGCGGCAATCTTGCGCAGAATACGCCGCATGATCTTGCCGGAGCGGGTCTTCGGCAGGCCGGGTGCCCACTGAATGATGTTGATCTTGGCAATCGGACCGATCTCCTTGCGCACCAGTTGTATCAACTCGTCTTTCAACTCGTCGCGGTACTCTTCGCCGGCCATCAGGGTGACGTAGGCGTAAATGCCCTGACCGGTGATCTCGTGCGGATAGCCCACCACAGCGGCCTCAGCGACTTTCTCGTGCAGTACCAGGGCCGATTCGATCTCGGCGGTACCCAGGCGGTGACCGGAGACGTTGAGCACGTCGTCCACGCGACCGGTGATCCAGTAGTAGCCGTCCTCGTCCCGTTTGGCACCATCCCCCGTGAAGTAGTAGCCGGGGTACATCTGGAAGTAGGTCTCGAAGTAACGCCGATGATCACCGTAAACAGTGCGCATCTGTGACGGCCAGGGATGCTTGATGGCCAGGTTGCCTGAGGCCGGGTTGCCCTCGATCTCATTGCCCTGGTCATCCAGCAGTACCGGTTGCACGCCAAAGAAGGGGAAGGTGGCCGAACCGGGTTTCAGCGGCGTTGCACCGGGCAGCGGTGTAAGCATGTGTGCGCCGGTCTCCGTCTGCCACCAGGTGTCGACAATGGGGCAGCGGCTGTCGCCCACCACACGGTTATACCATTCCCAGGCCTCGGGGTTAATGGGTTCACCGACGGTCCCGAGCAGGCGCAGGCTGCCGCGCGAGGTCTTCTTCACCGGGTCCTCGCCGGCAGACATCAGGGCGCGAATGGCAGTCGGAGCGGTATAGAAGCTGGCAACGTTGTGCTTGTCGCACACCTGCCAGAAACGGGAGACGTCCGGATAGGTGGGAATGCCCTCGAACATCAGGCTGATGGCGCCATTGGTCAGCGGGCCATAGACGATGTAGCTGTGTCCGGTGACCCAGCCGATGTCGGCGGTGCACCAGTAGACCTCGCCCTCCTTGTAGTCGAACACGGTCTTGTGGGTCATGGCCGCCTGCAGCAGGTAGCCACCCGTGCTATGCAGCACGCCCTTGGGTTTGCCGGTGGAACCGGAGGTGTAGAGGATAAACAGCGGATCCTCGGCATCCATCGGCTCCGGCTCACACACCGGATCGGCGTCGGCCATCGCCTCGTGATACCAGATATCCCGCCCGTCGTTCCACTCGACCGGTTCGCCGCCACGCTTGACCACGATGGAGGTGTGCACGTTGGGGCACTGAGCGAGGGCCATGTCGGCATTGGCCTTCAATGGCAGCGCCTTGCCGCCGCGGATGGACTGGTCAGCGGTGATGACGCACTGGCAATCGGAGTCGAGGATGCGATCTTTCAGCGCGTCGGGTGAGAAGGCGCTGAACACGATGGAGTGCACGGCACCGATGCGGGTGCAGGCGAGCATGGCGACCACCGCCTCGGGGATCATCGGCATGTAGATGGAGACCCGATCGCCTTTTTTGACGCCGCGGCTTTTCAGTACATTGGCGAATTTGTTCACATCGGCGTGCAGCTCCCGGTAGCTGATCTTGCGATCCTCTGCGGGGTTGTCGCCCTCCCAGAGAATGGCTGTCTGATCGCCGCGGCTGTCGAGGTGGCGGTCAAGGCAGTTGTAAGAGACGTTCAGCTTGCCCCCCTTGAACCACTCGATGTGCAGATCATTTTCCGCATAGCTCCAATCCAGCACCTTGTCCCAGGGCTTGAACCAGCTGAGATACTGCTCGGCCTGCTCTGCCCAGAAACCCTCGGGGTCATCGACAGAGCGCTGATACATCTCCTGATACTGTTCCGCGGTAACGTTGGCATTGGCGGCAAATTCGGCCGGTACTTCGTAAATTTTCGAATCAGACATCGGTATTTTCCTCTAACAATTACCTGGTCGTTGTTTTGAATAATAAAAACCTAGACTATAACCACGCTGTGTCACAGCCCTAATAAAAATTGTTTCAGCGGCAGCGTGCGGCAGGCGCCCTGTTCTTCGACCTGTGCCGCAAACAGCTCCCCGGCGGCGATGGCATCACTCAGCGCGTTATGCGCCTGGTAGTGGGGCAGGTTGTAGCGCTCACGCAGATTGAACAGGCGCAGCTCGTTCGCTGCGTAGGCGATGTTGCGGCGTTCAAGGCTGCGTTTTGCAATGTACTGGGTGTCTACCGTCGGTACCAGGAACTCGCTATCGAACAGTTTCCGGCATGCCGCAGCGATAAACGACAGTTCGACTTTTGCATGATGTGCAATCATGACCTTGCCCGCAAGTACCCGCAAAAACTCGCTCAGTACCGTGATCAGCGGTTCCCCTCTGGCTACCGTATCATCGGTGAGCTGGTGAATCACCACGCTTTGCTCGGGCAATGACTTTTGCGTTTGTATGATGCGGTGGCGCGCGGTGGCCAGATCGATGCGGGTACCGTGCATGCCGACATAGCCGAAGCTGAGGATGGTATCGCGTTGCGGGTCCAGCCCGGTTGTTTCAAGGTCGAGTGCAATGTAGTCGGTATGGCGGCAGTCCTGACGCGGCGGGACAAAGGGTGTGTTGAGAAAGTCGTGTACAGGACCCTGCGGCGTCCTGGCCAGCAGGCGCTTTCTGCGTGACTCGAGGCTGAACAGGCGCTCAAATATCATCGGTAGAAACGCCCCGTCTGATAACGCTGCTCCAGTGCATCCTGCATCGTGCTGATGATAGAGAAGGCGTCCTTGAGGTGGCTGCGTTCAAGTTGTGACAGCTCGTCCGGCGTAACGTAGTTATCGGCCTTCAGTCCGCGCCTGATCTGGCCGGCCTGATGGCGGGCGCGCAGCGTGGCGATAAACTCCAGTGCATCTTCCAGATTTTCCGCCCCCTCCGCACTGAGTGTGTGGGCATCGGCGGCCGAGTGCAGGCGCTCGACCGTATTGATTTCGGGGACGCCGGCCGAGAGCGCATAGACCCGTGCCAGGTCGACGATCGGGATGATGCCGCGGTGTTTCAGATTGAAGGTGTTGTCATGTTCGCCGTCGTGGATCAGGACAAAATTTCTGAAAAAGCCCAATGGCGGTTTCTGCTGAATGGCGTTGGCCGCCATGTGGGCGAGAAATATCTTGTTGTCGCGGCTCTGGCGCAGTACGTCGGCATGCAGGCGGTCATAAAGGGATTCATCGCCATGGATCACGCGCATGTCAAAAAAGTTGCAGGCCAGCATCAGCGATTTGCGTTCGGGTTTTGTGATCCAGTCATTGAAGTAGCTGCGCCACACCCGGTACGGTTGCCGCCAGGTCGGATTGCGTGCCATCACCTCACCCGGGCAGTAGAAAAAGCCGCAACGGTTCAGGCCGTCGGTGACGATTTCGGCAAGCCGGGTAAAGTAGGGGGCGTGCTCCTGTTGATAGTCGTCGGCGATCAGCAGGGCGCTGTCCTGATCGGAGTGCACTGTCTGTTCACGTCGTGCATGGGAACCGGCGGCCAGCCAGGCATAGTGGACCGGAGGGGGGCCGAGTTCCTTTTCCGCCAGATTCAGCAGGCACTGGGTCACCGCGTCGGTGACGGTGGAGAGTGTCTGGCCGAGGTTGTGTGCCGTGACCCCGGCATTGATCATCTGCAGCTGCAGTTCCGGCAGGCCGCTGGCCAGCTCGCTCAGCGATTCCAGCGAGTGGCATTTGCGTACATCGCTGACCAGGTAGATGGCGTTGGCACTTTGATAACGGATGAGGTCGTTATTGGTGATAATCCCCTGAACACCGTCGCGGTTGACCACCGGAAGATGGTGGACATTGAGACGGGTCATAGTGAGCAGGGCCTCGAACCCCGGCGTGTCGTGCGCAATCTTGACCAGCTTGCGTGTCATGATGGCGCTGACCGGTTCATCGGTGGAGAGGCCTTCGGCGATGCAGCGTGTGCGCAGGTCACGATCGGTGATCAGTCCGGTCAGCTTGTTTGCCTCCATGATCAGCAAGGCGGAGACCCGCTGTTCCGACATCAGTTGTGCCGCTCCCCGAATTGAGGTTGTGGGCGATGCTGTCACCGGTGTGCGGCTGATCAGTTCGCTTACCTCGATGGTCATCAGGTCCGAGCCCGGGCGGGGGGATTCCATGAGTACCTCGACCGCGTGGCGCAGACGTTCGCGCTGTGACTGGGTGAAGTGGGCATTGAAGGCCTCGTGCCGTTGTCGCAGCTGCTCGAGCCCGTGGCAGGGCAGCAGATAGAACAGGCTGTCCTCGACGGTAAAACCGCTGAAGTTTTGCTCGATATCCGATTCGACGCAGGCGTCAGTGAACAGTTCACCCTCGGCAAATTTGTCGATGAGTTCGCCCCGCTGGTCCCGCAGTTCCACCGCACCGCGACGCACGATGTACAGGTAGCTGCCCTCGGCATCGGCAGGGGGAAAGGGTGTGCCGCGCCGTAGATAGCGGATGGATAGCTGTTTGGGCAGCTGTTGCAACGCCTCAGCCGGCAGCTGATCAAATGGCGCCGTCTGCGCCATAAAGTCTCTGATTTCGATCAGTTCGACTTCCATCGCTCTACTCAAGGTACAAGGTGAAAGATACAGGGTACAAGTTTAAAGCGGTTTCGATGTGGTAACTTGTATCTTTTATCTTGTATCTGGAATTTGAAGAAGAAAAGCAGTGGCCCCGCCGAGACGGGACCACCACTTTACAAGGTCAGCTTAGTGACCGGTAGCCTCACCGGCACCCCGCGGGACACGAATGTCCTCGACCAGGTGCTGGATGTGCTCCGGCGGCTCCTTGGTCATCTTCGCGACCGCAAAGGCGACGGCGAAGTTGATCACCGCACCGACCGCGCCAAAGGCGTTCGGTGAGATGCCGAGGAACCAGTTGGCGCCCATGTCACCCAGGAACGAGGTACCCGGGATAAACATAATGCCCTTGTGCTGGAACACGTAGAGCATGGTGACGCCGATACCGGCGGACATACCGGCGATGGCACCGGCATTGTTCATTTTCTTGGAGAAGATACCCATCATCAGTACCGGGAAGATGGACGAGGCGGCCAGACCGAATGCGATGGCCACGGTACCTGCCGCGAAGCCCGGTGGATGCAGGCCGAGGAAACCGGCCACCACGATGGCGCCGGCCATGGCGATACGACCGGCCATCAACTCGTTCTTCTCGCTGATGGTTGGCATGAACACGCCCTTGAGCAGGTCATGAGAGATGGCCGACGAGATGGCCAGCAGCAGACCGGCTGCAGTAGACAGTGCCGCGGCCAGACCACCGGCAACCACCAGGGCGATGACCCAGTTGGGCAGCTTGGCGATCTCGGGATTGGCCAGTACCATGATATCGCGGTCGACCTTGACCATCTCGTTGCCATTCCAGCCGTATGACTCGGCCTTGGCAGCAAACTCCTTGTTTTTGTCGTTGTAGTACTGGATACGGCCGTCGCCGTTCTTGTCCTCGTACTTCAGCAGACCGGTCTTCTCCCAGTTCTTGAACCACTGCGGACGATCGTCGTAGGCCAGGTTGCCTGTCTCGGTACCGACTTCACCGACCTGAATGGTGTTCATCAGGTTCAGGCGGGCCATGGCGCCAACGGCAGGTGCTGTGGTGTAGAGGATGGCGATGAACACCAGTGCCCAGCCGGCAGAGGCGCGCGCATCACGTACCTTCGGTACGGTGAAGAAACGGATGATGACGTGCGGCAGACCGGCAGTACCGATCATCAGCGACAGGGTGTAGACGAACATGTCGAGCTTGCCCGCCATCGTCGCCGTCGTGTACTCCTTGAAGCCAAGGTCCGTCACCACCTGATCCAGCTTGTCGAGCATGCTGATATCAGAGCCCACCATGTCGCCGCCCAGACCCAATTGTGGGACAGGGTTGCCGGTCAGGTTCATGGAGATGAAGATGGCCGGAACGGTGTAGGCGAAGATCAGCACACAGTACTGGGCGATCTGGGTGTAGGTGATACCCTTCATGCCGCCGAGTACCGCGTAGACGAATACGATACCCATGCCGATGTAGAGGCCGGTGTCGTAGTCGGTTTCGAGGAAGCGGGAGAAGGCGACGCCGATACCCTTCATTTGACCGATTACATAGGTAATGGAGGCCAGGATAAGGCAGATTACCGCAACGATGCGCGCGGTCTGCGAGTAGAAGCGATCACCGATGAACTCCGGCACGGTGAACTTGCCGAACTTGCGCAGGTAGGGCGCAAGCAGCATGGCAAGCAGCACGTAGCCGCCGGTCCAGCCCATCAGGAACAGCGAGGCGCCGTAACCGTTAAAGGCGATGAGACCGGCCATCGAGATAAACGATGCGGCGGACATCCAGTCGGCAGCGGTAGCCATACCGTTGGCGACCGGATGGATGCCTTTGCCGGCGACGTAGAATTCGCCAGTGGTGCTCGCTCGAGCCCAGATGGCGATGCCGATGTAGAGGGCGAAGGTGACGCCCACGACCATATATGTAAGTGTTGCGAGTTCCATATAGTTTCTCCGCGGGTTAGTCTTCGTGGACGTCGTGTTCGCGGTCCAGTTTGTTCATCTTCCACGCGTAGAAGAAGATCAGGGCCACGAAGGTGTAGATTGAACCCTGCTGGGCGAACCAGAAGCCGAGTTTGTATCCACCGATTTGGATGCTGTTAAGCGCATCCGCCAGAATAATGCCAAAGCCGTATGAGACGATGAACCATACGACCAGGCAACTTATCAGGAGGCGCAGGTTTGCGCTCCAGTATTCGCTCTTGTCGCTCATGTGTTGTTTCTCCTCGTTATTACTTCCCCGTTGATGCTCCATGCCGATTGCATATCCCCGTCATCCCCGACAGGGCATTCCTTATCTGCCACACGCGTCATAGCTGGTAGTCCAGTGCAATCTTGGACTGCAGCTTACGCGCCTGACGGAATGCTTCTTTAAGAATGCGCCGGTCCAGTTCGTTGAGCTGATCCGGATCGATACGGTTATCCAGTTCTTCGCCCGTCTCCGCCAGATGGCAGTGGTGGCGCATGCGCAGCAACTGGATAAACTGATAGGCCTCTACCCAGGCGGCGACATCCTCCCTGCGCAGCTGTCCCCCGGCGGCCGCCCCGGTGAGGCGCTTGACGGTATTGGTCTCGGTCACGCCGCCGGCAAAGGCGATAATGCGTGCCGCATCCACGAAGGGGGTGATACCGCTGAGTTTGATATCCAGGGTGTGCGGGTGGGCCCCGCCGCTGGAGAGGCGAAAATCCCGGAACAGCCCCAGTGGCGGACGGAATTGCATGGCGTTCTCCGCCATCTGGCGCCGGAAGCGGCTGTTCTGTGCCACCTGTTGTGTCAACCAGCCGCGCAGGGTATCGGCGGCCTGTGTATCACCGTGCAGGGGACGGAAATCAAAGTAGATCGCAGCCTTGAGCAGGTGCTGCGGACTGCCGTGGTCGATCCAGTGGGCAAAGCGCTGCTGCCACTCTTCCACACTCAGGCAGCACTCCGGATTGCTGGCCATGATGTTGCCGGGACACAGTGGAAAACCGCACTGGGCCAGTGCGTCGTTGACCTGTTTGGCAAAGGGCAGCAACTGTTCGCGCAGCTTGTCGGCCGTCTCGCCCGCTGGCACCTGGAACAGGATGCCGTTGTCCTGGTCGGTCTTGAGCGTCTGCTCAAAACGCCCCTCGCTGCCGAAGGAGAGCCAGGTGAAGGGGGGCGGTTGTGAGTCAGCCTGGGCCAGGATGAGCGTGATGATGCGCTGGGTGATGGCATCATTCAGCTCGGTGATGATCTGGGTGAGTTGTTCCACCGAGGCGCCCTGGGCAATCATCTGCTCGACCAGGCGGTGGATGTCGTGTGCCAGATGGGCGAGGGTGTCGATATCCTCGGCGGCGTTGATGGAGCGGCTGAGATTGACCAGGCCGACACGCTGCAGGGAGAACAGGTCGCGCTCGGAGAGCACGCCAATGAGCCGCTGCCTGTCGTCGATCACGCAGATATGGCCGATGCCGTTACGCGTCATGGTCAGCGCCGCCTCGTAGGCGAGGGTATCCGGCGGCAGCCCCGGCTGCGCCGCGGACATCACCTGCTCGATGGGGCTGTCCAGATCCACCGCCGGCAGTGCCACCCGTGACAGCACATCGTGCAGGGTGAATATGCCGAGGGGGTGTTTGTCGGCGTTGGTAACGACCATGCTGCCGATATGTTCGTTGTGCATGATCTCCAGCACCTTGCGCACCGGCTCATCCGGCAGACAGCTGACAGGGCGGCGCTGAATCAGACGCTGTATCGGGGTGTTCAGGGCCGACTCGGACATGCGGGTGGCGGAACGGGCGGCAATCCCCTTGAGCGCCTTGTCCAGCAGGTTGGCCATGCGACGGGTGCAAAAATCGTGAAATACCGGGCTCTGGCCGATCAGCTTTTCAAAATCGGCGCGATCCAGTTCGTAGCAGAAGGTGTCCTCGGCGGCCCGGTAGGTCATGCGTACCGGGCGTCGGGAGAGCAGGGCACCGATGGGAAAGCACTCGCCGCTGAGCAGTTCCCAGGCGCTCTCATCCTCGGCGGAATCTTCCGTTTCGCCGCGTATGCAGCCCTGTTTGATGGTGTAGAAGGTCTCGGAGGCCCCGTCCTTGGGCGAGAGGATCACCTCGCCCCTGGCGTAGAAGACCACCCTGAAGCGCTTGGCCAGGAATTCCAGGTGGGCGGGGGCCATCTGATCAAACGGCGCGTGTTGGCGCAGAAAATCGATGACGGCGGTGACTGAGGTGGCGAGCATTGCTCCCGATTCACTCCTATATAGGTTTGAATCAAGAGCGCAAAATACATACCAACTATGTATATCAACAAAAACAAGCAGTTAGCTTGTTTCGAGGCAGTCTAAAGGGGGGCGGGTGTTACGTTAGGTAATGTGGTGTTACGTAACGTAACACATGACGGGGAGGCTCACTCGTTGCCGTTGTCGCGCGCTTTCTCGTCGATCTGCACCCGGTGGATGTAGCGCTGGATGATGGTGTTCTGGCGCATGTTCATCTCCTCGAAGGCGCAGCCGATGCGGGTGACCGTCGAACCGTCACGCTGTTCAATCGGGAAGCTGTTGCGGATCTGCATGTCGACCTCCAGTTCGCCGAACTCCGGCAGCACCAGTGTGCACTCCCTCAGCATCGCGTACTGTTCCGCTTCAAATCCCGGGTGGCGGTTGAGCAGACCGAGGCCGCCGGCACTGATATCGACGACCTCGAAGTCAAGTTCGCCCAGTTCAGGGTGGTAGTAGAGGCAGCGGGCCGGTTTCATCATCGGCACGTGCACCCGGTAGAACTCGCGCCGCTGCAGGCGGAACAGGCTTTGCGGAATGGCGGCGGCGAGGGCGCTCTGTCCCTGGAAGCGCGCTGACTGCACATTGTCGAGGGAAAAGCGGATCTTGATGCGGTCATGGGCGGTGACACAGGTCATGCGCCCTTCCTCCAGCAGCAGGCGGTTTTGTAGCGGATCGGGGCCGACGTCCATGACGACCAGGTCGCGGTCCGGCAGTACGGTGAGCACGGCGGTCAGGACATAGTGGCTGCCGCCCTTGAAGTAGGCGGTGATAATATCCGGCTTTTTGCTCAACGACAGCAGTACACGGGAGATTTCGCCCTTGTTGTGAACAAGGTACTTCTCCTGCTCCTCGATTTCGCTCAAACTGGTTTTTTTTGTTTCGTCGTATTCGGCCATGTGTCCTTGGAACGGGCTTGTGCGCTGTTATTGATGCCGTGTTGCCGGATTTTAGAATACGGATTCTCCGCATTTTATCGGGTTATGGGCGGCTTGCCGATCATTTTTTGTCTCGAATGTTCAATTCGGCGGGATTCGCTTTGCTCAGCCGAACAGCTTCTGCCACCAGCGCCTGCGGTTACCCGGCTGGGGAAATGCCTCCTCCAGGTTCTCCGGCGGCAGGGTGGAGAGGATCCAGCCGGGCAGCGGCGGTGGTCCGAAGCCCTGGCCGCAGACGCTGCCCAGATTATGCGGATCGTAAATCTTGATAAATTGCGGGTCGTCCGGCTGGTCGACGTAGACAATGCCGCAGTAGTCCTCTTCGTGTTCCCGCTTCAGCAGGGTATCGATCTCGGTGAGGAAGGTCTCCAGCTGCCCTTCGCCGGCGGGTTGCCCGGGCGGGGTTTCCCCCACGGCATAGACATACCACTGCTTGTCGGACTGCTGGCGTAACACGGTCCACAGCCTGTCCAGTTCGTCCCAGCCGAGCATATTGCGGAAATAGCCTTTATAGGCGGTTAAAAAGGTGGCGGTGGGTGCGGCCATTACTGATCCTTTATTCGCGGGATATTGAGTTTCTGACGCTTTTCCCACAGCGTCTTGCGGCTGACACCGAGCTGCCTGGCCAGTTCGGTTTCGGTCATGCGTCCCTCGTTGGTGCGTACGAACTGGATGAAGTAGTCATCCAGCGATAGCGCTTCACCGGCTGCATCGCTGGCGCTTGCACGGGAGGGCTCGGCGCTCTGGCCGATGGCGAGCAGTGCCTCGGTGATCTGTTCGCCATCGGCCAGTATTACGGCACGCTCCAGCACATTCTCAAGTTCGCGCACGTTGCCGGGCCACTCATAGCGGCATAGGCGCTCAAGCGCCGTGTCGGTAAAGACCATTCTGGCCCTGTTGAGACGGCGGCAACTTTTTTCCAGCAGCATTTGCGCCAGTTCAGCAATATCGTCCCCCCGCTCGCGCAGTGGCGGCAACGTGATCTCCACCACGTGAAGACGGAAAAACAGATCGCTGCGAAACAGCCCGTTATCAACCTGCTCCTGCAGGTTGCGGTGCGTGGCGGCCACCAGCCGGACATTGACGCGACGTGACTCGGTACTGCCGATAGGCCGAATCTCGCCCTCCTGCAACACCCGCAGCAGGCGGGCCTGTGCCTCCATCGGCAACTCGCCGATCTCGTCGAGGAACAGGGTGCCGCCGTCAGCGGCCTCGATCAGGCCGCGATGGCTCTCCACGGCACCGGTAAACGCCCCCTTTTTGTGGCCGAACAACTCCGATTCGATCAGCGTCTCCGGGATGGCGGCACAGTTCACCGTGATTATCGGTGCCTCGCTCCGGTTACTCTGTTCGTGCAGGGCGCGCGCCACCAGCTCCTTGCCGGTACCCGATTCGCCCAGAATGAGCACGGTGGTGTCGGTCGGGGCGACCTTGTGAATGCGGCCGAACACCTCCTGCATCGCCGCGCAGCTGCCGACCATGCCGCCCACAGGGTAACGCTCGGAGAGCGCATCCTTGAGCACCGCATGCTGGCGTACCAGTTTGTTCTGCGACAGGATGCGCTCGACCGTCAGCACCATTTCATCGTGGTCGAAGGGTTTGGTGATGTAGTCGACAGCACCCTGTTTCATTGCCTCGACGGCTGAACGGACGCTGGCGTAACTGGTCATGATCAGCACCGGCGTATCACCCATGTGGGTGATAATGTCGGTTCCGGGGGCACCGGGCAGCCGCAGGTCGGCGATCACCAGGTCGATGTTGGCCAGGGGGGTGTTGTCCCGCGCATCCTGTACCGAACCGGCCTCGTGCACGGTATAACCGTGCCGCTGCAGCAGGCGTGCCAGGGAACCGCGGATTATCGGTTCGTCTTCAATGATCAAGATATGGTTCATAGCGATGTTAGCGTCGGGTTATTCACTGCAGTGGCTGCTTCCTCGCGCGTCAGCGGCAGTTCCAGGGTAAAACCGGTTCCTTCGTTGACCGTGCTGTGTACCTGAATGGTGCCGAAGTGCTCCTGCACGATGTTGTAGACGACGGAAAGTCCCAGACCGGTGCCTTCGCCCGGTTGCTTGGTGGTGACGAAGGGTTCGAATATCTGCGGCAGCAGCTCCTCGGGAATGCCGTGGCCGTGATCGCTGATCCGTACCTGGGCAAAGTCGTCGCCGCGGCGGGTCTGAATTTCGATGCTATCGCCTGCGCGTGAGGCATCCGAGGCGTTGCTCAGCAGGTTGACGAATACCTGTGTCAGGCGCTGGCTGTTGCCCTCCACGTAGAGGGTGTCGGTGCACTCCAGCTTGAACACCAGTTCCTTGCCGGCGTGGCTGAGCTGCACCAGGCTGATAGCCTCCTCAATGCAGCGGCACAACTCCACCTGTCGGGTCTGCTGTTCGTCGACGGCGCCTGAGTGGCTGAAGTTGACCAGTGACTGCACGATATCGGAGATGCGCCGTGTCTGCTCCAGAATCTGTTCCAGGCTGTTGTGGTGAAATGCATCCTTGTCCGTCTCGGCCAACAGGTCCTGGGCGAGGCAGGCGATGCCGGTGACCGGGTTGCCTATTTCATGGGCGACGCCCGCCGCGAGCCGGCCGATCGAGGCCAGCCGCTCACTGTGGGTCAGTTCGGTCTCCAGCATGTGCAGATCGGTCAAATCCTCGACCAGCACCACGGTACCGCCCTCACCGGGATTGTCTTCACTGACATCGATCGCCGCCTTGTGCAGATTGAAGACACGGGATTTGCTGCCCTCCCTGACCTTGATGTTGCGCAGCTGCTGCTCGCTGGTCTGCATGAAACCGTCAAGCAGACCGGCCCACGGCTCGGGCAGTGCACGCAGGCTGATACCGACCGCCCTGGCGGTGGGGATGCCCGAGAGCGTGGTCATTGCGCTGTTCCAGTTGATGATATCCAGGTCGGGGGCGACGGAGCAGACCCCCATGGGCAGGTCATGCAGCACCTGCCGATGATAGCGGCGCAGCCCGTCAAGCTCCGCGGCCAGGCCGCGCAGCTGGGTTTGCGACTCCTCCAGCCGCTGTTCGATGTAACGCACACTGTCGGCCAGGGCGCTGCGCGTGTGCGGTTCGAGCTGAAGCCGGTCGTCGACGATCATGCGCGCCAGCAGGGGGCCAACCAGGCCGGAGAGGTTGCGCTCGATGCGCTGGCGCAGCCGGCCGAGGTCGCTTTTGCGCAGCTCGGTGTGTATCAGTCCCAGGTCTGTCAGCGCACGGTTTACCTCATGCTGCGCCATCTCCGAACCGGTGATCTGCGCCAGCTGTTCCTGAACCTGCTGGATGGAACCGGCCACCAGCAATCCTGCCGGCGGCGCCAGCGAATCCTTGCAGCAGGCCTCCGCCACCTCCTGTTCCTTGTTGCTGGGACGGGTGAGCAGGGAGACCCCGACAAACAGCAGTGCATTGATGCTCAGCGACCAGAGTGTGGGGCCGCTCCAGGGATCGGCGGGGCTGGTGGCGATAAGGGCTGAGGGGTTAAGGCTGCTGCGAATCAGCCCCGAGCTGTCGAGCAGCGGCAGCAGCAGGGCGTAGCCCCATACGCTGCCGCCGCCCAGCAGCCCGACGATGAAACCGGCACGGGTGGCGCGGCGCCAGTAGAGCAGCCCGATGATGCCGGGGAGAAACTGCGCCACCGCGATGAATGAGATGAGCCCCAGCTGTACCAGTCCCTGGTTGTGTTCCAGCAACATGTAGAAGCCGAAGCCGGCGAGGATGATTAGGGCGATAAGGACGCGCCGGCCCCACAACAGCCAGCGGTAGATATCGGTTTGAGGATTCAGGCGCGGTGGAAAACTGGCCGGCAGGACCAGGTGGTTCATGCACATCGCCGCCAGTGCCAGGGTGGTGACGATGATCATCGCGCTGGCCGCCGAGATTCCGCCAATGAAAGTCAGTACCGGCAACAGCGGCGAGCCGCTCTCCATGGTGATGCCCAGTGCGTAAAAGTCGGCCGGCGTGTCGGGTGAGACCGCGCTGCCGGCCCAGAGGATCGGCGGTATCGCCAGGTTCAACAGCAGCAGAAACAACGGGAAGGCCCAGCTGGCGGTGGACAGGGTGGCCGGTTCGATATTCTCGGTAAAGGCCATGTGGAACTGGCGTGGCAACAGGAAGGCGGCGGCGAAGGCGAGCAGCAACAGGGTGGTCCAGGGGCCCTCGCGCACCGGCTGGTAGAGTGCGGCCACCGCCTGTGGGTGTTGTTCCAGCCATGCCTCCAGGCCACCAAGGCCGCCGAACACACCGAACACCGCGTACAGACCGACCAGCATCAGGGCGGTAAGCTTGATGAGGGACTCGAAGGCAATGGCGACCACCAGCCCCTCGTGTTTCTCCCGGGAGGTGATGTGGCGTGCACCGAACAGGATGGCGAACAGGGTGATGGTGATGCAGAAGCCGACGGCCAGCAGTATCGGGGTCGACTCCAGCGTCATCACCTGCAGCGACTCGGTCACGGCACGAATCTGCAGGGCGATGTAGGGCAGGGTGCCGGTGAGCATAAACAGGGTGACCAGCACGCCGGCCAGCTGGCTCTGGTAGCGGAAGGCGAACAGGTCGGCCAGCGAGGAGAGCTGGTACTCGTGGCAGAGCTTGAGTATCGGCTTAAGCAGCACCGGGGTGAGCAGGAAGGCGAGGGTGACACCCAGGTAGATGGTCAGGAAGTTGTAGCCCTGTTGCTGGGCGAAGCCCACGCTGCCGTAGTAGGTCCATGAGGTGGCGTAGACGCCGAGCGAAAGCACGTAGGTGATAGGGTGCCGGGCGAGCCGTTCCGGCAACAGGCCCCGCTCGGTGGCATAGGCGATAAGAAACAGAAGCAGCAGATAGCCGACGCCAATCAGGAACAGCTGCCACAGCTCAAAGTTCATGGTGTCGCGACTTTCTCTGCAGCCAGAATCCCAGGGCGATCAGCCCCAGCCAGATCAGGTAGGGGGCGGACCAGTGGCTGTCGTCGGCCGCCCACCATGTCAGCAGCGGCGAGAGCAGCAGAAATAGCGCAAGCAGGAAGAGCAGGATGACCCTGTCGTAGTAACCCTCTTTGTCGCCGTGCCTTGCCATGGGGCTAGCTTAGCAAGATTTGTTACAAAAGGTAACAAATTAGATATTAGATATAAGTTACAAGAGAAAAGAGGAAAGAGGAAAGAGGAAAGAGGAAAGAGGAAAGAGGAAAGAGGAAAGAGGAAAGAGGAAAGAGGAAAGAGGAAAGAGGAAAGAGGAAA
>JBFEUI010000008.1:0-45306 GCA_041547565.1 Thiohalomonadaceae bacterium
AAGGCATTTTATTATCAGAATAGTTCAACATCGCCTTCGTCCATAGACTCCTGGGCGACGGCTTTAGTTTCTCGCGTGTGCCAGGTGGCACGAATTTCCTGTATGCGGCCTACCAGTTCGGCGTAGGAGGCATTAAGGTTCCTGCTACCAACCGGTTGTACCAACGCACTGCGATGATACTGCTCCACCTCCCTGTCAACTTCCTTTATATGGTTGACATGATCCTCCGCCGCTTCCAGCGCCTGGCGGGTAATGTCCTCAAACTGGAGTGAGCGGATCGCATTTCCGACCTCCACATTGACCTTTTCGCCGATGGAGGCCACCCTGGCCAGTCTTTCAGACATCAGTTCGTTCATGTCGCCAATCTGCTGCAGCAGGTGATCAACGCGTTCGCGCCCTTTAATCGTTTCGTTCATGTCCCTGGACGCCAGTTCGCCGACGGTATCCCTAACCTTCGACACATGTTCCTTGGTCGTGTTGACCCGCTCCCTTATCTCGTCATTCAGCTTATTGGAGCGTATCGACAGGTTGCGTACCTCATCCGCCACTACTGCAAACCCACGTCCTGCCTCACCGGCACGGGCTGCCTCTATGGCCGCATTCAGCGCCAGCAGATTGGTTTGATCGGCAATGGTTTTAACATCCTCAAGCAGTTGAAAAATTCCATCAAGATGCTCGACCATATCATCGATATGGTGTACCGATGAGATGCTGTGCTTGCTACCCTCAATGATCGCATCATTGAAGGCATCAAGTATTTTCAGGGTATCCTCTGCAAACTGGCGAATATCGATGCATCTGTCACAACCTTCCTCGGGTGTCTGCTGGTTGACAGTTTCGACAAGTAGTTCGCCTTGCTCGTGCATCAGTGAACTCAGTTCATTAAAGCTGTGGGTGAGCGTTTCTATTGCCTCTGCTATTAGGCCTCGCACCCGCACCACCTCTTCGTAGGCACCCTCAGTTTCATGGTCGGACACCTCGAAAAGTTGGCCGACCAATCCGTCAGCGGTCTCTTGCGTCATGCTATCGGGCAACTCTTCCGTTTGCTCTTCAGTGGCAGGTTTGTTGTCCGTGGCAATTGTCAGATACAGCAAAAAACCGATAAGCATTAATAGAAACAGCCATTGCAATGCGGCGGGGAAGGCCATGGCTTTTGCCAGCATTACAATTCCAGCAAGAACGAGCGCTATCCAAAAATTGGGGGTGAGGTTCGGCTTCATGCGGACGGGTTTGCCTGGTCTGTATACCTTATCGGGTGTTGGCGCTTAAGTTCTTTACATTCATATAGTTATTCTATGCGAACCAGAATACACATCAACAACCATATTATCCATACATTGAACGAATATTTTCTACCTGCCACGGGTCATTGTTCTTGCTATAGGGAATTTCATTATTGGCAAGCTGGAAAATATCAGCGGTTGATTACACTATCGAAAATAGGGAATATAATTATCCGGAACTGGGTATAATCTTCTGAATATTTGGGATATATTATTAGTGTTTTTGATATATCTCAAATATGGAATAAGTGGAAATCCCACGTGTACTTAATGTATGAACGGAGTCACACCGATGTCTCGCAGTAAACATATTACCGCTCTGCTAGTTGATGATCACCCAGTGGTACGCGATGGTTACCGCAGACTCATAGACAACACCCCCGATCTGCAGGTGATTGCCGAAGCCAATGACGGCGAAGAGGCCTGTACCTTGTACAATGAGCACAACCCGGATGTGGTGGTGCTGGATCTGAGTATGCCCGGGATAGGGGGCCTGGAGACCATCCGCCGCATCAAGGCCCGTGATGCCGATGCGCGCATTCTGGTTTTCAGCATGCATGACAGCAAGGTCATGATCACCCGCGCCATGGAGGCCGGGGCCGCAGGCTATCTTACCAAGCAGAGTGCCGCCGGACAGATGGTTGATGCCATACGTCAGGTGGCCGAGGGCAAGCCCTTTCTGGACCAGGCGGTGGTGCCCGATATCGTGCACTCCCAGCTCACCGGCGAAGACCCGCTGGCCAAGCTCTCCAAGCGCGAGTTTCAGGTGTTCCGCAATCTTGCCGAGGGCCGTCCCGTGGTGGAAATCGCGGGTCTGCTGTCAATAAGCCCGAAAACCGTGGGTGTGCATCAAACCCATATCATGAAAAAACTGAGCCTGCGCAACGGCGCAGAGCTGACGCGCCTGGCAATCCGCTGCGGCGTCATCCAGCCGTAACCGCACAGGCTATCCGTAGAGTCGACGTTCCATCCCCGCCTGGTGGAGGATAGTTGTCGCAATCTCCTCGATTGACACGCTGCTGGTATCCAGGAACGGGATCTTCTCACGCCTGAACAGCATTTCCACCGTCTTGACCTCATAGTCACACTGTCTGGGCGAGGCGTAGCGGCTGTCCGGGCGCCGCTCAGTGCGGATCTGTTGCAGGCGCAGCGGATCGATGGTGAGTCCGTAGAGCTTGTCGCGATACGGCTCCAGCAGCGCCGGCAATCCGGGCGACTCCATGTCCTCTTCAGTGATGGGGTAGTTGGCCGCCAGTATGCCGTATTGCAGAGCCAGGTAGAGACAGGTCGGGGTCTTGCCGGAGCGCGAGACGCCAACAAGGATCACGTCCGCATTGGGGTAATGGCGTGTGGTAGTACCGTCATCATTGCTCAGTGCGAAGTTGACCGCGTCGATACGGGCCTTGTAGGTGGCATACACCCCCATGCCGTGTGAACGGCCCACTGCGTGCGCCGACTGTATCCCCAGTTCCTGCTCCAGCGGATTGATGAAGGTTTCAAAAAAATCGAGCAGTCTGCCCTCGCTGCCCATGATAATGTCACGCACATCATCATTCAGCAGGGTGGAGAAGACCAGTGGCGGTTGACCGTCGGATGCAGCCGCGGCGTTGATCTGCTGAACTGCCTGCTGCGCCATTTCCGGCGAATCGATGAAGGGGAGGATCTTCTGTTCGAACTCCACCCCTTCAAACTGGGTAAGCAGGCTGTGCCCGAGCATCTCTGCGGTAATGCCTGTTCTGTCGGAGAGATAGAACACGGAGCGTTTCATGCTGCAATCCCCATCGGTGTGCCTGACAGGGAGTGTAGCCAGTCGACGCATTAACTGTAAATCATCCATTGTATCGGTCGCCGGGGTAATAGGGTGCGCGTCCCTGCGCTCGGGGGGTTACACGGCCTCGGGCACACGTGTGCTCTGGCCGGCGAGGAACAGGCCGGTCTCGACCACCGTGTCGGGGTTGAGAGAAATACTGCTTATCTGCTGTTCCAGCAACCACTTGGCCAGGTCAGGGTGATCGGAGGGGCCCTGACCGCAGATGCCCACGTACTTGCCCTGGTCGCGGCAGGCACGAATGGCCATTTGCAGCAGCTTTTTCACGGCGGGATTGCGTTCATCGAACATCGAGGCGATCAGGCCGGAGTCGCGATCCAGGCCCAGCGTCAGTTGAGTGAGGTCGTTTGAGCCGATAGAAAAACCGTCAAAATGCTGCAGGAACTCCTCGGCCAGTACCGCGTTGGAGGGGATCTCGCACATCATGATGATGCGCAGGCCGTTCTCGCCGCGCTTCAGGCCATTTGCCGCCAGCAGGTTCACGACCTGTTCGGCCTCATCCACGGTGCGTGCAAACGGGATCATGATCTCCACGTTGTCCAGCCCCATCTCATCACGCACCTTTTTCAGTGCACGGCACTCCAGCTCGAAACAGGGGCGGAACTCCTCGGACAGGTAGCGCGAGGCCCCACGGAAGCCGATCATGGGGTTTTCCTCATGCGGCTCGTAACGCTCGCCACCGAGCAGGTTCGCATACTCGTTGGATTTGAAATCCGACATGCGCACGATAACCGGGTTGGGATGGAACGCCGCCGCCAGGGTACTGATACCCTCGGCGAGTTTTTCGACATAAAAACTGACCGGATCGGCGTAGGCCGAGGTGCGCTGCGTAATTTCCTGCTTGACCTCACCGGGCTGCAGCTCGAACTCCAGCAATGCACGCGGATGGATGCCAATCATGCGGTTGATGATAAATTCCAGGCGCGCCAACCCGACGCCGGCGTTGGGAATGTTGGCAAAGTCGAAGGCGCGGTCCGGATTGCCGACATTCATCATCAGTTTGGTCGGCAGTTTTGGCACTTCGCTGGCACGGCTGCGCTGGACCTCGTAATCCAGCAGGCCCTCGTAGATAAAGCCGGTATCCCCCTCGGCGCAGGAGACGGTGACAGGCTGTCCGTCCTGCAGCAGGCTGGTGGCGTCTCCACAGCCGACCACGGCGGGAATGCCCAGCTCCCTGGCAATAATCGCCGCATGGCAGGTGCGTCCGCCACGATTGGTGACAATGGCCGAGGCGCGTTTCATGATCGGCTCCCAGTCCGGGTCGGTCATGTCTGTGACCAGCACATCCCCCGGCTGAACCTGATCCATCTCCAGCAGGTCGGTGATGACCCGCGTGGTACCGGCACCGATACGCATGCCAATGGAACGACCGGTACTGAGCACGGTGCCGCGTTCGTTGAGGCGATAGCGTTCGATGATCTGCTTGTCGGCACGGCTCCTGACCGTTTCCGGCCGCGCCTGCACGATGTACAGCTTCCCGTCCTCCCCGTCGAGCGCCCATTCGATATCCATCGGCCGTTTGTAGTGCCTTTCAATGGCCAGTGCGTGCTGCGCCAGTTCGGTGAGCTGCTCGTCGTTGAGGCAGAAGCGGACTCTTTCCGTTTCATCGACATCGACAATGCGGGTGCTCTTGTCGTGTTCCGTCTGCTCGCTGTAGACCATCTTGATGGCCTTGCTGCCGAGGTTGCGGCGCAGTATGGCCGGGCGTCCCTGCAGCAGGGTCGGTTTGTGCACATAAAACTCGTCCGGATTGACCGCACCCTGTACCACGGTCTCTCCCAGGCCGTAGGCCCCGGTGATCAGGACCACATCACCGAATCCCGATTCGGTATCCAGGGTAAACATCACGCCGCTGGCACCGATATCACTGCGCACCATGCGCTGGATGCCGGCCGAGATGGAGACATCGCTGTGGTCGAAGCCGTGATGGACACGGTAGGCGATGGCCCGGTCATTGTAGAGCGAGGCGAATACATCCTTTACCGCGCTCAGCACATGATCCAGACCGCGCACGTTGAGGTAGGTCTCCTGCTGCCCGGCAAACGAGGCGTCGGGCAGGTCCTCGGCTGTGGCCGAAGAACGTACAGCCACGGCAGTCTCATCCGCCCCCATCTTGCGGTAGGCCGCGGCAATAGCATTGTTCAGGGTCTCCGGGAAGGGCGTTTCTACGACCCAGTCGCGGATTGTCCGGCCGGCCTCGGTCAGAGCCGCAACATTCTCAACGTCCAGGTTCTGCAGCAGGGCGTTGATGCGCTCACCGAGTCTGTCGTGCTGCAGGAAGCGACGAAATGCCTCCGCCGTTGTGGCAAAGCCTCCGGGCACACGCACACCTGCCTCGGTAAGACCGCCGATCATTTCTCCGATAGAGGCGTTTTTCCCCCCCACACGCATGACATCTCCCATACCGAGAGCGTCCAACCAGATCACATGCTCGCTCACTTTTCTACACCCCTTGCTGAATGAAATTGGTCATTATGTATTACGCTTGCAACTTGTCTTGCCGTGGCAGCCGCATGATGAACCGCAGCCGCCACCCTCTTCGCGTGCCGGCCCGAATTCCGGATGGCGCCGTGCGAAGGCACGCGAAAACTGCTGCACGGCGATCCACCCCAGCAGCATGCACAGGATGACAAGCATGGCTATCAGAAACTTGCCAATCATGCGCCACCGCCAAGTCCGGCAAAGCCCATGAATGTCAGGGACAACAGCCCGGCCAGCATCAACGTCAGTGCTGCACCCTGGCTCACCGAGGGCACATCGGACAGTTCCAGACGTTCGCGCAATCCCGCCATCAGCAGTATCGCCAGGGTGAAGCCGGCACCGGCGCCCAGGCTGTAGGCGAGAGACTGGAAGAAATTGTATTCACGAAATGTCTGAAACAGGGCCAGCCCCAAAATGGCGCAGTTGGTGGTAATCAGCGGCAGAAATATCCCCAGTGCACGAAACAGTCCCGGGCTGAATTTTTTCATGCCCATTTCGACCAACTGCACCGCCGAGGCGATGACTGCGATAAAGCTGATCAGACGCAAAAACTCGATGTCGAAGTAGACCAGCAGGCTGTTGATGAAGTAGGCGCAGATTGAGCTGATCAACATGACCAGGCTGGTGGCCAGGCCCATCGGCACGGCGGTGTTCAACTTGCCAGACACACCCAGGAACGGGCACAGCCCGAGAAACAGGCTCAACACGAAGTTGTTGATGATAAGCGCGTTGAGGAAGATAAATGACAGGGATTCACCGGCCATGGGCCACCTCCACCTGTGCGGCGGCGCGCTCCTTGCGTTCACGCAACCAGTTGAACAGCAGCAGCCAGGCACCGAGCACGAAAAAACCGCCGGGCGGCAGCAGCATTACCACCCACGGCTGGAATCCGGCGCCGAACACGGTAAAGCCGAGCAGGGTACCGTTGCCGAGCAGTTCGCGTACCGACCCCAGGCAGAGCAGGGCGATGGTAAAACCAATGCCCATGCCAAGTGCGTTGACCAGGGCCTTGCCCAGTTTGTGTTTCGAGGCGTAGCCTTCGGCACGCCCCAGTATCATGCAGTTAACGACAATCAGCTGGATAAAGGCGCCCAACGCATTGTAGAGTTCCAGGCTGATCGCCTGGATCACGTAATCCACAATCGTGACGAAGGTGGCAATGATGACGATGTAGGAGGCGATGCGCACCTGGCGCGGAATCACATTGCGCAGCAGCGATACCAGTGCGCCGGAGGCCAGCAGCACGAAGGTGGTCGCCACCCCCATGGCAATGGCGTTGAGCACGGAGTTGGTCACCGCCAGCACCGGGCACATGCCCAGCAGCATGACGAACACGGGATTGTCACGCCAGACACCTTCGAGGAAGGTGTCCATGGTAATGGTGTCATCCTGTCTAGGCCGCACCATAACGCACCTGAAGCAGTTTTGTGTGTGACTGTCTCACGGCTTAATGCTCTCCCCGTTATCATCTGCCCGTCTGTCGCCCGCGGCTGATTGACGAATCGTTCTCATGTGCGGATCAAGCTGCGGCAGGAGTTTCTGTGCGGAATTGTTCAGCGCCTTGCCGACCGCCTTTGATGTGACCGTGGCACCGGAGATGGCGTCGATCTGCCAGGCGGCTGTCTTGCTTCCGTGTTTCACCGTGATGATCGGATTCGCCAAGGCATTTCTGTCGGAATTGAGTTTTGCCTCGAGCGCCTTGAAATTGGCACGAAAGGCCGGATCGGTGATGATCTTGTCTCCCAGGCCGGGGGTTTCGGCCATTTTCAGCACCTGGATCCCGGTGATGCATTCACACTCGGGGTTATAGCCGAAGAGCAGGCGAATCACATCCTGGTAACCCTGTGCTGCGGCCTCGGCGGCGATACCGGCAAGCCTGCCCTCCTTGTCGTAACCGGCATAGATGGGCAGTCCCTGTGTGATGTCGTCGCTGGCAGGGACCACGCCGTCATCGGTAATAATAAAGTCATGCCTTACCTCTGCGTTGGGTATGACATTGAACACGGCCTTTTCAATCGCCTTGCGCTTGTTTTCGTTGATTACCGGCAGGGTGAGCTGGAACACCAGCACCACCAGGAATCCGGAAATCATGGCAATGCCGCCCAGGGTGCGAATCATGGCACCACTGGTGACGGTCGGGGCGGGCTGGACCTGCTGTTGCGCCGTCATGAACCGGCCTTCCCTTTGTTGATGCCGTAGACCCTGGGCTGGGTGTACGCGTCGATGATGGGCGTCAGCGCATTACCGAGGAGGATGGCGTACATCACCCCCTCGTTCAAACCGCCGAACAGTCGGATGATCACTGTGACAAAACCGATAATGGCACCGTAGATCACCACGCCCATCGGCGTGACCGGCGAGCCGACCATATCCGTGGCCATGAACACGGCGCCCAGCATCAGACCGCCCGAGAACAGCATGAACCAGGCATCCGGGTAGCCATCGCCGCCGATAAGGCGTATTGCCCAGGTGGTCAGTGCCGCGGAGACCATGATGGCCACCGGTATGCGCCAGTCCATCATGCGCCGGTAGGCCAGGTACAGACCGCACAACAGGATAAGCACTGCCGAGGTCTCGCCGGATGAACCGGAGGTCATGCCGGTAAACAGCGAGCTGGGATCGGTGAGCACGCCCTCGAACTTGTGCAGTGCCAGCGGAGTGACACCACTGCAGGTATCGATGGCGTTGTCCCTGCAAAAGGCATCGAGCGAGGAGGGTGCCATAAACGGAGCGGTGAGGCTGGTCGGGATAAACTCGACAAAGCGATCCTTGAGCAGCGACGGTGTCCAGGTGGTGATGGCAACGGGAAACGCCGCCTGCACAAAGGCACGTCCCACCAGTGCCGGATTGAATACGTTCAGCCCCAGGCCGCCAAACAGCACCTTGCCCAGGGCGATGGCAATAAAGCCGGCAACAGCGCCCATCCACAGCGGAAAGCCGGGGGGCAGTGTCAGCGCCAGCAGCAGGCCCGTGATCGTGGCGCTGTAATCACCCAGGGTGTTATCACGCTCTGCTGTCCAGTTGAAGAAACGTTCTGTAAGCAGGCAGGCCAGGACAACGGTGACAATCAGGGTGAGCGCACTGATACCGAACTGGAATACGGCAAACAGCGTGATGGGCAATATGGCATAGACCACATTGCGCATGATCGTTTCGACCGAGTAGGGCGGACGCAGATGGGGTGCGCTACGCAGTTCAAGTTGTGGCGCCCTGTCAGCCATTATGCCGCCTTGCTCTTTTGCTCACGGTTGATCGCCTTGGCAATGCGGAAGTACTGCACCAGCGGGATGGCGGCCGGGCAGACATAGGTGCAGCAACCGCACTCGAAGCAGTCATTGAGGTGGTAACGTTGTTCCATCTCCTCGTACTGGCGTTTGGCGGCGAGCAGACCGAGTTGCGTGGGATTGAGGTGCATGGGACATGCCTGGACACACAGGCCACATTTAATGCATGGCTGGCGCTTGCGACTCTCCTCGGCGATGGCCTCTTCGTTGAACACCAGCAGTCCTGAAACCCCCTTGGTGATCGGCACATCAAGCGAGGCGACGGCATTGCCCATCATGGGCCCGCCCACGATCACCTCGTTCTCCTTGCCGACGGTGCCCACCTGCTCCAGTACAAAACGGATCGGGGTACCCAGCGGCACGATATAGTTGCCGGGCTTTTTCACCGCCGGCCCATCGACAGTGATCACCCGCTCGATAAGACCCTGTCCGCGCGGCAGCAGTGTGCCGATCTGTGACAGGGTGCCGACATTGTTGCTGCACACGCCGACATCGTAGGAGTGCCCCCCGGAGGGCACTTCACGCCCCAGCAGGGTCTTGATCAGCAGCTTCTCGGCACCCTGCGGATACTTGGTTTGCACCGCCTCCACGCTTATCGGATCGTCCTCGCGCAGCGCCTTGCGTATCGCGATTATTGCGTCGGGCTTGTTGTCCTCGACGCCGATGACTGCCTGTTTCGCGCCGGTGGCGCGCAGGCAGAAACGTATGCCATCGAGCATGCTTTCGGTCTGCTCGACCATGACCCGGTGGTCGGTGGTCAGGTACGGCTCACACTCACAGCCGTTCACCACAAAGGTATCAATGCTGTGCCCCTCGGGGACGGACAGTTTCACGTGCGTGGGGAAGGCCGCACCGCCAAGTCCCACCATGCCGCTGTCACGTATCGCATCGATAATCGCCTGCGGCGCCATGGTGTTGGGATCTTGCGGCAACTCGTAGCGCACCTGCTGGTCATCAGCCTCGTACACCTTGAGAATGATCGTCTCGGTCTTCGGGCCCCTGACGCTGGGCATAAGTTCAATCGCCTCAATCACCCCGGTGGCCGGGGCATGAATCGGTGCCGAGACAAAGCCGTCCGCCGCGGCGATGGGTTCGCCGCGTACCACCTCCTGTCCGGGTGTGACCAGCGGTCGGGCCGGTTTGCCGATGTGCTGCGCCAACGGCAGGAAAAGCCGCGGTGCAAAACCTAGGCGACGAATTTTACTGCGGTGGGTTGCCGTTTTGTGCTCGCCCGGATGGATCCCGTGGGAGAAGGTCTTGTTTGCAAACCACAGGCGTATGCCGGACACCCCTTTTCCTACTATCCCGCTTAACCCGGCGAAAAAAGATTCCCTCCCATGGGGGAGGGATAAGTCCTTTGGGGAGGGATGGAAAATAGGTGAGCGTTCGGCAGGCATGCGCTTGCGTCTCCTTACTGGAATTTCTCGGCTCGTTTAATCAACTTGTCGAGATCCTTCTCTGTACTGTTGAACGGCGTGCCCGGGTGGATAACACCGGCCGTGCATTTCTCCGCCGCGCGCACGATATCCTTGAAGGTACCGGCCTTGGGGTCGACGATGACTGCCTTTTTCTCATCGTTGTAGGCGAAGATATTCGGGTTGATGTCGATGCACTCGTCGCACGCGGTGCACTCGGGCGTTTCGATCCAGACCGGGTCAAAGCCGTTGCTGCCGGCACTGGTGCCGTTACCGCCGTTCGCACCGTTGCCTGCCGCCTTGCCGTGACCGTTGCCCCCGTTTGCCGGGGTTGAGGTCAACACATCGGCAAGGTCGCTGGCGCTGTTGCCCGAGGCGAGCGACAGCAGGCTGCTGGTCAGCTTCTGAGCCATGTCGACACGTGCCTGTTCGGCAATCCGGTCGACATCGACAACCTGATCGACGCCGGTGAGAGATTTGAGCTGGCGCCAGAAGTCACGCCGCTCCTCGGTCGAACGCACCAGTTCCTCTGATACCAGCACCCGCATCAGGCGGTTCTTGGCATCGACCGCCCAGATGTAGGGGTACTGGCCTTCACGCTCATCCTCATCCAATTCGAGAAACTCGTGCAGCGGTAGCATTTCATCCGTCCAGGTCTCGGGCGGGGCCTTCTTGAAGTGCTTGCGAAAGCGTCCCTCGGTCACGGCGAAATCAGCAAAGGTCATCGGTGTCTCGAGCCTGGCCTGTTTGCCGTCCTCGTCCACATAGTCGATGCTGTACATCGGCCAGTCGCTGTCCATGGCCGGATTGCCCTCCAGGTCGGCGCACTCGGCGAAGGTCACGCCGGCATCCGGGTCATACTTGAACAACGGGTAGGCGCGTGATTCGACCGCCAGTTTGCTCTGCTGCTCGGAGGTATCGTCGCCGACACCGTGTTCCGGCGGACATACCGCATAGATGTTGAACAGTGCCGGGCGTCGGCTGTTCAGCCCCTCGATGTAGCCCTCGATCAGGTGGGTGACATTGGAGATGGCGCCCTGCAGCACGTAGCTGGTGCGGTGGGTCATGGCGATAAGGCTCATCTCCTTGCGTGTCTCCTCCTTGCCCTTCATTGTCTTGCTGTAGGGGGCCATGTCTGAGACCTGGCTGATAAAGCCGGAGGTACAGGCTTGGCCGCCGGTGTTGGAGTAGACCTGGGTGTCGAGCACCAGCACCTTGATCGGCATGCCGGACATCATCATGCGCGAGAGGTTCTGGAAGCCGATGTCGTACATCGCGCCATCACCGCCGACCGACACCACGGGCGGACAGAGCTTGAACTCCTCGTCGCTGAACTGGCGCCAGTTGAAGTGGGTGAAGAAGGCGTCGTGTTCATTCGGGTTGTACTTGCCCTGCAGTTCGAGCTCGGCCATGCGAATGGCCTTGAAACCCTCTGCCATCTTGCTCATGTGCCCCTCGAAGATGCCCATCGCCATGGACGGGGAGTCCTGGAACAGGTTTGACGCCCAGGGGAAGGGGTAGGGGTTGTAGGGGAAGGTCGAGCCCCAGACGGAGGTGCAGCCGGTGGCATTGATAATGCCCATCTCGGCACGGCCGCGGCCATTGTTGCTCTGGGTGTACTGTTGTTTCAGATAGCGCAATTTCTCCAGCAACTGGCTGACCCACTTGAGCCACTGCTGGTCCAGCGGGGTGGCTTCCTGGTCCAGGCTGGCGGATAGTTCGGAGAGGGTCAGGTCATCGTCCCGGTGCGCCTCGACCACGCTATTGATGGCAGTGACATTGCTCAGATCGACGGTGTCGGCCAGCTTGAGACGGATGTGGCGCTCCATTCCCTCGATCAACTCATCGAGCTTTGCCAGCTGTTTTTTCACGCGCGACTGCATCAGGGCGGTGACGGTACCGGTAAACAGGTGAATAACGGTTTTCTCGCCGCAACCGAGGCAGGCGCCGTCGCCGCAGGACATGGAGTTATAGTTGAGTTTGTCCAGCAGCAGCGTTTCCAGAGCGCCGATACGCTCGTCCAGGTCGTCGATGCGGATAAAATCAGGATGCGTGGTGGGCAGGTCTAGCCAGTACTCCCAGTCCTTGCGCAGCGTGGTAATCGACTTGTCGGTCTGGGTGACCGCTTCCAGCGCCTTGTCCTCGCAGACGGTGACGCACTCCATGCAGCCCTTGCAGGTGTAAGGGTTGACGGTAATGGAAAACAGACCGCCACTGCCGGCGGCTTTTTTCTCGCGGTTGCCGTAATAGGGCTTGGTGATGGCAAACTGGAACGAACCGAGCGAGTCGAGGAACCAGCCGAACTCCTTCTCCAGTGACGCCTTCTGCGTCCCTTCCAGTTCGGACTCGGCCAGCGTCTCCAGAATTGCCTGGTCCAGCACGTTGCGCACATTGGCCGCCTCACCGGCCTGCTCCAGCAGCGGGCGCAGCTTTTTCTCCACCGTGCGTACAGCCCGGCGCAGATGCTGGGTCGGCTTGCCGCTCTTTTCGATGCGGCTGATTGTGGTGTTGAACACCTCGGCAACGGAGTTGACCAGCCCCGGAATGGCGCTGTCCGGGCAGACGGTATAACAGTCGCCGCAGGCGGTGCAGTTCTCCGGGATCCATTTCGGGTATTCGAAGCGGATCTGGGTCATGTCACGGTAGACGCCGGTGGCGGCAGGCAGCAGGCTCAGTCCCATGAACGGGTCGACCAGGTTGTCACTGCCCTGACCGCTCTGGTAGAAGCTGCCGGTCTGTTCCCAGAAACGGTGGATGTCGCTGATGCCACCGTCGCCGTCGGGCATGCGCTTGAGCATGATCGGCAGGGCGGCAGATTTCTTTTGCGCCTGCATCAGGGTGGAGCCGACAGGCTTGTCGGTGATCTCCCGGCACTCGTCAAAGCCGCGCCGTACCACGCGCAGGTTGTCCTCGACGACACGCTTGCCCTTGGAGCCGAACTTGGCCTGCAGTTGATCTTCAATGGCCTTGAACAGGCCCTTCTCATCAAGGTTGGAGCGCTCCATCAACGGGGAGGCGGCGAAGAAGGCGCCCTGGAAGGCGTTGCCCTGCATACGGAATTGCAGTTCGGGATTGGAGGCCTCTTCACGGGCGATCTTGAAGCCGTCGACGAAGAATACGCGGATATCATGATCGACGATGTAGCGCTGGGCATGCATCGGGATGGTCTCCCACACCGCCTCGGCGGAGTCGAGATTGCTCTGAATGATAAAGGCGCCGCCGTCATTCAGCCCGTACAGGGGATTGGAGTGGCCGAACACATTGGGATCCGGGGAAAGGACCACATCCACATAGTGGTACTCGCAGTTGATGCGGATCGGTTCGGGGGCGGCAGAGAGGTAGTAGGTGGTCGGTTGCCCCTTCTTCTCCGAACCGTATTTGGGATTGGCCTTGATGTCGTAACCGAGCAGGTCGTAGAGCGTCATCGCCAGGTTCTTGCCGGTGGTGATGGCGCCCCAGCCGCCGACCGAATGCATGCGCACGGTGATACTGCCCTTGGGCATCAGGTTGGGATTCTCGCTGCCACGCAGCGCCATCTCCTTGATACCGGGATAGGCGTCCTGCAGCGCCTGCTGCTTCAGCTCCTGTTTGGGATTGGCCGATTCGTCACGGACAAAATCGACGGACAGGTAGAAAAACTTGCGTTTCCTGCCGTCCTGGAGCATGTTCTCGACGGCCGCGATCAGCCCCTCGGGCTGCAGGTCACGACTGCCCAGTCCATAACAGCCGGAGTAGAGACGGGGCTGGTGTTCAGGCTTGGCGTAGACCGGGTAGTTGGGGTAGGGCGGCTCATCCCAGCGGCCCACGTTGTTCTCCAGGCTCTTGGTGATCGAAGCGCGGATCTCACGCATCAGCGGCAGGTCCTCGGCCAGCGGCTGATCGGTACGCTCGAGCACGGCAACGCCTTTCTTGCCTTTCAGCGCCGCGGCGACCAGCTCCCCCGGGAACGGGCGGAACATGGTGATATTGAGTACACCGACCTTGATCTTGCGCGTGTCGCGCAGGTAATCGGCAATCGCCTCGGCCTGCACGACCATGCTGCCCTGACCGACGATGACGTAGTCGGCATCCTCCATGCGGTAGCCATTAATACGGTGGTAACGGCGCCCGGTCATCTCGTAAAACTCGTCCATTACCTGATCGGTAAGCTCGGCGATATGCTCAAAGAAGTAGGGGCGTTGTGCCGCGACCGCCTGCATGTAGGCATCCTGGTTCTGCACGCTGCCTGACTGCATGGCGTTGTCCACATCCCAGATCTCGGGAATGCGGCGGCGCTTTTCGCCGTAGATCAGGCGTTGGGCAGGGGTGGGGGTATCGATAATATCATCAGGCTTACCGAGGAACTCCTCGATCAGTTCACGCTCCGGCACCTGCAGTGATTCGATGAGGTGGGTGGTAAGAAAACCGTCCTGTGCGATGGCGGCAGGGGTGAGTGACAACTCGGCGACCTTGCGGCCGATCAGGTTCAGGTCCGCCGCCTCCTGGGCGCTCTTGGCCATCAGCTGGAAAAAGCCAGTATCGTCGATACAGTGATAATCATCGTGGCCGCAGTGTACGTTCAGGCTCGCCTTGGTGATGGCACGACAGCCGATATTCAGTACGTAGGGGAGGCGTTTGCCGACTGCGGCGTACAGCGACTCGTGCATAAAGGCGACGCCCTGTGCCGAGGAGAAGTTGGTGGCACGCAGGCCGGTCATCGACATGCCCGCGGTGACGGCCGCCGCCGCGTGCTCGCTTTCCGGCTCGACAAAGATAAGTGGACGACCGGAGATATTCACATGTCCCTTGCCTACCTCTTCCGCCCAGTATTCACCCATCTGTGTCGAGGGGGTGATCGGGTAGGCGCCCGCCGCATCGCTGGCCTCGCGCTCGCACATGATGACAGCACTGTTGCCATCCATGACCTGACGGGTTCCGGGATATTTGAATGTTTTGGTTTTGCTCATATCAGGCACTCTCTAACAGATACGTCTGTAATAATTTGGGGCTTACGCGATTTCTTTTGCTTCCTTAACAGGCAGTGACTTTTGCCGGATGATGGGTTTGGCGCCAACACCCTTGACGGCAATGTCCTCCTTCTCGAACCAGACGATGGCACCGGTCGGGCAGCGCTCGATCGGGATGCGGGTGGCCAGCTCGTTCTTGCTGTAATCAACGGTGGCCAGGTTGTTCTGCATGGCGATCAGCCCTTCGGGGGCGTCGGCGGCACAGCGTCCACAGGCATTGCAGGCAACCTCACACTTGTCCTCGGCCTTGTCGCCGAATTCCTGGTTTTTACAGGCAACCCACAGGCGGTGATTGATCGGCTGCAGCGAGAACAGATCCTTGGGGCAGACATCGACACAATCACCGCAGGCGGTGCATTTGTCCTCATCCACAACAGGCAGACCGTGACGGTCCATGGAGATGGCATCGAAATCACACACCACCTTGCAGTCGGCCAGGCCCAGGCAGCCCCAGGTGCAGGTCTTGCCGCCGCCGGATACCAATGCGGCCGCCCGGCAGGAAGAGAGTCCAGCGTAGTTGGCGCGTTGATAGGCCACGTGGTCGCCACCGGCACAGGCCAGGCGCGCTACCCGTTTGATTTGGTGTCCGGCATCGACACCGAGGAACTCAGCGATGGCCTCATTCATCTCCACCGCATTGACGGTGCACTGGCTCGGCTCAACCTTGCCATCGATCAACGACTCGGCGAAGGGGCGGCAGCCCGCTGTGCCGCACGCGCCACAGTTGGCACTGGGCAGCATCTCCTCGACCTCATCGATGCGCGGGTCTTCGTAGACATAGAGTTTGCGGTTGGCAATCGCCAGCAGGCCGGCAAGGGCAATACCCAGTGCCGCCATAAAACCGCTTGCAACAAGAATATGTGTTATTGAAGCCATCAGCCGACCTCCCCCGTATATATCCCGCTTATAAACGCGGTTATCTATCCTTGACTGGAAGTCTATTAATGTCTTAAATATTTATCTAATCAATTATTTCAATTTTATTTATTAAATATAATCCATTTAATATTTAGTATTAATTCTTATCTGTTCTATACTTTTTATAGTTGAATTTAATCATCAGGTGATGCCATGCCGTCGACTCCACCGCTTTACTACAAACAAAACCGTCTCAAGCAGCTGCGGGCATTCTGTTTTGCCGCACGAACCGGGAGTATCTCGCTGGCGGCAGAAGAGCTGTTTCTCAGCCAACCCTCGGTCACGCTGCAGATCCAGGCCCTTGAGCGGGAGATGGATATAACGCTGTTTGAACGGCGCGGGCCGCAAATCAAGCTCACTCCGGAGGGGGAGATCCTCTACCAGCTGTCGGCCCCGCTGGTGGAGGGTATCGACAAGTTGCAGGAGAGCTTTGCCGCGGAGTACGGCAAGCTGGAGTCCGGCGAGCTGAATATCGCCGCCGGCGAATCGACCATACTTTATATATTGCCCGAACACATCAAGCGCTTCGCCGATGCCTACCCGAATATCCGCCTGAAACTGCACAATGTGACGGGGCGTGACGGTATGGCGATGCTGCGGGCCGATGAAGCCGATTTTGCGGTCGGTTCCATGCTCGAGATCCCGGACGACATCATCTACCGGCCCAGCGTCACCTTTGACCCGACACTGATCACGCCGCTGGATCACCCGCTGGCCGGCAAGGAGAAGATCCGCCTGGAGGAGATCAGCCCCTACGGCCTGATCCTGCCCCCGCGCCACCTGAGTACCTGGCGCATGGTCGACCTGGTGTTTCGCCAGAATAACGTGAGTTATCAGGTTTCACTCGAGGCTGGCGGATGGGAGGTCATCAAGAAATATGTCGAGCTCGGCATGGGTATCTCCATCGTCACAGACGTCTGCCTGACCGACTGTGACCAGGTGGCACGCATGCCGCTCGGCCACTATTTCCCCAAGCGCAGTTACGGCATCGTCATGCGCAAGGGCAAGTTTCTCTCACCCCAGGCGTTGCGCTTTATAGAAATGATGGATCCGGAGTTTCTGTCTGAAGAGGGATTGAAAGAGGAGAAGGGGTAGGGCATGGAGGGCCCTGAGCGCATGCTGGCGGACATCCACCGTGAAGTGGCTTATACCCGTTCACTTACCGGGATGGAAGAGTTCTCCGAGCGAGTGTATCAGGCCATGGCCAGCGTACCCCGGCACAAATTCGTCCCCGAACACCTGGTTGAACGCGCTTATGACAACAACCCGTTGCCGATCGGCTACGGTCAGACCATCTCGCAGCCGTATATCGTCGCCCTCATCGCCGAGCTGCTGGAAACCGAAGCGGATGATGTGGTGCTGGAGGTGGGTACGGGCTCGGGTTACCAGGCGGCGGTCATTTCACGGCTGGTCAAGCAGGTCTATACCACCGAGATCGTCCCACAGTTGGCGGAACAAGCACGCGAGCGCCTGGTAAATCTCGGCTACGACAACATCGAGGTCAGTGCCGCAGACGGCTACTACGGCCTGACCGAGCATGCCCCCTATGACGGCATTATCGTTACCGCCGCGGCACCGGTTGTCCCCAGGGCGCTGGTCGAGCAACTGGCGGTCGGTGCACGCCTGATCCTGCCCGTCGGCCAGCCCTTTTCATACCAGGAGTTGGTGATGGTGGAGAAGGAGGATGAGGAACGGCTGAAGACCAGACACATCCTCGGCGTCAGCTTCGTACCGCTGACCGGCAAGCACTGAAACGGGAGGGCCGTCCATAATTACAAAGAACATTAGAATAATAATGTAACTACTTGTGTTTAATATCTATTGTTCCTATGTCTGACTCCATAAAAAGGGATGCAAGCCACCTGCCTTGAGACGTCAATTATGGCATAATTGACATCCAGTAATATTATCCCTGTTCCCAACAACGACTTCCCGAATGAAATTCTACTTCCGTACCCTGGGCTGCAAGATGAACTGGCTCGATACCGCCCGGCTCAGTGCCGCGCTGCACGAGGCCGGTCATACCATCGTGCGTGAGGAAGAGGAGGCGGAATACGTCGTGGTCAACACCTGCACGGTCACCGGTGAGGCCGATCGAAAGTCGCGTCAGACGGTCAATGCCGCGGGTAAATTGCAAAAACAGGTCGCCGTGATCGGCTGTGGACCCAAGGTCGAGCACGAGAAGTGGCAACAGCAGGCCAATGACTCACTGGTCTTCTCTCATGAACACGCCTTACTGGACCATTTTGGCATTGACAGTGAAAAACTGCCGTTCCCGCTCAACTCACGCACCCGTCTGCCGCTGGCGATCCAGCACGGCTGTGATAACGCGTGCAGTTTCTGCATTACCCGGGTGGCACGCGGGCGCCACGAGAGCGTAAACAGCAGCGAAATTGTTGAGCAGTTCAAGCAGGCCGAACAGCTCGGCATCAGGGAGATCATTCTCACCGGCATCAATCTGGCTGCGTGGGGCAGTTCCGACTCACGCAGGGCCTCCGAAAGCCGCTTGCCCGTACTTTTGGAGAAAATCCTCAATGAGACATCCATGCCGCGCATTCGATTCTCGTCACTGGGGCCGGAATACCTGAACAATGACTTTTTCGACCTGTTCAGTGAATCGCGCCTGTGTGACTACCTGCACCTGTCCGTGCAGAGCGGTTCACAGACTGTGCTAGAGCGCATGCGGCGCGGTCACGGGGTGGATGAGATCCACTATATCGCGGAAGCCGCACGCAAGGTACGCCCAGACGTAGCACTGGCCTGCGATATGATCGTGGGCTTTCCCGGCGAGACGCAACAGGAATTCGCAGAGACCATGGTGCTTAGCCAAACCGTCGGTTTTGCCAAGATGCACGTCTTCCCGTTTTCTCCACGTAGTGGCACAGCCGCGGCAGAAGCTGCGGGACAACTCGATAACACCTTGAAAAAGGAACGCTCCAGCGCACTCCGACAATTGGCCAGGTCTATGCGTAAGGTATTTATCGACAGTCAAATGGGCAAGCGGCACGAGGTACTGGTGGAGTCCAGTGGTACGGGATTAACCGGCAACTACATCAGGCTGCACGTTGATGCCAAGGAAGGGGATATCCGCAGCACGGTCGTTGATGAGACAACACTGGCGGAACGCTACTGAGGCCCAAGATTTGCGGCTGCACGCAACTTTACATAATATACATTATGCGCACTACGCAGGCATTCGTTACTTATTAGTTAATGATAGGAATATCACGGTATTTCAATGGCTTGCAGTAATCGTACAGTCACGTTACGATTTGTCAGCTAATCCATGCGCATACTGATATAATTCGGCCTTTTACACAGACACGCCACACATAACAACGTACAACCACCGGGATGATAGACAAGCTAGGCATATCTGAGAGCGAATACCTGAATTACCTGAAGATGCTGGTGCCTCTTGGTGATCTGACGCAGGATAATCTTCGCGAACTCGCCCACAAAACCCCGATCCAGACACTGGCAAAAGGCAAAACGCTGTTTAAGCAAGGTGATGCGAATACCTCCAGTTTCTACCTCGTTACCGGCCAGCTTGCTGTAAGGAACGAGGCCGGCAAGCTAACGGTCTCCCAGGGGACCCCCAAGGCGCGCTACCCTATCGACCACAATCGACCCCGCAAGGCCACAGCTGTCGCCCTGACCGACGTCCAGTATATCGAGGTTGATAACAACTATCTGGATCTCCTGCTGACCTGGGAACAAAGCTCAGGCTCATACTCGGTTGCCGATGTTGAAACGGAAGACGAAGACAACGACTGGATGAGCCACTTGCTGCGCTCCGAGATATTCCATCGCATCCCGGCCAGTAACATCCAGGCCGTGCTGATGAAGCTCGAGCCCGTGCATTTCAGCAAAGGCGAGGAAATCATCCACCAGGGCGATGACGGGGATTACTACTACCACATCAGACAGGGGCGCTGTCAGGTCACGCATACCACCAAAAGCGGCAAGTGCATCAAGTTGGCCGAACTTGAGGCGGGCACCGGTTTTGGTGAGGAGGCGCTGCTCTCCAACGCCAAACGAAATGCGACAGTAACGATGCTCACTGACGGTGTCTTGATGCGCTTGGGCAAGGAAGATTTTCAGACGCTCCTTAGTGAGGCTGTACTCAAACAGGTTGACTTTGCCGAGGCGGAGGCAATGGTTGAGAACGGTGCGCGTTGGCTTGATGTTCGCCTTGAGAGTGAATACAAAAACGGCAGCATCAAGGCGAGTACCAATTTGCCGCTTTATCTGTTGCGGTTTAAAACCACGCAGCTTGATAAGGGCAAGACCTATATCGTTTATTGTGATACCGGGCGGCGCAGTTCGTCCGCTGCATTTATTCTCAGTGAGCGGGGGTTTGATGTATGTGTCCTGAAGGATGGTTTCCTGGGACAAAATATCGAGCTTGATTAAGCCCCAAGCCCACCGTCGCAGAACGGCGCTACATCGCTTCGCTTAGATAGGAGCCCATTTCCATGTCCTCGCCGAGGATATGGCCGGTCAGCCACTGCTCAAGAAACTCGATATCTTCATTAGAAAGCCTTTTGCCTGACTGCTGGAACTTCT
This sequence comes from Thiohalomonadaceae bacterium, assembly GCA_041547565.1. Classification (GTDB taxonomy): domain Bacteria; phylum Pseudomonadota; class Gammaproteobacteria; order Thiohalomonadales; family Thiohalomonadaceae; genus JBFEUI01. The sequence continues at coordinate 20,785 of JBFEUI010000008.1, forward strand.
CCTGCAGTTCACTGGCGCTTTCAATCAATTCCCGGTGCTCCCGCTTGTGCTCATCAATGCCCTTGTAGTCATACTTCAACATCAAGCGCTCTTCATGCTTAAAGTGCCAGATGGTGCAGCTGAGCAATTCGTCTATCAGCGCCTCGATGTACTCCGCCGACTCTCCCTCCGCGACAGCCCGATTGAGGATATTGAACAGATCAACAAGTCTGCGATGGTCTTCATCGATTTCCTGGACCTGTACACTTAGTGCCTTGTCCCAGCTTAACTCTTTCACAAGCCCACTCCCGTTTTGGTTGCCTTGGTATGACTTTTATTCTACTACGAATCAAGGGCCGCCGAGAAAGATTTCGCTACTTTTCCGTTCTTTCAAATACACCGTCCCAGTCATCTCCAGGCGGCATGCTGCGTAAACTGTCTATGCGTTCCAGGTAGAGCGCATAGAGATAGTGTTCCGGGTTTTCGCTGAACAGTGTTTTGAACAGCTTTTCGGCCGAGTCCCAATCTCTGTGACGGAATGCGTGAAGTGCCTGCTCGTGTTGCGTCAGTTCGTTCTTTAACGCATCAGTCGCCTCCTCGATTCGGCATACGGGTTCAAACACACGCACTGCATCATGCTTGCCCTTCACCCTCACGCTGTCCAGTTCGCGGTAGATAAAATGTTCAGCGGTTTGTTTCCAGGTCTCTTCCCCTACAGCGACCTCCACCCGGTAGAACTTGGTCAGACCTTCTAGTCTGGAGCCCAGATTTACCGAGTCACCGAGGACGGTATAGGCACGCCGGTACTCCGAACCCATGTCCCCCACATTCATGGTGCCGGTGTTGATGCCCACGCCAATATGCAACTGCGGCCAGCCCTTTTCCTTGAATTGTTCACGCAGTTTTTTACTCTCCTGTTGCATCATCAAGCCCGCCTCAACGGCATGTCTGGCGTGCAGCGCATCTTCGACCGGCGCGCCCCAGAAGGCCATGACCATATCGCCCACATATTTGTCGACTGTGCCGCTGGTTTCAAAGATCACCTTGGTCATCGGGGTGAAAAATTCATTCAGCACCCGCTTGAGTTCATTTGCAGGCAGTGACTCCGACACTGTGGTGAAGCTTCTGACATCACTAAAGAGCACGGTCAACTCCCTGCTCTCCCCCTCGAAGCTGTAGCTGTCAGGGTCTTCACTCATCACCTCGACAATCTTGCTTGGTACATACTGGCCAAACATACCTTCCAGCCGCTTGCGCCCCGTGGCCTCAAGAAAGTAGCCGTAAGACATGTTCAGCAAGGTTAGCACCGCAATCAGAAACAGCCCCGGCGCAAGTGAAATGACCAGCTTCAGTTCGGTCCAGAACCAGAGATTGAGGTAGATCAGTACTGCACCGATCACCGAACTGAAGATCAGGATCTGCACCGGTTGCAGGCGCGGCAAAATGAGCGACAGAATAAAACCGGCCACGAAAAGAAACAGTAGGTTGGCTGCCGGAGCCCATGATGGCTCGACGGGAAAGCTGCCATCTAACATGCCGGCAATCAGGTTGGCATGCACTTCAACACCGGGATAGACAGACTGCACTGGAGTGGCCCGAAGATCGAACAACCCGCGGGCGGTTGTGCCAATGAGCACAATGGCATCGTTTAGCGTCTCGCTGTGTGCACCGTTATTGCTAAAGATGTCACTGGCCGAAATATAGGGAAAACTGCCCTGTTTTCCCCGATAGGGAACCAGGGCCCTGGCATAAGGATCGGTCGGGATGGTCAAGCCGGCAAGAGCGATGCCCTCAACCATCCACTGGCCACCGATGTCGGCAAAAACCACATCGACCTTGTCGACCTTGTAGTACTGTCTGACCGCCTCGAGTGACAGGGATGAATAAAAGGCATCGCCATGGCGGAGCAGCATGGGGGCACGCCGGATCACGCCATCGATGTTGTCCTCCTCCCACAGGGAGAAAAAACCGCCCTGTGAAGCGCGTTGCAGGGTGGCGATATTGGAGGTAAAACCCGACGCAGCGGGAATGGTCGATTGCAGCGCCAGTTCATGGTCGGTCAATGACAGAGGCTGCGGCAGCATGCCCTTGGACTCCTCGCTGCCCTTGTAAAATACAAAACCGAGTACCACATCGTGCTGGGCCAGGGTGCGCGAGAAGACAAGGTTGTTGTCAAACAACTCGCGCTGCTCACGCAGCAGCCGATCTATCGGTGCGTTGTCTATCCCGCTAGCGTGCAGGCGTGCCAGAACCGTATCGGCACTGTTCCTCTCTTCCTCGGGAAAGAACACATCAAAGGCCACAATGGCCGCACCACTTTGAAACAGGCGTTCAACAAGCTCAGCCAACTTGTCCCGCGGCCAGGGCCAGTGCCCCTCACGCTTCAGGCTCTTTTCATCGATATCGATGATGACGATACGCGGGTCGATGTCGGTCTTGCCGCGTGTCAGGTTCAGACGGAGGTCGTAGATGAGTGCATCGATGCGGCCGACAAAGTGGTCAAGCCACGGAATACCGGTGACCTGCGTCCATAACAGAAATACGGTAACAAACAGGCCGAGTATGGCGGGATAGATTTTTTTTCTTGCCCGTTTTACCGCACGTTCCTCTATGTCAGTCGAAACAGCTGATTAAAATTTCCGGTGGTCTGTTCAACAATATCCTGATAAGTGACGCCGCGCAAATCGGCAATGCACTGAGCCACATGACGCACCCATGCCGGGTGGTTACTCTTGCCGCGGTGGGGCACCGGTGCCAGATACGGTGCGTCGGTCTCCACCAATAACCGGTCTGCCGGCACGCGCCTGGCCACCTCACGCAGGCTGTCGGCGCTTTTGAAGGTGACGATGCCCGAGAATGAAATGTGAAATCCCAGGTCCAGCGCCTGCCTGGCCGTGGCCCAGTCTTCGGCAAAACAGTGCATAATGCCGCCTGCCTCGGCGGCCCCCTCCTCTTTCATAATTGCCAGCGTGTCAGCACTGGCCTCTCGCGTGTGGATAATCAGCGGCTTGTCGAGTTGCCGGGCGGCCTGGATATGGTTGCGAAAGCGCGACTTTTGCCAACCCAGATCGCCCTCACAGCGAAAATAATCAAGACCGGTTTCGCCGATGCCGATCACCCTTTCATCCGCCGCAAGTTCCACCAGGGTATCGACGGTCGGTTCCTGCTCTTCATGATCATTGGGATGCACGCCGACGGTGGCATAGACGCCTGCATAGCGGTGAGCCAGATCCAGCACCGTTGGGATATTCGCCATATTAATGGCCACGCACAGGAAGGTGTCGATACCGTTTTCGCGTGCCTCGGCAAGGGCGTTTTCCAGCTTACCGCCAAAGGGTTCGAGATCGAGGCGATCGAGATGGCAATGGGAATCAACAAGTAGTGTCTTGGGCATGGCACAGCTTCCCCGCTACAGGGGGACAAAAAAGGTGTTGTAAAAAACGGGCGAGTTACATGGTGTGGGTTTGACGATCGGATTTCAGCGCGCCTGCCAGGTAGGTCTCGATCTTGCCACGGGCGGAACCGCCATCCTGGTCACTGAACTGAACGCCAATACCGGCGGCGCGGTTACCCTGCGCGCCCTTGGGGGTGAGCCAGACGATCTTGCCGGCAACCGGCAGTTTCTCCTTCTCCTCCATCAGTGTCAGAAGCATGAATACTTCATCACCGAGGTTGTAGGTCTTGTTGGTCGGGATAAATAACCCGCCGTTTTTCACAAACGGCATGTAGGCCGCATACAGTGCGCTCTTGTCCTTAATGGTCAGTGACAGTATGCCTTGTCTCGGATTTGCACCAGGTGTAGCCATGTCTGTTCTCTTCTCTTAACGGCGGAATGCCTGTTCCCAGGACAGCAGCAGTTCTTCCATCATCAGTTGTCGGTTGGCCTGACCGGCCAGCAAACGTGCCGTATCCCTGATTTTGTCGAGTATACGATACAGGATTTTAATGTCCACCCGCTCAGCCCACTCCAGCAACCGTTTGTCGAGATCCCGGTTATTCAAACACACCGCCCGGGGTGCCGATTTGAGGCGGATCATGTCGACAGTCCAGCTGTTTATCCACTCCAGGCTACGCGCCATCTCCGCGTCTTTCCACTGATTGGCAATGGCCAGGGGATTACCCTGCCCGTTGCCGAGTTCCTCCAGTTGCTGAAACAGGCCCTGCCGTTGTTCCAGCACACCCTCATTTGCCCAGGCGAGCGCGGTAAGCGGTGAGCCCGCCGCCATGGCAAGCACCTGTTCGGCATCGTTGGCGTCTTGCAGATGCTGCCGCAGCCACGGGAGTGCCTCATCAGTACTGGCCGGGTGAAAGGCTATCGACTGACAACGGCTGCGGATGGTCGGCAGCAGCGACATGGGGCGGTCGGTGCACAGGATCAGGATGGTGCCGGGTGTCGGCTCCTCAAGGGTTTTCAATAGCGCATTGGCGGCATTGGCATTCAGGCGGTCGGCCGGTGTAAGCAGCACCACCTTGCCGCCCGCGTACTGGCCCTTCAGGGACTGGGAGCGGCTCAGGCTGCGTATCGCATCTACCCCTATCGCTTTCCCCTCCTCCTCGGGTTCAATGACAGTAAAGTCCGGGTGCGTACCGGCCGCAAACAGCTGGCAGGCACGGCATACCCCGCATGCCACATCCTGTTTTCCAGGCTGCTCACACAGAATAAACTGTGCCAAGCCCCGCGCCATCGCCGTTTTTCCCAGCCCGGCGCGCCCTGTAAACAACAGCGCATGGGGCAATCCCCGCTCACGCTGGCGCTTGACGAGTCCCTGCCACTGAGACGCCTGCCAGGGATAGGGTGAAAAAACGGATTCACTCATGCGGCGATATCCGCCAGATAGTGCTGCAGTGCATCTGAAATGGACTGCTGGACCTCGTCGAGACGGCGAGAGGCATCAATGACGCGGTAGCGCTGTGGTGTACCTGCCGCCCGTTCCAGATAGCCGGCCCTGACACGCTCGAAAAAGTCCATTTGCTCGCGCTCGAAACGATCCGGTTCGCTGCGTTGCCCGGCACGTTCCAGCCCCTGAGCCACAGGCAGATCAAGGAAAAAGGTCAGATCGGGGCGTAGCTCGCCCTGCACCCACTGTTCAAGGGTGGCGATACGCTCTGAGGCGATACCGCGTCCCCCTCCCTGGTAGGCGTAGGTGGCATCGGTAAAGCGATCACACAACACCCACTTGCCGGCATCCAGTGCGGGGCGTATCACCTCGTGCAGGTGCTGGGCACGGGCCGCAAACATCAACAGCAGTTCCGTATCATCACATATGCGCGTCTGCCGAGCATCGAGCAGCATCTCGCGGATCGTCTCACCCAGTTCGGTGCCGCCCGGTTCGCGGGTCAGCAGCACCTCGATGCCGGCCTGTTCCAGGCTGCTATGAATAAAGGCCAGATTGGTGCTCTTACCGGCCCCTTCACTCCCTTCAAGGGTGATAAATCGTCCGCGCATGGAATTCTGATTGCCCCGTTAGTGGAAAAGCACATAGTAATACGTGAAGGATGAGGCGTGAAGGGTGAAGCACCACTTCCCCCGGGTGCTGCAAGAAATGTTGTATGCGAGGTTTGACGGAGTGTGGAGGGGCTAAACCATTTGCTCACTCTTCACTCTTCACCACAAGCTCCGATTGGGTCAATAGTGAATCCATGTTTTTCTTCAGGCTTTGCAGCACCGCAGGGGCCTCGACCTCGATGATCTGTTCCAGCACCCACTTGTTCTCATCGCCCCCCATTACCTCATCGACACACTTGCCGAAATAGCGCAGTGCCTGGTAGCTGGGTTGGCCGTCAACAAAGCCGTACTCGGCATAGCTTTCCAGTCTATCATTTAGCTTTTCAATAAAAGCCGATTTGTGGTCAGCCTCGCCGTGGACGTCGGTCATGTTCTCGGCAAGGCTGTTTACCAGTTGACCGGCCATGGCGCTGACAAATCGCTGACGCTGCTCGTCATTCATTTGCTGGTAGGCTAGGCGGTCGGCGGTCTGGATCATGAATGCGATAAACTCGGCGACCACATCCAGGATTTGCCCCTCAGAGCTGTAGTTAAAGCCGTCCGCATAGAGTTTATTGACGGTCTTTTTGGCAATCTTCCAGGCGTTGAAACCCAGTGCACCCGCGACCTCTTCTATGGACTTTGGCTTGCCCTGCCGGTGAAATTTGCTTTGTAGGCGCACAGAAAACCTCTCTCAAAATAGTTGGTCTAATAATGGTAACATGCTAGCTTTAAATTATCAGAGTAATTTACTCGGTATATAGGTCCGCACAATACCCCATTCAATGCGCTAGATAATACCCCACATGCCAGAAACCAAGCACAATGCCCTGATCGAGACCGTACAGCGCAACTGCCATATCTCTGATGCGCGCCATGGGCGCGATCACACGCTTTGTATCTACCTGCTGAAGATGCGTGAATATTTTCGCTGGGAGAAGGGGCTGGCCTATTCCGAGCCATTACCCAAGGATGAACTGGGCGCGTGGATCACGGCCCGAGAGGCGATGTGGGATGACATGGAGCGACATGACTATTCGCAGCTCACTGTCGAGGGTGCTACACATCAGCCCTACGACAATCAACCGATCAACGAGGGCTTGAATCCACAGGGCCTGCTCTACAGCGGCGGTGTGGGGACCTTCGCCAAGCCCTCCTTTTTTCTTGCCGAGCTACTCACACAACGTAGCGTGGCCGATAGCAACATCTTTGTGGCGGGTAAGGAATTGGCCCGGGATCTCAGCGCCTACCCGGCCATGTCCCAGGGCACGACGATCATTGTACGCCGGGAGTCCCTCAAGCGCTTTTTATGGGAGCGCATTGAGGAGTGGCGCTGGAAGCGGGAGGATGGCCCGATGGCAAGCGCCCTGGACTGCTATGCGTTTGACAGCCGCTTTGAGCAGGCACTTGAGCAGATGACCGAGAACGAGATCGAGGCAGTGATTCTGCACGAACTGGGCGAGGTACAGGCAGGTATACGCCTCGGAGAGCGCTGGCAGGCGATGCTGGTTCGTTATGCCAGGGAGCGCAGGGAGCTGATTGCGCGGGCCATCCGTGACCATATCGCAGACGGCGTGGCGACACTGCCGGAGCTGATCGCACAGCAGGCCCTGCCGTCGCTCCACTTCTATTTTGCCAACTTCAGTGGCATGCGTAAGGCCATCTACCCCGAACTCTACAGCGCCTATCAGCGCTGGGCCGCTGGTGGGAACCTCTCGCAGATGAAGGATGTGGTGATGCGCGGGGCCGACTACTGGACACTCAAGGGGCAGCAACTGGTTGCGGCACAGGGGAAGGATGAGGAAGCGGTGTGGCAGCGGCTGGAACAGGAACTGGCTGTCGGGACGACGAAAAAGGCGCCTGCGGCATAGCCGTCAGGCGCCTTCACGGCAACAGCTCGTCACTAAAGCGGATTAGTAACCGCCTTTGCGCCGGCTCTCAGGCAGACCGCCAATCTTTCCGGCCTGCTTGGAGGGCTGCATGGGGAACAGGGTGTAGAGGTCTTTGCTTTGTACCTTCTCGCCCCACTTCTCGGACATCGCCTTGACGATGGTACGATCATTGGGCTGGTTGCCACCATTGTTGATGTACTCATCACGCAGGTAGTTGATCAGGTCCCAGGACTTCTCTGTCAGTTCAACACCCTCTGCCGCGGCGATAACAGCAGCGACATCTTCGTTCCAGTCATTAATATCTTCAAGGTAACCGTTTGCATTGGCTGCAATGGTTGCACCATTGACTTCGTAAGACATTTCTATCTCCTTCGTCGTTTCTATATTTGTTTTGAAATAGACAATATTAAACCGCGCTATTCTAGCCCGGTTCGTCGTGGTTAGGAAAGCGTCTTGTGGGGTAAAAAGACGCCACACCCCATTTTCAGATGGTCGCCAATTCCATACTGCTGCAGCCTGACTGCATCCTCGGGGGGAAGCTCGGCAACCATCAGGCTGCGTGTTTGAAGTTCACCCTGCGGCGTTGCCAGGGTGTGGGACTTGCCGCACAGCACCTTCTTGAATCTCAGCTTCAATGCGCGAAGGGCCTTGACCGCCTCTGCAATGAACTCATCCTCATTGTCGGTATTGTCCACGACGTAGCGTGCATAGAGGGTGTGACTGGTGCTGAACAGTCGTGCTTTGCCCTCCTTGACCTCCAGTTTACTGCCGCTGACCTCGAGGGTGCTGCCCGTCAGAGCCCGGGCATCATCCAGCCGGTGCTTGGGTAGACGCAGCACCAGTTTGGTACGGCGTGAGAGGTAGATAACGTCGTCATTCTCTTCCGGCCGTTCCCAGCCGTTGCCGGAGTCGGCACCGTGAATGATATGCAGGGCGGAAGTCGGTTCGTCGGCAAACCAGGGCAGTTGCTGCTGGATGGCCTGAGACAGGCTGTAGGCGTGATCCACAGGCAGCCGCTTGCAATTCATGCTAAATACCAGATCAACCACGTCGTCCGGTACCACGAATTCAGTGACATCTAACTCATCTTCTTGCCAAAACATAGCAGTTACCTGTGCAGGCTGTAAAAAACTCAGGCATCGTCCGGCAGTTTTTCGCGCAATGCATCGCGATCGAACCACCACTGTTCATTTTCCATCAAAACGTCGAGTATTTGCGCCAAACGTGGAATGAACTTGCCTGGATCGTCCAGTTCCATGCGTTCAATCCAGAAATCGAAAACCGCTTGCTCGTCGACATTGCTGTGGCGTCGCGCAACCTGCCCAAGCAGTTGGTTGGTGAAGAATTTCAGCTCATCGCGTTTGGCATCATCCGCGCGCAGCTCAACCAGGTAGCTGGCGACTGCCGCTGCGACCGCGGCACCGTCTGACTTATCCGGCGTCTCCTCGATCAGGTGTTGGAGCATGGTTACACTCAGTTCCGGATCGACAGGATAGGTCACGCCCAGCCAGATCCCGTGTGCTATGGCCTTGATCGCATCGTCCTGTTCGGACTTGTAGATAATGTCGCACGCCTGCACGGCCTGCGGCCAGGCCTCCTGCTGCAGCGCGATCTTGAGGGCTTCATGCGCGCCCTCCCAGGCCTCGGTTTTCTTGTCCAGATCAAGCTGGATATAACCGTTATCCAGCAGCAGTTCGCAACGCTTGAGGCTGTTTTCAGCGGCCGATGCCAACTGCTGCTCATTCTCGCGCAGGCGATTGAGCAGCAGTTCACTGGATTTGACCGCATCATTGGCGCACTCGGCACCAATCAGTTGTTCATTGTTCAGTAAGTCCACAGACAGGTACCTGCTCGGTTAGGTAAACATCGCTTCCAGGCGGTCTTCCCAGTTTTCGGGGGTATCGAAAAACTGCGGCTTGACATCGATGCGGAAGAACATCTCGGTCTTTGATTTGTCTTTTATCAACTCACACAGCTCCTCGAAGTTTTCCAGCTGCGGGTTCTGTAACAGTACCTCACTGAGGTAGAGCATGGCACGTTTCCTATATATTTAAGGTATAGAGGGTCGATGTTATCGAATCTTGGTGAGCCTGTCGCTTTGCGGTATGCGCGGCGTGTAACAAAGATGGGCCTGTGCAACCGTGAATTCAAGCAGTAACCGACCGAATCAGTATACTAAATCCATAAGATATTTACTATGTAGCGAAATTCAATATTTGCATACTCATGACGGATTTGGGGCTATATTGGGATATTCAGGGTATAGATTTCTTTTTTGACAGATATCAATATTGGATATTTGCTTCCATGAGCAAAACTGTTAGCTGTTGTTATTTAAGTGTTTTTCTGTAAATGCCCGTTGTTCTGACCATATTATGCATTTTCTTTATATATCCCTTTTAGGATAGATATATCCCCCCCCTACACCCCATCAGAAAGATTTGATTCCCCTATAAGCCCACCTAAACTTGCGAGCCATATTGGGAGGGGACTAAATGCTTCTCCACAATTTGCAGGGTGGATGAGCACGACCTGCAGTTTGATGAAGACCGGACTGTTCCGGTGATCAACCCGAAAAAGATTTTTCTTCTATCAGGAGATTTAAATGGCTAAGAAAATGTACGATACGCCGTTGCTGGACCAGCTGGAAAGCGGCCCGTGGCCGAGCTTTGTCAGCGGCCTGAAGCGCCTGGCCCAGGATAACGACATGTCTGTTGACCTGCTCGGTCAGCTGGAGACTTCTTACGAGACCCGCAAGGGTTACTGGAAGGGCGGTACAGTCGGTGTTGTTGGCTACGGTGGTGGTGTTATCCCCCGCTTCACCGAACTGCTGGATGAGAACAAGCAGCCCAAATATCCCGATGCGGCCGAGTTCCACACCCTGCGTATCATGCCTGCCCCCGGTTTCCACTACACTTCTGACCTGATGCGCAAATTCTGCGACATCTGGGACAAGTACGGTTCCGGTCTTGTCTGCATGCACGGTCAGTCCGGCGACCTGATGTTCCAGGGCTGTAATACCGACAACGTCCAGCCCTGCTTCGACGAAATCAACGAAATGGGCTTTGACATGGGTGGTGCCGGTCCGGCCCTGCGTACCGCTTCTTCCTGTGTCGGTATGGCACGTTGCGAGCACGCCTGCTTCGACAGCTACACCGCCATGCGCCAGCTGATTAACGCCTTCCTCGACGACATGCACCGTCCTGCCCTGCCCTACAAGTGGAAGTTCAAACTGTCCGGTTGCGCCAACGACTGCTCCAACGCTACCCAGCGTGCAGACCAGGCCATCATCGGTACCTGGCGCGACGATATGAAGGTCGACCAGGCCGAGGTGAAGAACTACGTCGAGACCAAGGGTCGCAAGTACATCATCGACAACGTCATCACCCGTTGCCCGACTCAGGCACTGAGCCTGAACGACGACGACACACTGGCTGTCGACAACAAGAACTGCGTCCGCTGCATGCACTGCATCAACGTCATGACCAAGGCCCTGAGCCCCGGCGATGACAAGGGTGTTACCGTGCTGGTAGGCGGTAAGCGTACCCTGAAGATCGGCGACCTGTTCGGTACTGTGATCGTTCCTTTCATGAAGGTTGACACCCAGGAAGGTATGGACGAGCTGGAAGACCTCTCCGGCCGCATGATCGACTTCTTTGCCGAGAACGCGCTGGAGCACGAGCGCTGCGGTGAGATGATCGAGCGTATCGGTCTGGTCAACTTCCTCGAGGGTATCGAGGTCGACATCGACCCCAACATGATCACCAACCCACGCACCAACCCCTACGTCCGTACCGACGGCTGGGACGAGGAAGCGGCGAAGTGGGAAGAGCGTCAGGCTGCCAAGTAATCACAGCCCGGATGCAAGAGATCAAACGTATCTGCTCACCGATTGTCGGTGAGCAGGAACTGAACAAAGTTTATATTTGGAGGTAAATATGTCTGCACCTCGTATGCCTGATGAGTGCGGTGTACCAGATTGGAAACCGTATATGCACCCCACTCTGGAGAAGAACTACGGTGACTGGAAATACCATGAGCGTCCCCGTCCCGGTGTTCTGCTGCACGTCGCCAACGGCGGTGACAAGGTCTGGACCGTCAAGGCCGGTACATCCCGTCAGATGGACGTCCACACCATCCGCAAGCTGGCTGACATCGCCGATGAGTTTGCTGAAGGTTTCGTTCGCTTCACCATGCGTTCTGCCATTGAGTTTATCGTCACTGACGAAGCCAAGGTTGAGCCGCTGATCAAGAAGCTGGAAGACGAAGGCTTCCCTGTCGGTGGTACCGGTAACTCCGTACGTATGCTGTCACACACCCAGGGCTGGCTGCACTGCGACATCCCCGGTACTGACGCATCCGGTGTTGTAAAGGCACTGATGGATGAGCTGTACGACGAGTTCAAGAACGAAGAGATGCCGAACCACGTGCACATCACCACTTCCTGCTGCCAGATCAACTGCGGTGGCCAGGGTGATATCGCCATCAACGTTCAGCACACCAAGCCGCCGAAGATCAACCACGACCTGGTTGCTAACGTCTGTGAGCGTCCTTCTGTTGTTGCACGTTGCCCGGTAGCTGCCATCCGTCCTGCGATGGTTAACGGCAAGCCCTCTCTTGAGGTGGACGAGAAGAAGTGTGTCGCCTGCGGTGCCTGCTTCCCGCCCTGCCCGCCGATGCAGATCAACGATCCCGAGTTCTCCAAGATCGCGATCTGGGTTGGTGGCAAGCACTCCAGCACCCGCAGCAAGCCTTCTTTCCACAAGCTGGTTGCTGCCGGCCTGCCCAACAACGCACCGCGCTGGCCTGAAGCCGCCGCTGTGGTCAAGAAGATCCTCGACGTCTACAAAGCTGACGCCAAGGATTGGGAGCGCCTGGGTGAGTGGGCTGAGCGTATCGGCTGGCCCGCGTTCTTCGAGAAGACCGGTCTGCCGTTCACCAAGTACCACATTGATAACTGGCGTGGTGGCCGTGCCAACCTGAACGCTTCTGCTCACATCCGCTTCTAAGAGGGACTTTGAGCAATGAAATTTACTATTCAGGTTAATGAAGGCCCTTACACTCATCAGGCATCTGACAGTGCGTACCTGTTCACCAAGGCAGCGCTGGAGAAGGGACACGAGATCTTTCGTATCTTCTTCTACCACGACGGTGTGAACAACGCGACTCGTCTGACCACTCCTCCGCAGGACGATCGTAACATCGTCAATCGCTGGAGTGAGCTTGCTGAGCAGCATGACCTCGACTTGGTAGTCTGTGTTGCCGCGGCCCAGCGCCGCGGCATCGCCGACGAAGACGAGGCCAAACGCAACGGCAAAGACGCCCACAACATTGCTCCCGGTTTCCGTATTTCCGGACTGGGTCAGTTGATTGAAGGCTGCATCCAGTCGGATAGACTGGTTGTATTCGGCGACTAAGGGGAGTGAGACGATGAGTGAAGACATCAAGAAACTCATGTATGTAAACCGCAAGGCACCCTACGGGACTGTCTATGCGCTGGAATCTCTCGAAGTCGTACTGATCGGTGCAGCATTCGAGCAGGACGTATCCGTTGCCTTTATCGATGACGGCGTATTCGAACTGGCCAAGGGCCAGGATACCGCTGACTCTGGGATGAAGAACTTCTCCCCGACCTACCGTGCTCTGGAAATGTACGACGTTGAGAAGCTGTACGTGGAAAAAGAGTCACTGGATGCTCGCGGTATGACCGAGGACGACCTGCTGGTCGACGTCGAGGTGAAGACTGCAGCTGAAATGGCTGATCTGATGGAAGAGCAGGACGTAGTCCTGAGCTTTTAACGGGAGAGATTCAACATGTTGCATACCGTTAACAAATCACCCTTCGAAAAGAACAGTCTGGAAACTGCCCTGGCCCACGCCAAGTCCGGCAGTGCCATTCTGCTGTTCGAAGATGGTGTTTATGGCGCAATGAATGGCACCACTCTGTCTGATGCCGTTCAACAAGCGATGCAGAACGTCACTGTCTACGCCCTGGAGTCTGATCTGAAGGCCCGTGGTGTTGCCGACAAGGTGATGGATGGCATCAAGCTCGTAGATTACAGTGGTTTTGTCGATCTGACTTGCGAGTACGACAAAGTCCAAGCATGGCTGTAATTCGAATTAGCAAACCTTTGCTTACTTAGGAGAAACTAAACATGGCTACTATGAATGTTGCTGGTAAAGAGATCGAAGTTGATGAGGAAGGTTACCTGACGAACATCGGTGACTGGACTCGTGAAGCTGCTGAAGAGCTGGCTAAGTCTGAGAACGTTGAAATGACTGACAGCCACTGGGAAGTTATCGACTTCCTGCGCGAGTACTATGACGAGTACCAAATCGCTCCTGCTGTTCGCGTTCTGACCAAAGCTATCGGCAAGAAGCTGGGTCCCGATAAAGGCAACAGCAAATACCTGTACGAGCTGTTCCCTTACGGTCCTGCCAAGCAGGCCTGTAAGATTGCTGGTCTGCCCAAGCCGACTGGCTGCATCTAAGCCACAGCGCTCCGGGGGAGGAGCAGGTATCCTCCCCCACTTTTAAATTCCGTAATTCGGAGGGTCGATAGAGATGTCAGTGCTCTACGCACTTCTATTCTATGTTGCAACCGCGTTGCTTATTGTGGGTCTGGTACGCAAGGTCGTCCAGTACACCAAGTCACCTGCACCGCTGAAGATTCCTACAACACCCGCCCCCACGACCCAAAGTGGCGTGGTGTTACGCATGGCCCGCGAGGTCGTGCTGTTCGAGAGCCTGTTCAAGTCCAACAAGTGGATTTGGCTGTTCGGATACCTGTTCCATGCCGGTCTGGCACTGGTGATAGTTCGCCATTTGCGCTACTTCATCGACGATGTGCCGACTGTCATCGCCCTGCTTCAACCCTTTGGCATCTATGGCGGCATGGCCATGGCACTGGGCCTGCTCGGACTTTGGGGTCGTCGCATCTTTGTCGAGCGCATCCGCTATATCACCGGGCCGTCGGATCATCTGATCCTGCTGCTGCTGGTCATGATCGGTGTCAGTGGTTTGATGATGAAGTTCGTCAATCACACCGATATCGTAATGGTTAAACAATTCATGTTGGGGCTGATGGTATTCGATATCCGTCCGTTGCCGACTGACTTCCCGTTGCTTGTCCATCTGGCGCTGGTAGCCGTGTTGATGATTGTATTCCCTGTCAGCAAGCTGCTGCATGCACCCGGTGTCTTCTTTAGCCCGACCCGCAACCAGGTAGACAATCCTCGTGAGCGTCGTCACCTGGCACCCTGGGCGGCTGAACTAGACAAGTAAACGAATCGTTTTCGGAAAATAAGAGTAAGGAGAATCGCGTGGCCGATTTCCAAACCCCCGAATTCAGGGAATTCCCCGGTGCGCCGAATGCACTGGAGGTTGATGCAACCGCGCATCTGAGTCCCTTTATTGCAAAGCCTGAACACCAGGAACAGCTCGGATTCCCGGGCGAACTGGTTGATAACTGGGAAGAGAAAGCCATCGAAAAGATGGGCGATCTTCTAAGCAAGTATCGCTCGCTGCAGGTCTATATGGATGCCTGCGTAAAGTGCGGCTCGTGCACCGACAAGTGCCACTACTTCCAGGGCACCTCCGATCCCAAGAACATGCCGGTGGCACGTCAGGATCTGATGCGCAGCGTCTATCGCCGCTACTTTACCTTTGCCGGCAAGTACTTCCCCAAGCTGGTGGGCGCGCGCGATATGACCCGCGAGGTGCTGGACGAGTGGTACAACTACTTCCACCAGTGCTCCCAGTGCCGCCGCTGCTCGGTATTCTGCCCCTATGGCATCGACACCGCCGAAATTTCCATGGCAGCGCGTGAAATCATGGACTCCATCGGTCACGGCCAGAAATACTGTAACGAGATCCTGGGCAAGGTTCAGACCGTAGGTAACAACCTTGGCCTACCCGGCCCAGCGCTGAGGGCAACTCTGGCAGAATTCGAAGAAGAGATCGAAGAAGATACCGGCCTGCCGGTGAAGATGCCGGTTGACGTCAAGGGGGCGGACATACTACTCGTCACCCCCTCAGCCGACTTCTTTGCCGAGCCTCACATCGACGGCCTGATGGGCTATGCCAAGGTCTTCCACGAAGCCGGTGTCAGTTGGACCCTGAGCACACATGCGGCCGAGGCGGCAAACTTCTCCATGTTTATCGGCAGCTACAGCAACCTCAAGAAGGTCGCTGAACGCATCCGCGATGCAGCACTGGAACTGGGTGTCAAACGCATCATCGTAGGTGAGTGTGGCCACGCCTGGCGCGTAGCCTACAGCTTCTGGAACACCACCGCCGGTGTGGGTTCCGGCGCAGCGGAAGACGATGAGTTTGCCCAGAAGCTGCAAAAGCAGCTGGATCACAACTACCCGATTCCGCAGCACATCTGCGAATTCACCTACGACCTGATTCAGCAGGATAAACTTAAATTCGATAAGAGCCAGAATGACTGGCGCACGGTCACCTTCCACGACTCATGCAACGTTGCCCGTGGCAGCCGCATGGGCAGCTGGGCTGGCGGCCAGTTCGATATTCCGCGTGCTGTTATCAAGGCGGCCTGCAACAACTACGTCGATATGGACCCCGACACCATCAAGGAAAAGACCTTCTGCTGCGGTGGCGGTGGCGGTCTGCTCACCGACGACCTGATGGAGATTCGGGTAAAAGGTGCATTGCCCCGTATGGAGGCGCTGCATGATGTGGTTGAGGAAGAAGGCGTAACACACATGGCGGCAATCTGCGCGATCTGCAAGGCGCAATTTGCCAAGATCCTGCCCTACTTCAAGTTCGGGATGGACATGATTGTCAGTACCCACCAGTTGGTCGGTGATGCACTGGTGATGACCGGGTCTGAGCAGGAAAAAGCGCTGCAGGAGCAGGAAAAGCCTGCCGAAGAAGCAACCGAATAACCGGGTAGACACACCACAGTGGGTTACCCCAAGAAATAGATTTTTGGCATAGGAGACTATTGAGCATGGCAACTTCTAGCGATGATATGAACAAAGAGTTTACGTTCCGCAAATACAAGGAAGGCGAAAGCCCCGACATGATGCGGAATAACGAAAACATCTGGCAGGCTGGCTGGACGCACAAGTGTCCGACCTACGTACACCGTACACCGCCTTGCCAGGGAAGCTGCCCTTCCGGTCATGACATCCGTGGCTGGCTCGATATCGTGCGTGGTCTGGAAAAGCCCAGCGGCGAGATGAGCATGCAGGAGTACGCCTTCCAGCGCGCCACCCTGTCCAACCCCTTCCCCTCGGTCATGGGTCGTGTTTGCCCTGCCCCGTGTGAAGACGGCTGCAACCGCAACATGGTTGAAGACCACGTTGGTATCAACTCCGTAGAGCAGTACATCGGCGACCAGGCCCTGGCCAACAAGTTCGCATTTGAAGCCGGCGATGATACGGGCAAAAAAGTTGCCATCATCGGCGGTGGTCCCGGTGGTCTGGCTGCGGCCTACCAGTTGCGTCGTATGGGTCACGCTGTCACCATCTTCGATAATCAGGAGAAACTCGGTGGCATGATGCGCTACGGTATCCCCGGCTATCGTATGCCACGTGACGTCCTCGACGGTGAGATTCAGCGTATCGTCGACATGGGTGTTGAGGTGAAGAACAAGACCAAGGTCGGTGTGGATGTCAGCATCGATGCTCTGGAAAAAGATTTCGACGCCGTCGTGTTCGCCATGGGCGCACAGGCCGGCCGTGCCCTGCCCATCCCCGGTGCCGATGCGGTTAACTGCATCACCGGTGTGGCCTTCCTGGCCGCCTTCAACGAGGGCCGCCTGAAAGCCGTCAGCGGCAAGGTGCTGGTTATCGGTGGTGGTGATACCTCTATCGACGTCGCTTCCGTTGCCCGCCGTCTGGGTAACATTACTGTTGAAAACGAAAAAGACCGTCCCGAGCACATCATCATCAACCAGACTGCTCAGGATGTTGCCTCCAGTGCCGCTCGCCAGGGGGCTGATGTCACCCTGATCTCCCGTTCTTCCATCGAGAACATGCCGGCCGCCGAACACGAAATCGAAGACGCCAACCGCGAAGGTGTCGAGATCATCGGCCAACTGACCCCGGTTGAGGTGATCACGGGCGAAGATGGTCGCGCTACAGGCCTGAAGGTCCAGAAACTGGAGGCTGACGGCAAGACGCCTATCGAAGGTAGCGACTACGTCATCGATGCCGAGCTGATCGTCGCCGCCATCGGTCAGGGTGGTGACTGGCAAGGCATGGACGGATTCTCCAACGACCGCGGTCTGGCCGATGCCGACAAGCACTTCCAGGTGCCCGGCAAGCCCGGTTTCTTCGCCATCGGCGATATCGTCCGCCCGCATCTGCTGACAACTGCTATTGGTCAGGCCTCTATCGCGGCCGAGAGCATCGACCACTACCTCAAGCACGAGGAGCTGAAGAATCGTCCGAAGGTCGACGTGCACCACTTCAATCTGATGAACAAACTGCGCGAGACCGGTCTGCAGCCTGAGGAGTTCCACCATCTCGATGCCGAGGAAGTGAAGGCAAAAGAAGGTTTTGCCAAGGAGATCGATCTGGGTGTGCGCGGTACCTCTGAAGAGAAGTACGCCGTACATAACTACGAAGATCGCTCAAGTCAGGAGATTATCAGCTCTGACATGCTGTTCCTGGGCCACTTCGAACAGACACCTCGCAACAAACGGGCTCACATTGAGGTTACCGCGGAAGATGTTATCGGTAACTACCAAGAGCGTCTGCAGCCCCTGAGTGAGGAAGAGGCCGTTAACGAGGCCAAGCGCTGCATGAGCTGCGGTATGTGCTTCGAGTGTGACAACTGTGTGGTCTTCTGCCCCCAGGATGCCGTGAAGAAGACCAAGCGTACCGAGTCAACCACCGGCCGTTACGTTTACACCGATTATGATCGCTGCATCGGTTGCCACATCTGTGCCGACGTTTGCCCGACCGGTTACATCGACATGGGTATGGGCGAATAAGGGGAGTCTTATGAAGCGCTTAATCAAGCTGCTGCACGTTCTCCCGGCGCTGCTGGTGCTGACACTGTCAGCACCGGCCAGTGCCGGTGATTCGGGGCCTGTGATTCCCAAGGCCGTCAAGGGTGATCAGTGCGTGGAACCGACCGACGTGATGCGCCGAAACCATATGGATTTCCTCAAGCATCAGCGCGATGACACCATGCACAAGGGCATTCGCACCAAGAAGTACAGCCTGAAACAGTGCCTGGAGTGCCATGTTCCTCCGCAGGACGAGGCTAAGGCAGCGGAAGGTGAGCACTTCTGCAAAAGCTGTCACATATATGCGGGCGTACGTATCGACTGTTTCCAGTGTCACAACACGCGCCCGGAAAAGACCGCGAAGTTCCATCCCCTGGTCACACCAGCGATGCAGGCAACAAAGGGCCTCCACAGCCCTGAGACGGCTGCACTGCTGAACAAAATGGCCGCCACCAAAAACACTACAGGTGCTGCCCAATGAGTGATATGAAGCAACCTGAACAGTCCCGTCGTGATTTTCTCAGTCTGGGTGCCAAGGCGGCCGCTGGCCTGACCCTGGCCCCCGGTGTTGTTCTCTACACTGTTGCCCAGGCCAAGCCTGATGACCAGGCAGTGAGTAACATCAACCGCTGGGGGATGCTTATCGATACCACCAAGTGTGCCAACGGCTGCGATGCCTGTGTTACTGCCTGTGAGAAAGAGAACGGCTGGGGCAACAGCGGCTCTGAGAAGCACTCCTCTGTCAGTCAGAAGCCGCAGTGGATTCGCAAGGTCGAACTGCGCCACAAGGAGACCGGTGAGCAGCACTCGCTGCCCATGATGTGCCAGCACTGTGAAACCCCGCCCTGCGTGGATGTCTGCCCCACCGGCGCGTCCATGAAGCGCGCCGACGGTATCGTGCTGGTCGACCGTCACATTTGCATCGGTTGCCGCTACTGCATGATGGCCTGCCCCTACAAGGCACGTTCCTTCCAGCACGAGGCATTGACTGATCAGAGCCCTAACGCCCCCCGTGGCAAGGGCTGTGTTGAAAGCTGCACCCTCTGCGTCCACAAGGTGGATGCCGGGGACGGCACCACTGCCTGTGCCCAGGCCTGTGCTGCAGAAGGTCACAACGCTATTATCTTTGGTGATTTGAAGGATCCCAATAGCGAAATCTCCAAGGTGGTTGCCAAGTACGCAACCAAACAGATTCGTGCCGATCTCGGCCTGAATCCCGGTGTTCGCTATCAAGGTATCTAAACCCAAGGTTGGACAAGACGCATGAAAAAGACGTTATACACACAAGTTGAAGGCGGCAAAGGCTTTTACCTCTTGCTCGCTGCCCTGGGTGCCATACTTCTGGCTGGTCTGGGTGCTGTTTACCACATGGAGCACAACGGCCACTGGGTAACCGGCATGAATAACCAGATTGTCTGGGGCATGCCTCATGTCTTCGCCATCTTCCTGATCGTCGCCGCCTCCGGTGCACTGAACGTAGCCTCCATCGGTTCGGTCTTCGGCAAGAAGATGTACAAGCCGCTGGCACCGCTCTCCGGACTACTCTCCATTGCGCTGCTGCTGGGCGGTCTGACTGTGCTGGTGCTGGATTTGGGCCGTCCTGATCGCCTAATCGTGGCCATGACCCACTACAATTTCAAGTCGATCTTCGCCTGGAACATCATTCTCTATAACGGTTTCCTCGCCCTAGTCATCGTCTACCTGTGGACCATGATGGAAAAGCGCATGAACCGCTACAAAGAGGCTGCCGGTTTTGCAGCCTTCATCTGGCGCCTTATCCTCACCACCGGTACCGGTTCCATTTTCGGCTGGCTGGTTGCCCGTCAGGCCTATGATGCGGCCCTGATGGCACCGATGTTCATCGTCATGTCCTTCTCTTTCGGACTGGCGTTCTTCATCCTGGTGCTGATGGCCAGCTACAAGATGACCTGCCGTCCGCTGGGCGATGTCATCCTTGCGCGCCTGAAGAACCTGCTGGGTGTCTTCATCGGCGGCGTGCTCTACTTTGTCATGGTCTACCACCTGACCAATCTCTACGCCACCGAGCACCATGGTGTTGAGGCCTTCATCCTGCGCGATGGCGGTATCTTCACCACCCTGTTCTGGTTCGTGCAGATCATCCTCGGTTCCCTGTTGCCGCTGGCCCTTCTCTATCATCCTGCAACTGGCAAAAACCGTACCGCCATTGCCATCGCCTCACTGTTGGTGATCATCGGTGGCATCGCACAGGTGTATGTGATTCTGATTGGTGGCCAGGCCTACCCGCTGATCAATTTCCCCGGCTTTGAGGTCAGCAGCAGCTTTGCCGACGGCGCCATCAACAGCTACTCACCCACCGCGGCCGAGATCACCCTCGGTATCATGGGTATCGCTGTCGCCCTGGCACTGGTTGCAGTTGCCGTCAAGGTCCTGAGATTCCTGCCCGAAAGCCTGGCAGATGAGGCTGTAGACCCGCACCACAAGGCCTAGTCTGCGGGCCTGTAACAGGCAGTACCACCCCGAAAACACCGATGGTTCGCACGGATCATCGGTGTTTTTCGTTTCAGGGCGGCGAGTATTGAATGGCCGATTTTCACCTCGCCCGCCCTTTGACTATAATCCTCAGACCCCATATAAAAATAAATTCATACACATAGTGGAAGCGTAATGACACAGGAACATCCATTTGCTGAATACATCCGAATCCTGGGCAAAGGGCGCAACGGCTCACGCGGTCTGAGCTTTGACGAAGCCTACGAGGCGATGCGCATGATTATGGCCGATGAGGTCGAACCGATGCAGCTCGGCGCATTTTTGATGCTGATGCGCGTCAAGGAGGAGACCCCCGAAGAGGTCGCCGCCGCGGTAAAGGCCATACGTAAGACACTCAGCGTGCCGGCCAATGCCCCGAAGGTCGATGTCGACTGGTCTTCCTACGCGGGCAAAAAGCGCATCCTGCCCTGGTACCTGCTGGCCAACCTGCTGATGGCCGATAACGGCATTCGCATCTTTATGCATGGTGCCAGCGGTCACACCGCAGGACGCATCTATACCAAGAACGTATTGCCCGAACTGGGCATCTCCGCGGCCAGCAGCATGGATGAGGCCGTCGAGCAGCTTGAGCGCCAGAATTTCGCCTACATGGATCTGGAGCATCTGAGCCCCAAGTTGCATGAGATTATCGAGTTGCGGCCCCTCCTTGGCCTGCGCTCCCCGGTACACACCATTGCCCGGATGCTCAACCCCTTCGATGCTCCCCACGTGATGCAGGGTATCTTTCATCCCGGTTATCGCCCCACCCACCAGGAGGCGGGCATGCTGCTGAACATCCCCCACCTTGCGGTTATCAAGGGTGAAGGCGGTGAAATTGAACGCAATCCTGATCAACCATGCCTGATCCAGAGTGTCCATAACGGTGAAATGAGTGACGAGGAGTGGCCGGCGATGTTCGACAAGCGTCACCCACGCCCCAATGAGATGGATCTTTCTGATCTTGTTTCGGTATGGAAAGGCGACAAAGCAGATGAATATGCCGCTGGTGCTGTTATCGGTACTATAGCGGTTACACTCTACACCATGCGGCGTGCCGACAGTCGGGAAGAGGCAGAAACGATGGCCCGTGAGATGTGGGAGAGCCGCAACAAGACACGTTTTAGCGTTGCAGCGTAAATTCCAGTGAAGCGTGAGGAATTAAGAGTGAAGCGTAGAGAAGTGCTAACTATGAACGTGATTACTCCTGTTATCGCCAGTAAAGACGGATTAGTGGAAGACTCCAAATCCATCCCCTTCACTCTTCACCCTTCACTTTACACCTGAAGCTATGTCCCACCTGCTCATCAGCGCCGCACACAAGTCATCGGGTAAGACCACGATCACCCTGGGTTTGTGCTCAACGCTGGTAGAGCGTGGCAGGCGGGTGCAGAGCTTCAAAAAAGGCCCCGACTATATCGACCCGATGTGGTTGAGCCGTGCAACAGGGCGCGCCTGTCACAACCTTGATTTCAACACCATGGGACACGATGAGATCGTGTCGGATTTCCTGCGCCACAGCCAGGGCAGTGACGTCGGTATTATCGAGGGCAACCACGGCCTGTTTGACAGTTTCGATGTGCAGGGCGAGAACAGCAATGCCTCCCTGGCCAAGCTGTTGCGTGCCCCGGTATTACTGGTACTGGATGTCCACGGTGCCACGCGCAGTATCGTGCCGCTGATCCTCGGCTTTCAGCAATTTGATCCCGATGTTCGCATCGGCGGCCTGATTCTGAGCAAGGTTGCCGGCACCCGCCATGAGCGTCGTCTGCGAGAGGTTGTCGAATACTACACGGATATCCCCCTGCTCGGCGCTATCCACCGCGATGCGCGCCTGGTGATCGATGAGCGTCATCTTGGCCTGATTCCAAGCAATGAGGCGAACCAGGTCGACAAGAAGCTGATGATGATTCGCGAACTGATCGGTAACCAGGTGGATATCGACAAAGTGGAACAACTGGCCATGGCCGCCACGTTACCCGCCACGCCAGCCGAAGCTGAACTGCAAACACCGCAATTTCCCCGGCCCGACCTGCGTATCGGCATCGCACGTGATGCCGCTTTCGGCTTCTACTATCCCAGCGATCTCGAGCAGCTACGGCTTGCCGGTGCCGAATTGGTTGAAATCGATACCCTGCACGACAAATCACTGCCCCAGCTGGACGGACTGTTCATCGGCGGGGGCTTTCCGGAAACACACATGCATGCCCTTGAGGCGAATAGTGAACTGCGCCAATCCATCCGTCTGGCTGTCGAGGCCGGCCTGCCCTGTTATGCCGAGTGCGGCGGCCTGATGTACCTCAGTCGCAGCATCAAGTGGGGTGAGGAGCGCGCCGAGATGGTGGGCATCATACCTGGCGACAGCGTCATGCACGAGCGTCCCCAGGGACGCGGCTATATGCGTTTAAAGGAAAACAGCAACAGTCCGTGGCCCGGTGCGCCGGCTGACAGCGAGGTCAAGGCACACGAGTTTCACTACTCCAGCCTCGACAACATGGCTTCCGGGCATCGATTCGCATACGATGTACTGCGGGGAATGGGAATAGACGGCAGCCACGACGGTTTTGTGTATAAAAACCTGCTTGCCAGTTATGTTCACATGCGGGATGTCGAGGGCAACCGCTGGGCCAGGCGTTTTGTTGAATTTGTTCGCAGTTGCCGTACAACGGCGGCAGCTGGACTTTGAGTGAATATCGCGAGGTAGACAGGCAATGATTACAGTGACTCCACAGGCGGCCAAGCAAATACGTATCGCTTCACGCGAAAGCGGTGTTGGTAACATGGCACTGAGACTGGCCGCCAAGAAAAACCCCGACGGTTCACTTGAATACGGCATGGGCTTTGATGAGACCAAGGATGACGACATGGTCTTCACCTTCGACGATGTCAGTGTCGTTATCGCGCCCATCTACGGTCCCCTGCTCAACGGTGCAACACTTGATTATGTCGAGCTCAATCCGGGTGAATATCAGTTCATCTTCCTCAATCCCAATGACGCCAACTATACCTCCCCCGAGGAAAACGCGCAGAACGACAGCTGCGGCAGCGGCGGATGCGGTGGTTGCGGCGGCTAGGAGCCGCTCATCCGGTGCTAAAGGGGACCGATAGCCTCCTTTGCCCTTTCACCCGCACGCTATGGTATGATCGGTAGCGATACATCCCTCTCGATGGTGTAGTTCCAACTATCCGATGCGAAGCCAATCAAAATCCCTGTTGATCACGGTTCTCACCGCTGTTCTGGTCGCGGCGTTGTTCCTGCTCGCGTTGAGCAGCTACCTGGAACTCAACCTGAGCGACAAGGCGCGCGATCTGGCCAGTTGGGCGATACTGGTATTCAGCATCTTCGCCATCTTTCTTACCGCCCTGCTCTACTATCTGTTTCGCCGCCATTTCCTGCGTCCCCTCAACGAGGTCAAATCCTGGGTCAATAATATCCAGCTGGGACAGCTCGATACCCGCATCACCCTGTCCGACGACAAGGAGATGGAGGAATTATCAGTTAAAATCAACATGATAGGTGAGAAACTTAATTCTCTTTATATGAACATGGACGAGGAGATCGAGCTCCAGACCGAGCGGATCGCCCAAAAGAACAAGTCACTGCAGGTGCTCTACGACGTGGCGGCAAGCATCAACGCCTCGCGCGACCTCAACGACCTGCTGACCCGCTTCCT
>JBFEUI010000009.1:0-43937 GCA_041547565.1 Thiohalomonadaceae bacterium
AGGCCAGTACCTGATAGTCCTTACCGAGGTATTTGTTGATGGTCTTCGCCTTGGCCGGCGACTCTACGATTACCAGATAATTACTCATTGCTATATAAGTACGATGCCCGCTGCAAGGCGGGCATCCCAGGCATGATTTAGTTGTAAAAAAATCCTAGTGCATCAAACTCGGCATCTCATCAAGGACAATGTCCTCCATCCATGCCACCGCCGCCTCTTGCCCCGGCTGGTTGAACAATACCATCAGAATCACCCACTTGAGCTGCTCCAGGTCGACATCGTCACTCTCCAGTGCCATCACCCGATCAATCACCAGCTCGCGGGTGGCGTGATCCAGCACGCCCATCTGCTCCAGGAACAGGATAAAACCGCGGCAATCACGGTCCAGGCGTTCACATTCACGATCGGAGTAGATACGCAACGACTGGCTGGCGAGCCCGTTTTCCGGGCGGTGCGGCAACGAGGCGAGCCCCTCAAGCCAGTCAAACGCCTTGCGGATCTCGCTCTGGCGGAAACCCGCCTCTTCCAGCTCTACCCGCAGCGTCTCCTGATCGTGATCCAGCTCACCGTCGTCGTACATGTAGTTCTCAAACAGGTAGAGCAGGATATCAAAAACATCTTGCTTCATTTCAATAACTCTTACTGGTTCGCATATACCCCATGGCCGTGGACGCGACCAGACCCTGGAGTTCTAGTTGCAACAGCATGGAGGAAACCACTGCCGCCGTCAATCCACTGCGTGTGACCAGCAGATCGACCGGTGCCGGCGCATCGCCCAGGCAATCCAGTAAATGGCGGTACTCCTTGTCCAGTTCAAGCTGCGTCTCTGGTGCCGCCGTTGCGGTTTGCTCCTCCAGCAACGGCCTGAGCTGCGGTGCCAGCTCCTCCAGAATATCCGCCGCCGTTTCGACCAGCTTCGCTCCCTCGCGGATCAATCGGTGACAACCGCGGGCAAGGGGGTTGTGGATCGAGCCGGGTAGGGCAAAGACCTCACGGCCCTGCTCCACGGCCTGACGCGCCGTGATCAGCGAACCGCTGCGCAGTGCCGCCTCCACCACCAGTGTACCGACACTCAGGCCGCTAATAATGCGGTTACGGCGCGGGAAGTTTGCCGCCAGCGGTGGGGTGCCCGGGGCAAACTCCGACAGCATCAACCCGCCCCCATCGACAATGGCGTGGGCCAGATCACGGTTGCGGGCGGGGTAGACGCGATCGGGGCCGGTTCCGGTCACCGCCACCGTCGCCCCCTGCGCGGCCAGTGCCCCGCGGTGGCTGGCCGCATCAATACCGAGCGCAAGCCCACTGGTGATGGTCACACCCAGTGCCGCAAGGTGACGCGCGAATTCAATCGCATTCTCCTTTCCCGTGGCAGTGGGGTTGCGGCTGCCGACGATGGCCAGCTGCAGGGAGCCGAGCAATTCAATATTGCCCTGCAAAAACAGGAGTGGAGGGGGGTCGGCGATACAGCGCAACCGCTCCGGGTAGCGCGGGTCGCCAAGCGTGACGATTTGGCGCCCTTCGCCCTCGACCCATGCCAGGTCGGTCTCGACTGCCGACCAGTCGGGCTCACGCAGGTAACGGCCCAATGCGTCACCAACTTCGTTCTCGGGGGGGATATGCTGAAACAGCTGCGCCGGATCGGGAAAGCGCGCAAGGAGGCGGGCGAACGAGACCGCCCCAATCCCCGGAGCGTGCAGCAAGGCCAGCCAGTAGCGGATGTCATCCATGAGCGGTTCGTGTCGTAGACGGCGTGCGCACTCCCTTGCGCACGCGAATCATGTTTCCAGGCGGCTAAGGATTGGTCACCATATCCCAGCGGCGAATGGAGCGGGTCGCCTGCATGATGATGGCATAGCTCACCCGTTCAAAGACCCGGAACACCATTGCCGTGCCGGCCTTCTCGGTCGGCAGTGAAATCAGCTCACCGGCGACCGTATCGCGGACATTCTCGCCAACCTGCCTGACGGCCAGGATATGACCCTGCTCGAGTCCCTCCTGTCTGCCCAGGTCAAGGACCACAACGGCGAACTGGCCAACCCGCGACACACCGTTCATCACGGCAATGATCCTGCCCTCGATATCCACCTCCGGCGCATGGGGGTAGAAGTTCTGCATGAACATCCTGTCCTCCCCCACCAGCATGCGGTCACCCTTGAACACCTCACGCTCGGAGCGAACCAGACGAATGGTGGCCGGATCGCCATAGTTGATCACCGTGCCATCGGCAAGATAGACCGCTTCATAACCCAGCACCTCGCCCTCGCGGTTCTTGAATTCCCGGCCCGGACGCACCACTGAATAGTTGGTGGCCTCAGGGTCGGTCAACCCCCTTGCGTAGACCTTGAAACCGGCGGCGGCGAGCAGATGCTCATCCGTTGTGGCCACGATGTAGGGTGCCGCCTCCAACTGCTCGGCCGTGATGGCCTGGGGGCGCGACAGGAACTGGCTTATCGCATCAAGAGGTATTGCGGGAATCGCCCGATCCAGGCTCTCTTCGCGCACCCTGGGGTTGAGCTTGACGGTGGGGTAACGGGACAGGGCGCGGCGACCCATCTCGCCCCGTTCCACATACATGGTCGGTCTGCCGTCAACCATATGAAGCGCCAGCACATCGCCCGGGTAGATCAGGTGGGGATTTACCACCTGCGGATTGTTCTGCCACAGTTCAGGCCAGCGCCAGGGGTCGCGCAGGAAGCGCTCCGAGATATCCCACAGGGTATCACCCCTGACCACGGTATAGCGCTCGGGGTAATCCGGCTTGAGCACCAGCGGTTCAGGCGCCGGCTCGGGTTGCGGTTGTGGTTGTGGCGTCGGTTCCTGCTGGGGTGGCGGCGGCGTTTCGGCCTGCTCCGGCTGTGAAGCACAACCGGAAACGGCGATCACCAATGCTGCGGCCAGGAAACCAGGAAAGCGACGAGTAATGCGATACAGCTTATTATCCATTAACATCCCTTTGTATCTGAGAGCTCGATTGTACCGGTCTGTCCCCGAATACAGCGAGTGTAGCCCATTATTGACGGCCCTCAAAGCCTAGCGTATTAAACCAAGAGTCCAGTATGATCATAACTTTAGCAGCAAAAGCTATCAGATTACTATAACTGAGTCACTGTATTACTATGACAATGCTCAACATTCTACACTTTCCCGACCCCCGGCTGCGCACCCGGGCCGCCCCTGTCGAACAGGTCGACGATGCTGTGCGCAAGCTGATCGATGACATGTTCGAGACCATGTATGACGCCCCGGGCATCGGTCTGGCCGCCACCCAGGTCGACGTCCACCAGCGCATCATCGTCATCGACGTATCGGAGGAGAAGAATCAGCCGCTGGTGCTGATCAACCCTGAACTGCTGGCAAAGGAAGGGCTGGAGCAGATGGACGAGGGCTGCCTGTCGGTACCCGGTATCTACGAGACCGTGGAGCGGGCGGAGGCGATCAAGGTCAGGGCCCTCGACCGTGACGGCAAGGCCTTTGAGCTAGAGACCGATGGTCTACTGGCAGTCTGCATTCAGCATGAAATGGACCATCTGGAGGGCACCCTGTTTGTCGATCACCTCTCCAGGCTGAAGCAGTCCCGGATCAAGAAAAAGCTGGAAAAGGTGAGAAAGCAGACGCTATAGGCGTCAGTATTACCCCGGATTGATACTGCTTACAGATGAATGGGTGAGTTGGTGAATGGGCTCTATCGTACCTGTTCCCATTCACCCATTTACCCATTAACCACTTCGTATAATAGCCATGACACACCAGCCCCCATTGAACATCATCTTTGCCGGCACACCCGACTTTGCCGCCGTGGCCCTGGCGGGCCTGATCGCCTCCCAGCACAATGTTGCAGCGGTCTACACCCAGCCGGACCGGCCTGCCGGACGCGGACGCAAGCTCAAGGCCAGCCCGGTCAAGACGCTGGCGCTGGAACACGGCATCCCGGTGCTGCAGCCCGACAGCCTGAAAGGCGAGGCGGAACAGCAGCAACTGGCAGCCTTGAACGCCGATGTCATGGTGGTCGCCGCCTACGGCCTGCTGTTGCCGGAGGCGGTACTGACCACGCCCCGCTATGGCTGCCTCAATATCCACGCCTCCCTGCTGCCGCGCTGGCGCGGGGCGGCCCCGATTCAGCGCGCTATTCTTGCCGGGGACCCCGAGAGCGGGATAACCATCATGCAGATGGATATCGGACTGGACACCGGTGACATGCTCTACAAGCTGACCACACCCATCAAGGAGGACGACACCGCCCAGAGCCTGCACGACCGGCTCGCCGAACTCGGCGCCAGTGCACTGCTGACAACCCTCGAACAGCTACAGGCGGGTACCCTCCAGCCCGAACCGCAGGACAAAACCCAGGCCACCTACGCAAAAAAACTGCACAAGAGTGAAGCGGTGATCGACTGGCACCAGCCCGCCCGGCACATCGCACGCATGGTCGGTGCCTTCAACCCCTGGCCAGTCGCACAGACCCGCTTCGATGACGAGACCCTGCGTATCTGGCAGGCCCGGCCGCTGCCGGGCACAGACGGTGCTGCCTCCCCGGGCACGGTGGTCGCGGCGACCCGGGAGGGGGTTGATGTTGCCACCGGCGAGGGCACACTGCGCCTGTTGCGCCTGCAGCTACCCGGCGGAAAACCGCTCACGGCCGCGGACTTCATCAATAGCCGGGACATGCTCGGTTGCCGGTTGGGCGGATAGATGGCGGTCCGAAACACAAAAACAAAACCACTGCACGGTGCCCGTTTTGCGGCGGTACAGGTCATCACCCAGGTGCTGCACAAGGGGCGTTCCCTGTCAGGGGCGCTGCCCGCCACCCTGCCGACCGTCGCCTCTGGCGAGCGCGGCCTGTGCCAGGAACTCTGTTATGGCACCCTGCGCTGGCACCCACGCCTGGAGCGGCTGCTGGAGCGGTTGCTCGACAAACCACTCAAAAAACGTGATCGGGACATCCATATCCTGCTGTTGATCGGCCTCTACCAGCTCATCCAGCTGAATATACCCGCCCATGCCGCTGTCTCGGCGACCGTGGAGGTCACCCGACAACTCAACAAGGCCTGGGCCCGCGGCCTGGTCAATGCCCTGCTGCGCCGCTTTCTGCGTGAACAGGAATCGCTGAGCGCACAGCTGGATCAGGATCCGGTCAGCGCCACCGCCCATCCCGGCTGGTTGTTGGACGCCCTCCGCCAGGACTGGCCCGAGCAGTGGGGCTCGATCACGGCGGCCAACAACGCCCACCCCCCCATGACGCTGCGGGTCAACCGGAACCACCACGGCCGGAAGGCCTACCTCGAGGAGCTGGCACAACACGGTATCGCTGCATCCGCGGCCAGCCATGCCCCGGATGCCGTGACCCTGGACTCTCCCCTGCCTGTCGACGCCCTGCCGGGCTTTGCCGAGGGGCGGGTTTCAGTGCAGGACGCCGCGGCACAGCTGGCCGCCGGCATTGTCGATCCCCAACCGGGTGAGCGTATCCTTGACGCCTGTGCCGCACCGGGCGGCAAGACCGGGCACCTGCTCGAATATTGCCCAACGATTGACCTGACTGCACTGGAGCTGGAAGCCGACAGGCTGGTGCGCATCAGGGAAAACCTGGAACGCCTCGGTCTGCATGCCCGCCTGAGCTGTGGCGACGCGAGCGATCCGGCGACCTGGTGGGACGGACAGCCGTTTGACCGTATCCTGCTCGATGCCCCCTGCTCGGCCACCGGCGTGATACGCCGCCATCCCGATATCAAACTGTTGCGCCGTCCGGACGATATCGCACAACTTGCCCGACTGCAGCAGCAGATCCTCAACGCCCTCTGGCCATTACTGAAGACGGGCGGTCGCCTGGTCTACGCCACCTGCTCGGTCATGCGGCGGGAAAACGCCCTGCAGGTTGCAAATTTCCTTGCGGAACGTGAAGATTGCGTAGAATTGCCCCTGGATGTGCCGTGGGGGACTGGAGAGAGTGTCGGGCGACAGATCCTGCCGGGCCAGGATGGGATGGATGGTTTCTATTACGCATGCCTTGAAAAAAAGTAGCCGGAACCGGGCTGGTGGCGCTCTAGCCATACTGGCCTTTTTTCTGTTGCTTTTCTCCGGCCGCACAATGGCGGAGTCACTTGCCATCACCGACCTGACCACACGGCTCGAAAACGGCGTCTACCTGCTCAACGCGGACATCGACATCAACCTCACTTTTGAGCCGCTTGAGGCGCTGGAGAGCGGTGTTCCACTGACCTTTCTCTATGAATTCGATGTCGAGCGAAAACGCAAGTGGTGGCTCGATGCCGACATTGCCACCCTGGAGCAACGCTATCAGCTCCAGTTCCACGCCCTCTCCCACCGTTACCTGATCACCAACCTCAACAGCGGCGCCATTCACACCTACCCCAGCCTCACCGCAGCACTGTACCAGCTGGGCGAGCTGCGCGATTTCCCGCTGCTTGACGAAAAGCTGATTGAAGCGGAGGAGCGCTACGAGGTCGAGATGCGCGTTGAGCTGGATATCGAGGCCCTCCCCTCACCGTTGCGGCCGGTGGCCTACCTCACCCCCAACTGGCGGCTCAAGAGTGACTGGTACGCATGGTACTTAGAACCCTAAAGCACCTCACCTCAGGTCCCAAACCGGTCGCCCTGCTGTTTCTGCTGCTGCTCACCTCGCTCTACCTGATGAGCGGTGCCACCCAGAACTCGGCCACCTTCGGCCGTCTCTACTCGGTGCTGCTGGCCATCAATATCCTGGCACTGGTGCTACTGGTGGCGTTGATATTGCGTCACCTCGGCGCCCTTATTATCCACTACCGGCAGCGCGCTGCCGGTTCGCGGCTGACCGTCCGGCTGGTGGTGATGTTCGTGATCCTGGCCGTAGCGCCGGTCAGCGTGGTCTATTATTTCGCCCTGCAGTTTCTGCACCGGGGCATCGACAGCTGGTTTGACGTGCGGGTCGAATCGGCACTGCAGGACGCCCTGGAGCTCGGTCGCACCTCGCTGGACAACCGCCTGCGTGAGCTGTACCGCCAGACCCGCCTTATGAGCGAGGATCTGCGCCTGAGCAGTGAGACCAGGGCGCCGCTGGCCATCGACGAGATGCGTGCCAGCGCGGAAGCGGCCGAGATGACGTTGCTCGATATCAACGGCAAGGTGATCTACAGCAGCAGCAGCGATCCGTCCGATATCATCCCGACCCTACCGGGTGGCGCCATCACCACCCAGCTGCGCCAGGGCCGGGACTACACCGCCCTGGAGCCCATCGCCGAGCGCGGCCTGTTCTTCCGTATCGCCACGGTGGTACCCCATACCGATCCGAACCGTGAACAACTGATCTTGCACGCACTCTACCCGGCGGGAGAGCGGCTCAACACCCTGGCCAACAGCGTACAGACCGCCTTCAGCCAATACACCGAGCTGGCCTACCTGCGCCAGCCGCTGAAGTACAGCTTCACGCTGACGCTGTCGCTAATACTGCTGCTCAGTCTGCTTACCGCGGTATGGGCCGCCTTTTTCTCCGCCCGCCGGCTGGTCGCCCCCATCAGCGACCTGGCGGAGGGCACCCGTGCCGTGGCCGCCGGCGACTATGCCAAGCGCCTGCCTATGCCCGGACGGGACGAACTGGGTTTCCTGGTCCGCTCCTTCAACGAGATGACACGCAAGATCGCCCTTGCCAGTGAAGACGCAAGACGCAGCCAGGCACAGGTGGAGCAGCAGCGCGGCTATCTGGAGGCGGTACTGGGCCGCCTCTCCTCCGGCGTGCTTTCCCTCGATACCGAGGGCACACTGCGCACCGCCAATAAAGCGGCAGACCATATCCTGGGCGAGGATCTCTCAGGCGAATCGGGGGTGCATCTGGCGCAACTGGCCCACAACTACCCGGCACTGGAGCCCTTCGCCGACACCATACTGACCCATCTCGACAGCGAGGGCGAGGAGTGGCGTGCCGAGGTGGTGCTGTTCGGCCACACCGGGCGACAGGTACTGATGTGCCGCGGCTCTTCCCTGCCAGGCAGCGAAGAACAGCCCGGCGGACACGTCATCGTGTTTGACGATGTGACCGCCCTGATCCAGGCACAGCGCGATGCGGCCTGGGGCGAGGTCGCGCGGCGCCTGGCACACGAGATCAAAAATCCGCTCACACCCATTCAGCTTTCGGCGGAACGCCTGCGTCACAAGTATCTTCAGGCCTTGCCACCCGGGGACGCCGAGGTACTGGACCGCGCCACCCACACCATCGTGCAGCAGGTCGAGGCTATGAAGGAGATGGTCAAGGCCTTCTCCGATTACGCCCGACCGCCAAAACTGGAGCAGACACCGCTGCAGCTGAATACCGTGATCAACGAGGTGCTGGATCTCTACCGCGGCAGCAGCGCTACCCGCATCGAGACCAGCCTTGACCCGCAAATGCCGAAAATCGAGGCCGATGACGGACGTTTGCGTCAATTGCTCCACAATTTGCTGAAAAACGCCCAGGAGGCCGCAGCCGAGCAGCAAGATGTTACCATTTCAGTCATGACCCGCTGTGCCCATGAGGAGGCGTGCCGCTACGTCGAACTCAGCGTCCGCGACAATGGTCCCGGTATCCCCGATGAACTGCTGGGCCAACTGTTCGAGCCTTATGTCACGACCAAGACACGTGGCACCGGCCTCGGCCTGGCCATCGTCAAGAAGATCGTCGAGGAACATGGCGGCGTGCTGACGGCAGAGAACCTGGCACAGGGCGGCGCCTGCATCACACTGAAACTGCCGGTGCGCAGCGGTACCGAATAACAACACGGATAATACAGAGACGATGATGACAATGCACAGCGCACGGCTGGCGGGGGAAATCACCGCATGAGCAAGGCACATATTCTGGTCATCGACGACGAGCCGGACATCCGCTCGTTGCTCAAGGAGATACTCGAGGATGAAGGCTACAGCGTCGATATCGCCGAGGACGGCGCGGCGGCGCGCACCATCCGCCGCAGCCGACGTCCCGATCTGATCCTGCTCGATATCTGGATGCCGGATATCGACGGTATCTCACTGCTCAAGGAATGGTCCGAGGAGGGGCCGCTCTCCTGCCCGGTGATCATGATGTCCGGCCACGGTACCGTCGAGACGGCCGTCGAGGCCACCCGCCTCGGCGCCTATGACTTCATCGAAAAACCGCTGTCACTGGCCAAGCTGCTGCTGACCACCCAGCGCGCCCTGGAGGCCTACAACCTCTATCGCGAAAACGTCGGCCTGCGCCGTCACGTCCAGCCGGCAACGGAGCCTGTCGGCCACAGCACCACCATGCGCGAATTGCGTGAGCAGATACGCCGTATCGCCCAGCATGACTCCAGTGTGCTGATAAACGGCGAACCGGGGACAGGCAAGGGGCTGTTCGCCCATTACCTGCACAGTCTCAGTGGCAGGCGCGAAGGACCGTTTATCGATGTCGGTATCGCCTCACTGCTCGGTGAGAATCCCGCAGCGGAGCTGTTCGGCAGTGAGGAGGGCGATGCGATCCACTTCGGACTGCTGGAGCAGGCCAACGGCGGCACCCTCTACCTGGATGACATCGGCGACATGGATGCCACGCTGCAGGCACGGCTGTTCGGGGCGCTGGAGCATGGCCATTACCTGCGTGTGGGCGGCAGTGAACCGGTGCACATCGATATCCGCATCATTGCAGCGACCCACTATGACCTGGAGCAGCAGGTCAAGCAGGGCCAGTTCCGCAACGACCTCTACTATCACCTGAATGTACTGCCAATCACCCTGCCCCCGCTGCGCGAACACAACGAAGACGTCCCGGACATTCTCGATTTTTATGTGGACTACTTCGTCAGCCAGGAGCGCCTGCCTTATCGCAGCATCACGGTGGCGGCAAAAAACCAGCTGCGCAACTACCCCTGGCCAGGCAATGTCCGCGAACTGAAAAACATGGTGCAGCGACTGCTCATTGTCGGCACCGGCAGCGAAATCGACGCCGAGGAGGTTGCCCTGGCACTCAGCCGCAGTGAGTCGGACGCCGCCACCGGCGTGGGTGAACCGCTGGGGCTGGAGCTGCCGCTGCGCCAGGCACGGGAACAGTTTGAACGACACTATTTTGAACAGCTGCTGAGAAAATACGAGGGCAGCGTGAACAAGGTGGCGCAGCATGCCGGCGTCGAGCGCACCCACCTCTACCGCAAACTGCGCGCACTTGAACTCGATCCCAAGGCGGTAAAAGGCCGTGAAGCGTGAACAAAATTGTCGCCCGACAACCGAGCACATCAACCTTCTCGTTTAACGCCTCACTGGCAACTGCTCCTGCGTTGCCAGCACTTCCGCCATCCATGGCGGTCGCACATTATGGATTTTACGTTCATCTTTAATACGACACATAGGGCGGGCCGTGCCCGCCATCCAGATGGTGGTAAGGCGCCCATGGGACGCCCTCTATTCGTTTCACCTTTCACGTTTCACGAATAGAGGCGTACAATGCGCCACACTAGGTGACTGTTACGAATCAACGACAATGAAAATCATCATCCTGGGTGCAGGTCAGGTCGGCTCCTCGCTGGCACACCATCTGGCCAGTGAAGCGAACGACATTACCATTGTCGATGTCGACAACGGGCTGCTGCAGGGCCTGCAGGATCGCCTTGACCTGCGCACCATCAACGGTCAGGCCTCCCACCCCGACGTGCTCTACCGCGCCGGGGCCGAGGATGCCGACATGATCATCGCCGTCACCAACTCCGATGAGACCAACATGGTCGCCTGTCAGGTCGCCTCTACCCTCTTCTCCACACCCACCAAGATTGCGCGGGTTCGTTCACAGAAATACCTGCTGCACCCGGAGCTGTTTACCCCCGAGTCGATGCCCATCGATGTGCTGATCAGCCCGGAACAGCTGGTCACCGACTACATCTTCCGCCTTATCGAACACCCGGGTGCGCTGCAGGTGCTCGATTTCGCCGAGGGCCGGGTACAGCTGGTGGCGGTCAAGGCCTACTACGGCGGTCCGCTGGTCGGCCACGAGTTGCGTACCCTGCGCGAACACATGCCCTCGATCGATACGCGCGTTGCAGCCATCTATCGCCGCGGCCGCGCCATCCACCCGGAGGGTACCACCGTTATCGAGGCCGACGACGAGGTCTTCTTCATTGCCGCCAAGAGAAACATCCTGGCCGTGATGGGCGAGCTGCGCAAGCTGGAGAAGCCCTGCAAGCGGGTCATCATCGCCGGGGGCGGCAATATCGGCAAGCGCCTGGCCCAGGCGCTGGAGAGCAACTACCAGGTCAAGCTGATCGACCACAATGCCGAGCGGGCGCGGCAGATCTCCGAAGAGCTGGGAAAAACCATCGTGCTGCACGGCGATGCCGCGGACGAGGAGCTGTTGCTGGAGGAGAACATCGAAAACAGCGATATCTTCTGTGCGCTGACCAACGACGACGAGGCCAACATCCTCTCCGCCATGCTGGCCAAGCGGCTGGGGGCGCGCAAGGTACTGTCGCTGATCAACCGCGCCGCCTATGTCGACCTGGTCGAAAGTGGCGACATCGATATCGCCATCTCACCGCAGCAGGCCACCATCGGCAGCCTGCTGGCACACATCCGTCGCGGCGATGTGGTGATGGTTCACTCACTGCGCCGCGGGGCCGCCGAGGCGATCGAGGCGATCGCCCACGGTGACCCGACCTCCTCAAAGGTGGTCGGACGCATGGTCGATGAGATCAAGCTGCCCGCCGGGACCACCATCGGCGCCATCGTGCGCGGCGACCAGGTGGTCATCGCCCATCACGACACCGTTATCGAACCTGAAGACCACGTCATCATGTTTGTGGTGGACAAGAAGCGCCTCCCCGAGGTCGAGGCCCTGTTCCAGGTGGCCGTGACCTTCCTCTAGGTAGCCATGCAATTAACCGTCGTCCAACGTATCCTTGGCCTGCTGCTGATGCTGTTCAGCACCACCATGCTGCCGCCGGTAGCGGTCTCGCTTATCAGTGGTGACGGCATTCAGGCCCCCTTCCTGCTCGCCTTCGGGCTGACCATCGCCACCGGCCTGCTGTTCTGGTTCCCGGTGCGCCGGGTACGCAAGGAGTTGCGCCTGCGCGACGGCTTTGTCGTGGTGGTGATGTTCTGGACGGTACTGGGACTGTTCGGTGCCCTGCCCTTCCTGCTCACCGAAGGCATGGAGATGTCGATCGCCGACGCGGTGTTCGAGTCGATCTCCGGTCTGACCACCACCGGCGCCACGGTCATCGTGGGGCTCGATCACCTGCCGCCCTCGATCCTCTACTACCGCCAGCAGCTGCAGTGGCTGGGGGGCATGGGCATCATCGTACTGGCGGTCGCCATCCTGCCGATGCTGGGCATCGGCGGCATGCAACTGTACCGCGCCGAAACACCGGGGCCGATGAAGGACAACAAGCTCACCCCGCGCATAACCGAAACCGCCAAGGCGCTGTGGTACATCTACCTGTGGCTGACCCTCGCCTGTGCCCTGGCCTACTGGCTGGCGGGAATGAGCCTGTTTGACGCCATCGGTCACAGCTTCTCCACCGTTGCCATCGGCGGTTTCTCGACCCATGACGCCAGCATGGGCCATTTCAATGACAAGCCCGTGATTGAAGTGATCGCCATCGTCTTCATGCTGCTCTCGGGCATCAATTTCGCACTCCACTTTCTCGCCTGGCGCAGTCGCAACGTGAAAACCTACTTTCTTGACGAGGAGTTTCGTACCTATTTGAAGCTTATCGCCGTGATCGGGGTGATTACCTCGGCCTACCTCTATTTCAGTGGTTTTTTTGCCGATCCCTCCCGCGCCGCGCTCACCGGTATCTTCCAGGTGGTCTCCATCGGCACCACCACCGGCTTCACCACCAGCGACTACTCGCTCTGGCCCTCATTCCTGCCGGTGATGCTGCTGTTTACCAGTTTCGTCGGCGGCTGTGCCGGTTCCACCGGCGGCGGCATCAAGGTAATACGCTTTCTGCTGCTGCTCAAACAGGGCATGCGCGAGATCAGCCGCCTGATCCACCCCAATGCGATGATTCCGATCAAGATCGGCCACAAACCCATGCCCGACCGGGTGATCGATTCGGTATGGGGATTTTTCGCCACCTACGTGGCCGTCTTCAGCATCCTGCTGCTGCTGTTGATGCAGAGCGGACTGGACCAGGTCACCGCCTTTTCCGCGGTGGCCGCCTGCATGAACAATCTCGGACCGGGACTGGGCGATGTGGGGCTGAACTATTCGGCCATCACCGATATCGACAAGTGGCTGCTGTGCTTCGCCATGCTGATGGGGCGGCTGGAGATCTTCACACTGCTGGTTTTGCTCACCCCCGCGTTTTGGCGAAAATAGTGGGGGAGAGACAAAAATACTATTGCCTCCTATTCACCCACTCACCCATTCACCTGTATACACTTGCCCCTGGTACAAGAGATCTGTTATCTGAGTAATGAGCCCCGACATCACTCAACAAAAATGGGATGCCCGCTATCTTGAGCGCGAGGTCGAGGGACGACGGCCATGTGAGGTGCTCACCGAATACGCCCACCTGCTTCCCGAGCATGGCCGGGCGCTGGATGCGGCCTGCGGGCTCGGTGCCAACGCGCTGTTTCTTGCCGCGCGCGGCCTTGAAGTGGCGGCCTGGGATATCTCGCCCGTAGCCATCGAGAAACTGACTCAATACGCCAGGCAACACGCCATCCCCCTCCACACCGCGGTCCGTGACATCACCCGCGATCCTCCCGCGCCGCTGAGCTTTGATATCATTGTGGTCAGCTATTTCCTCCATCGCCCCTCCCTGCCGGCGCTGATCGACGCCCTCAAACCCGGCGGACTGCTTTACTACCAGACTCACACCCTGGATAAAATCGGTAATACAGGGCCGAACAACCCTGAATTTCTGCTAAAAAGCAATGAAATGCTGGGATTTTCCGGAGGCTTGACGCTACGCGCCTACCGCGAGGAGGGACGGGCCGGCGATACCCGAACCGGCTTGCGCAATGCGGCCTTGCTGGTCGCTGAAAAAGGGTGATTTGTCCCTTTTGACAGCCGCTCAGAACTGATTAATAATCCCTAATATTTGTAGGCCAATAGATTAGGCATTATACCTAGTCTAAATTGCCGAACTCTGTAGACCTGCAGATGGGGACAGTGGGCGCACAGCGTAGTGTGGGACAGATTTTTATAACAACCATATCTGTGCAACACAATAAAAACATACTTCACAAGGGGGCACACCAATGAGCATTCTCTCCTGGCTAAAAACCGTTACCCACGGCGGCAACACCGCTGACCTCATCAACCAACCCCTCACCTTTGGTGCGGGTGAAGAGGAGTTTCAGGGCCTGAATATGAAGGATGCGCTCGATGCACACACCCAGTGGACGCACCGGCTCGAGGCCATCCTCAACGGCACCAGCAACGAGACGCTGGAGGTGGGCACGGTGGCCGCCGACTGTCACTGTGCCCTGGGCCACTGGATTCACGGCCATGCCAAACAGAACTTCAGCAACCTCTCCGAGTACGACGAACTGAAGCGCAAACACGCCGAGTTCCATCTCACCGCGGGCGAAGTGCTGAATAACGTTCAGAACGGGGAAGGTCATAAGGCCAGCGAGGGGCTGCGGAAGATACGCGGCAAGTCGGGCGAGGTGCAAATCGCACTAATACGGCTCTACTCCGTCGCACGCTAGGCATCTCAACTGGCAGGGCACGGCATCGTGCCCTGCCTGCTCAAAGCGCCTTTTCCAGAAACAGGGCCTGGCCCATGGCCGGGTCGAGCCTGTAGGCCTGGAAACCAAACTTGCGGTAAAGCACCTTGGCCCGGACATTGCCCTCCAGCACCTCCAGGGTCAACTTGCAGCATCCCCGTGCCCGGGCTTCCCGCTCCACCCCGCGCAGCAACTGTACACCGGTACCCATGCCGCGGTACGGCTCCAGTACCACCAGGTCGTGGACATTGACCAGCGGCCTGCAGGCAAAGGTGGAGAGCGATTCAATACAGTTTGCCAGACCGACAGCCCGTCCCTGGACAAATGCCAGCAGGCTAAAGGCGGTAGGAAAACTCTCCAGTGTCTGCACCATGTTGCGCCTGGCGAACTCCGACAACGGCGCTCCCCCTCCCATGGGATCCCGGGCATAGTGCTCCATCAGCTGCACAACGGCCTGTGCATGCAGCGGCTCCTGATAGTCGGCCAGCACGATTTCCAGCGATGCATCCATGGAACCGCTCCGCTACTGTCGCCAGTTCTCGAGCGAGACCCCTAGTGCCTCCAGTCTGCGTCTTAACAGGTCTGGAAAGCGCTTGTACCAGGTGGCATTCAGCGGAGAGGGGTGGGGCAGGGGAAGCAGGCGCAGAGCGCGCAGCCGACCATCCGGCGCGCCAAGCTCAATCTCGCAACAGCTTTCAAACCGATCCGGGCGTGACCAGAACTGCTCCAGTTTGTCCCTGGTGCACTTCTCCTGATTGATGCCGAACCAGAGAAAGGCCTCGCGCCCCAGGGTGATGATTTCACACCCCTTCCAGCCGTTGATCAGCAGGTCGGCCATCAACGGCTGAAACTGCTTTTTCACCTTCATTGACCAGGCCTTGTTGCCGACCGGTTTGTAAGGCACGGTATTGGCCCAGAAAAAATATTTTCCGACCTCGACCGAGGCGTCAAAATCGGGCATCTCATCAGCGTAAAGGTGTTGATAGACGGCCGCCCGCACCTTCTGTCCTCCCGCCCCGATAAACGGCATCTGATGCCGTACCTCATCCCGCCCGGGGTCACGGCCGAAAAATGCGATGCGGCTGTTTTTCTCGCCCCTGCCGATTACCGGCTCAAGCGGATCCTGACCACAGGCCGCGTAGGCCTCAACATCGATCTTATCGAGCGTTTTGGCCAGTACTCGAAACGCATCACGGCGATCTGCATTCGTCATCGTTCTGTCTTTTGTCTACTCATGAACGGTTGTGTTAATTCAGGTAGCCGGCTCAGGCCAGCAGGCCGTTTTCATCCAGCAGCATGCTGAGCCCTTCGCCATGGGCATAACGAAAATAGGCGGTTTTTGTCCTTTTCATGCACAAGCACCACCGGCTTTCGTAAACGCCGTCCCAGTGTCGACATGATGCGAAACACCAGTCGCAGGTCGTTGTCGTTACGAATATCCCCGGGATGGAGGTCGATACGCAGGGTATCACGGCTGGAGAGGGTACAGATTAGCTCAATATCGGCCAGCCCGATAATCAACACGCTGTTGTGTGCCGGCAGAAACAGTCCTTCATCCAGACGGGGCGGGAGCGCCTGCTCTTTGCCGTCCACGACAAGACGCAATACGGCCTCTGTCCTGCGCAGGAACCGCGTGTAGCGCTGCCAGTCTGCGAGGGTAGTGCCTGCAACCACAATCTGGCGCAGAAATCCGTCATCAATAAAGGCCGTTTTGCAGCCTTGCCAGTCGAGCGGTTTGACGGCCATTACGTTTTACACCGCTGTGCAGCTGATAAAAACCCGTTAAGGCGCCTTAAGGCACTCCCTGGCCCGCTTCGCCGCCGCCGTCACCTGCACCGGCGCGGTACCACCCAGGTGATTACGTGCGGCAACCGAACCTTCCAGGGTAAGTACCTCGAAGACATCCTCGGCAATCACCCCGCTGAACTGTTGCAGCTCGCCGAGTGCCATTTCGGCAAGGTCCCGCCCGGTCTCCACGCCCAGCGCCACCGCCTTGCCGACAACCTCGTGGGCATCGCGAAATGGCACGCCCTTGCGCACCAGATAGTCGGCCAGGTCCGTCGCCGTGGAAAAGCCGCGGCGCGCCGCCTCGCGCATCGCCTCCGGATTCAGGGTGATCTGCGCCATCATGTCCGCATAGACCTTCAAACAGCCCTTGACGGTATCGATGGTATCGAACAGCGGCTCCTTGTCCTCCTGGTTATCCTTGTTGTAGGCCAGCGGCTGTCCTTTCATCAGCACCAGCAGGCTGTTGAGATGACCCAGCACGCGGCCGCTCTTGCCACGCACCAGTTCCGGCACATCGGGATTTTTCTTTTGCGGCATGATGGACGAGCCGGTACAGAAGGCATCACCCAGGTCCACCCAGTCGAACTGGGCCGAGCTCCACAGCACCAGCTCCTCGGAAAAGCGTGACAGGTGCATCATCAGTAGCGATGCCCAGCTTATGAATTCAATGGCGAAATCGCGGTCCGAGACACCGTCGAGCGAATTCCCGCTGATGCGCTCAAAGCCCAGTTCGCGCGCGGTAAACTCCCGGTCGATGGGGTAGGTGGTGCCGGCCAGCGCGGCGGAGCCGAGCGGCATGGTATTGACCCGCCTGCGGCAGTCGGCCAGCCGCTCGCGGTCACGCTGCAGCATCTCGTTCCACGCCAGCA
Source organism: Thiohalomonadaceae bacterium (assembly GCA_041547565.1). GTDB lineage: Bacteria > Pseudomonadota > Gammaproteobacteria > Thiohalomonadales > Thiohalomonadaceae > JBFEUI01. Next base: position 17,307 of record JBFEUI010000009.1, read on the forward strand.
TGTGGTGGCCGAAGGTGATCGGTTGCGCCGTCTGCAGGTGGGTAAAGCCCGGCATGATGGTCTCGGCCTCGCGCTCGGCCAGATCGATCAGTGCCGCCTGCAGGCGCAGCAACTCGGGGGCGATAGAATCGATCTCATCGCGCAGGTAAAGCCGCACATCGGTGGCCACCTGGTCGTTGCGCGAACGGCCGGTGTGCAGTTTTTTCCCCGCATCGCCGATCTTGTCGGTCAGACGACGCTCGATATTCATATGCACATCTTCCAGCGCGATCGACCAGTTGAACTCACCGCGCTCGATCTCGGCCTCTATCTCGCCAAGCCCCCGGATAATCGCCTCGCGCTCCTGCTCGCTCAGCACGCCGACATGGGCAAGCATCTTTGCATGCGCGATGGAACCGGCAATGTCCTGACGGTACATGCGCTGGTCAAAACCGACCGAGGCGCCAAAGGCCTCGACAAAGGCATCGGTCGGCTCGCTGAAGCGACCGGTCCAGGGTTTTTCGACGGTTTTCTCGTTGCTCATGATTAGATGCTGTGTTGCCATGAAATTTCGCGCAGTATAGCCGATCTGCAGTGTATACCGTAATAACGGGTGAATGGGTAAGTGGGTGGGTGAGTGGGTGAGTGACGACCATTGTATCTTTTCTATTCACCCATTCACCTATTCGCCAACTCCACACTTCTTTCACCTCCCTGACCGGACATTCACCGCTTGTCCTGTTTCCCCTACCGCCTGGCGCCCCTGTCTCGTCACGAAATCTCAGGAGGGGTTATTATGTAGGCATGAATACAAGGACGGACAACGCGAAGCATTGCGACCGGTTATTCCTGCCCAACTTTTGCGGCCTGAACACGGTCTTTGCCGTGGTGGTGCTGTCGGAGCTGTTTGCCATCATCCTCACCCTCTCGCGCAACCCCGGCAACCTCTGGTCCGACCTGGCACTGACCTCGCTGTTCATGCAGTGGGCCGGGCTGTCCAGCGCCGCACTGCTGTGCCTTTCGAGACGAATGCTGTGTCGGCGCAGCAACATCGAGGCGGGCCTGCTCAGTTATCTTCTGCTGCTGCTCGTGGTTCTGTTGCTCAGTGAAATCAGCTACAGGCTGCTCCCGGGGATTCACGCCGACCACCTCAACTACCTGCTGCGCAATATGGCCATCGGCGCCATCGTCACCGCGCTTGCACTGCGTTATTTTTACGTCCACTACCAGTGGCGGCGGCGCATGGAGGCCGAGAGCGAGGCACGCATACAGGCCCTGCAGGCACGTATCCGGCCCCACTTCCTATTCAACAGCATGAATACCATCGCCAGCCTGATCCGGGCACAACCGCAGGCGGCGGAAGAGGCCGTTGAGGATCTGGCCGACCTGTTTCGCGCCAGCCTGCGCGCCGACCAGAACATGGTGCCTCTGGAAGATGAACTGTTTCTCACCCGGCGCTATTTGCACATGGAACAGCTGCGCCTCGGCGACAGGCTATCGCTGGAGTGGCAGATAGGCGGCATCGACCTGCTGACACCGATACCGCCCCTGACCCTGCAGCCGCTGGTCGAAAATGCCGTCTATCACGGTATCGAACCCCTGCCCGGCGGCGGCACCATCACCATACGTGGCGAGCAAAACGACGGCCGGCTGGCGCTGCACATCAGCAATCCTGTCGGTCCGAGCAGCCAGCATATCCACCATCCGGGCAATCGCATGGCACTGGACAACATCCGCCAACGGCTTAGCGCACGCTTTGCTGAGCGGGCCACACTGCACATCGAAGAGAACGACACGACCTATACGGTAAGCATCAGCCTTCCGCTGCGGGAGGAAACAGCATGAAGGTAATCGTTGTCGATGACGAGGCCCCGGCACGCGAGCGCCTGGCGCAGCTGCTCTGCGACCTGCCTGACACTGAACTGGTCGACAGCGCATCCGATGGCAAGACGGCATTGCAACGTATCCAGCAGCACCAGCCCGATGTGGTGCTGCTCGATATACGCATGCCCGGAATGGACGGACTGGAGACCGCACGCCACCTCTCCCGCCTGCCCCGGCCACCCGCCATTATTTTCACTACCGCCTATAGCGAACATGCCCTCGAGGCCTTCGAGGTCGAGGCGGTGGACTACCTGATGAAGCCCGTGCGCAGGGAACGGCTTGCGAGCGCACTGGGGCGTGCCCGCCGCCTGAGCACATCCCAGCTGCAGGGTCTGAACGTCTCACGGGAGTCCGTGCGCAGCCACCTGATGACCCGTCACCACGGCAATATCCATCTGATCCCGGTCGAGGAGGTGATCCTGTTTCAGGCCGATCAGAAGTATGTCACCGCCTATTCCACCGGGGGTGAGGCGCTGCTGGAGGATTCACTCAAATCGCTGGAGGAGGAGTTTGGCGGGCAGTTTTTACGCATCCACCGCAGCACTCTCATCGCCACCCGGGCAATCGTGGGCATGGAGCGCGACAGCCGCGGCGGCTACCAGGCCGTGCTCGAAGGCAGTGACAGGCGGCCCGAGATCAGCCGACGCCATGTCGCCGAGGTGCGGCGCTACCTGAAGGAGAAGGCCTAGGGCGTCTCAGGGCGATTGCGGCGTAGCCGCGCAAGCGCCGTGTCGATCGCCTCATCGATGTAGCCGCCGTAGAAATCGGGGGTCATCAGCCCCACCATCTTCCCGGCCAGCTGCCGCCCGCGAGAATCGATATAGACCAGGGTCGGTGTCACGTAAATCTCGTAGCGGCGGGCCAGTTCGCCCGGCTCGATGCTGTCGCCGTTAAAGTCCCTGATCGCCTCGATACTGTCCAGGTCGATTTTACGTATCAGTACCTTCTGCTCGTAGTCGCCGCTGCGCACCATCGGTTCGAGGAAATCATCCTCCACGGTATGGCAGAACGGGCAGTGGTCGGCCGAAAACATGAGCAAAATCGGCAATCCCCCGTGCGCGGCCTGGCGCGCCTCGTCGCGCAGGTCGGTGACCTGCCTGATCGTGATTGGCTCCGCCTCCCCGGCCCACAGCACGCCACTGCCGTGCAGCAGCACCAGGACCAGCAGGATCATGCGCAACAACATTCGGACTCCTTCTACTCACACACCCCTGATTCCGGCAGCTCGGCAGGGGAAGAGGCATGACAACATTAATGGTATGATGTGCGAATTATATGCGAAATTAGACCCGACAACGCGATTACGGTTCGCCAATCCGCACCAGCGGCAATAACAAGAGACGCCATGAGTACCAAAACAATCCGCATCGCCACCCGCGAAAGCCTGCTTGCCCTGTGGCAGGCGGAGTATGTCGCCACGGCCCTGAAAAACGCCCACCCCGGCCTGGAGGTGGAACTGGTCAAGATGAAATCCCAGGGCGACAAGATTCTCGACACCCCCTTGGCCAAGATCGGCGGCAAGGGACTGTTCGTCAAGGAGCTGGAGGAGGGCATGCTGCGCGGCAGTGCCGACATCGCCGTCCACTCGATGAAAGATGTGCCGATGGAACTGCCCGAGGGTCTGCACCTGCCGGTCATCTGCCCCCGAGAAGACCCGCGTGACGCCTTTGTCTCCAACAGCTGCAGCAACTTTGACGAGTTGCCGCAGGGCGCCGTGGTCGGCACCTCCAGTCTGCGCCGTCAGGCCCAGCTGCTTATGAAGCGGCCCGATCTGACCATCAAGTTCCTGCGCGGCAACGTCCAGACAAGACTGCGCAAACTCGATGACGGGGAGTACGACGCCATTATCCTCGCCAGCGCCGGTCTCAAGCGCCTGGAGCTGGGCGAGCGTATCACGCAGACCCTCGACATCGATATCATCCTGCCCGCCGTCGGCCAGGGCGCGGTCGGCATCGAGACCCGCGCCGATGACGATGAGGTCAACCTGCTGCTAGCGCCGCTGAACGACCCCAGGACACAGGCCCGCGTGCTGGCCGAGCGCGCCATGAACCGCACCCTCGAGGGCGGTTGCCAGGTCCCGATCGCCGGCTATGCCGAACTGGATCACGGCGTGATCGTACTGCAGGGCCTGGTCGGCAGTGTCGACGGCAAACGCATCGTGCGTGGCAATGTCAGCGGCTACCCGGAAAATGCCGAGGAGCTGGGCACCGCGCTGGGCGAAGACCTGCTTGCCCGCGGCGCCGACGAGATCCTCGCCGAGGTCTATGCCAGCTCTTGATGGCGCGCGGGTCCTCGTTACCCGCCCCGCCCATCAGGCCGGCCCGCTGTGTGAACTGATCGCACAGGCAGGCGGAAAGGCCGTTGCCTATCCGGTACTGGCCATTGCCGGCCCACAGTCACCACACGCCGTACGCGATACGGTAAAACGGCTCGGACACTACCATATCGCCATCTTTGTCAGTCCCAACGCCGTCGCCTATGGCCTGGATTTCATGCAGGAGAGCGGCCCGCTGCCGGCGGGCCTCATACTCGCCTGCGTCGGCAAGGGCAGTGCCGATAAACTCCAGGCCCATCTCGGCCGCCCCCCCGATGTCGTGCCACAGGGGCGTTTTGACAGCGAAACACTGCTTGCCCACCCGGCACTGCAGGGGGTAAAGGACACAAGGATACTTATCGTGCGCGGTGACGGTGGCCGCGAAATGTTGGCACAGACGCTAAGACGACGCGGTGCACAGGTCGACTACCTGGAGGTGTATCGGCGCACCCTGCCCGAGCCCGTTCCCCCCTGGCCGCAACCGATCGACATCATTACCCTTACCAGCAGTGAGGGACTGAAAAACCTTTACCGCATGGCCGGAGCCGAACACCGGCAGCAACTGCTCAGCCTCCCCCTCGTCGTCGTCAGTCAACGCACGGCGGCACTGGCGCGGGAGCTTGGATTCAGGCAAGCTGTGACGGTTGCCGACAATGCAAGCGACCAGGCCCTGCTCGAGGCAGTAGCAAGGAACATTCATGACTGAGACAGCCGACGACAAGACAAAGGAAACGGGCGATAACAAGACGCCGGACAAGGTTGCCGACACGCCGGCCAGAAAGGCGCAAAAGAAGCCCCCGGCAAAGAAGCAAACCAGCGCCGGGGCCAAGCCTGCACAGGGCGGACACCGTGCCGCCACGGCACTCGCCACACTGGCCTTACTTGCCGCCGTTGCCACGGCCGCCGCGGGCTACTGGCTGTGGCAACAATACACGCAGTTGCAGCATACCCAGCAACGGCGCATCGCCGGTCTCGAATCTACCATCGCCACCCTGCGCGAGGAGAACAACCGCCGGTTAACCGCACAGCAACAGGCCGGCGAACAGCGCGGCAGCCAGCTGGCAGAGCGACAGCAGCAGTTCGAGCGCCAACTCGGCAATCTCGACAGTGCCCTGCAGGCACTGCATGGACAGTTGGGGCGTGACAGCGATGACTGGGTGCTGGCTGAAATCGAATACCTGCTCACGGTGGCCAACCACCGCCTGCAGCTGACCCGAGACAGCGCCACCGCCCTCTCCGCACTGGAGGCGGCAGACCAGCGCCTCAGCGTACTGGCCAACCCGTCGTACCTGCCGGTGCGCGAGCAACTGGTCGAGGAGATACAGGCGCTGCGCCGCTTCGGCCAGCAGGATCAGGCCCGTCTGGCGCTGGAACTTGGCGGGCTGATCAGGGCCGTGGACACACTGTCACTGCAGGGGGTCTCCAGCCCGAAGCCCGACACGGACAACACGGCAACCGCCAGCGTCGAGACCGCACCCGCATGGCAACAGGCTCTCGACACCGCCTGGACGTCTCTCAAGGGACTGGTGACCATTCGCCATGGGGCCGAGGCCACCCGCCCCCTGATGGCACCGGATCAAAGACGCTTTCTGCGCCTGAACCTGCAGCTGAAACTCGAAACGGCCCGCCTTGCACTGCTGCAAGGACATCGCACCACCTACACCGAAGCGTTGCAGGAGAGCGCCGACTGGCTGCACACCTACTTTGTGCCCAGTGACGAGGCCACCGCCAGCTTTCTGGCCACCGTTGAGCGGCTTGCAGCCATAGACATCACGCCCGAGCTACCCGATATCAGCCGCTCACTGCACCAGCTGCGCACCATCCAGCGACAGCAGGATGGCACCTCATGAGACTACTGCTGCTCTCGCTGCTGGTGTTGTTGGCTGCCGCAGGCCTGGCCCTGGCCGCCCGGCAGGATCCGGGGTATGTTCTCATCACCCTCCATGGCTGGAGCGTTGAAACCAGTTTCACCTTCTTTGCCGTCGTGCTGCTGACCGCCTTTGTGCTGTTCGACGTTTTGCTGCGCTCCCTGCTCAGAACCTGGACCTTCCCCCAGCGACTGTCACGCTGGCATCAGAAGCGTCGCAGCCTGCGTGCCCGCCGCGCCACCCAACGCGGGCTGCTGGCACTGGCTGAGGGGCACTGGTCCAGCGCGGAGAAGTCGTTGAGCAGATATGCCGACGAGAGCGAACTGCCGCTGTTGAACTACCTTGCCGCCGCACGCGCAGCACAGAAACAGGGTGCGGACAACCGGCGTGATCATTACCTCTCCGAGGCCCACCACAGCATGCCCGATGCCGAACTGGCTGTGGGGCTGACACAGGCCGATGTACAGCTTTCCCATGGTCAGCTTGAGCAGGCACTGGCCACCCTGATGCACCTGCGCAGCATTGCACCCCGGCATCAGTACGTGCTCTACCTGCTCAAGCGCCTGTATGAAAAACTGGCCGCCTGGGATGACCTGCAGGCCCTGTTGCCCGAGCTGAAAAAACAGAAGGTGCTCGACAGCAAGCAGCTGAAACAGCTTGAAATCACTGTCCACCAGCAGCGTATCGAACAGTCTGGAAAAGCCCGCGACAACAAGCGGCTTACTGCCTACTGGGATGAGATACCCCGCGCACTGCACCGTGAACCCGTGCTGGTCGGCTGCTACGCCCGGCATTTACTCGCTCTTGGTGAGATGCAGCGGGCCGAACAGGTGTTGCGCGAAGCACTGCAGCAGCACTTCGATGTCACCCTGGTGCGTCTGTACGGCCAGGTCACCGGCAGCGAACCGGCGCAACAGCTCAGTCAGGCGGAGTCATGGCTCACGGCACATGCCCAGAATGCGGAACTGCTGCTCGCCCTCGGGCGGCTGGCACTGAAGAATGAACTATGGGGCAAGGCGCGCTCCTATCTCGAGGCCAGCCTGGGCATCGAGAGCCGCGCGGAGACCTGCTGCGAGCTGGGCAACCTGCTTAAACAGCTGGGTGAAGAGGAGTCGGCTGCCGAGTATTACCGCAGGGGACTGGAGGCGACGGTGGGCGATGCGTGCACCCGCTTCAAGGTTCAGGCGGACAGGTCGGTCAAGAAGATATCGGGCTGATATTCAGCTCGATTTTAGCACCGTGCCTCTGGCCGTTTCCACGGCCAGAATACCCGACAGACTGTCCACCCCCTCACTGCCGGCCCGCAACAGATTTTTGCGGCGTTCTATTTTACGCCGATCGGGGCCACGCCAGGGTATATCGCGCCAGTTCAGCGCCCGCCGTTCATTCTGGTATGAGCGGTGAACATACTGACGCACGGTAACAGGCTCGCCCAGCAGTTTTTTCTGGTTGAATTTTTTGATCGCCTTGGTGGCGTGCTTGGGCTGTTCAAAACTTATCAGGCCGTAGCGCAGCCGTGATCCGTTGGCATAGCGCATCTCCTTGATACGGAATATCCCCTTGTTTGCAAGCCCTTTTACAAAGGATTGTAAATCGGCCACCTCCGCTTCATCCGGAAGCGCGAACACAATCACATCAATCATACCGACCGTCCCGGAACACGTGCATCACACAATCGTGCGGCATGGTAATATGAACATTGGTGGTTGAATATAGGCAAACTGCGTAAAACAGCATCGAACGGCAACAAAACACCGCCATCATTCACAAACTTGCCATCAATAGATAACAAGCCCGGCAGGCAGGCCGGAACACGCCTGCATACCGGGCGGGCAGGGGAAGTCAGTCCTTCGCCCAGGAAAAGGCGTCGGAGAAGCAGTTGTCGGGTGAGATCCCCTTGCTGACCAGGGCATCCTTGGCACTGTAGACCATGTCGGGGTGACCGCAGGCATAGAGTTCGTAATCGCTCAAATCGTCAAAATCGGCCATTACCGCCTCCTGCACATAACCGCGGCGGCCGCTCCATGCTTCAGCGGCCCGCGACAGCACCGGTCGGTAGTGGATATTGTTGTACTTCGCATCCCAGCCGCGTGCCAATTCATCCAGATAGAGACCGTCCTCATCACGCGCCCCCCAGTACAGGTAGATGGGTCGAGTCGACTGCTCGGCAATGGCATGCTCGATAAGCCCCTTGATGGGGCCGAATCCGGTGCCGGTCGCCACCATGATCATCGGCCGCTCGGAGTCCTCACGCATGTAGAAGCTGCCATGCGGTCCCTCGATCGGGATCACCTCACCCTCTTGCATGTCGGAAAAGACGTGGTCGGTGAAGGCACCGCCACTGATATGGCGGATGTGAAACTCCAGGAATTTATCGTCGTGGGGGGCATTGGCAATGGAGAAGGCCCGCTTACGCCCGTCCGACATCTCAAACTCCATGTACTGGCCGGCGAGGAACTGCAGACGCTCTTCAGGGGGCAGTTCCAGATACAGATCCATCACCTCATCATTGAGCCTGCCCATGCGCACCACCTTCGCATTGATGCGCTTGACCGGGATCTCCTCCACCGCACCGACCTCCTTGATCTCCATCACCACATCACTGGTCGGCCGCGCCACACAGAACAGCACCTGCCTGTCAGCCATCTCATCCTCGGTGATGGCCATCGGCTCGTTGTCGTCGTAGCTGATCTCGCCGGAGATCAGCTTGCCCTTGCAGGCCCCACAGGCACCTCCGCGACAGCCGTAGGGAAAGGCCAGCCCATGACGCAGTGCGGCATCGAGGATCGACTCATTGCCCTCGGTGGTAAACTCGTGTCCACTTGGCTGGACCTGAACCTTGAAACTCATGCGTTATCCTTTAAAAGTCGTCTAAATTAACCAACAAAAAAGCTCTGAATTATGACTCAAACCGTACAACCGGGGAAGGCCCCGGACACAGTCTTTATCGTCGGCTGTGGCAACATCGGTCACCGTGTGGCCGCTATTATGCACCACTCCGGTGCACATATCCTGGCACTGGCCCGTTCGGATGCGGCGGCTGAGGCCCTGGGCGATGCGGGTATCACGCCTGTTGCAGGCGATCTGGACCGGCCGGAGACGCTCGGGCAACTGCCCACTGCAGGAACTCGGCTTTTCTACTTTGCCCCGCCACCGGCACGGGGCGCCGAGGATACACGAATGGCGGCCTTTCTGGCAGCGCTTCCCCCTGCCGCGCTCCCGCGCAAGCTTGTCTACATCAGCACCAGCGGCGTCTATGGCGACCGTGGCGGTGCCTGGGTCGATGAAACCGCCCGTCCTAACCCGCAAACCGATCGTGCCCGCAGGCGTCTGCATGCCGAAGCCCTGTTGCGCGCCTGGGGCAAGTCAAACCGGGTCGCGGTCGTTATCCTCAGGGTTGGCGGTATCTACAGCCACGAACGCCTGCCTGTCGACAAGATCCTCAGCAGGACCCCTCTAGTGATGGAGTCGGAGTGCGGATATATCAACCGCATCCATGCCGACGACCTGGCCCGCATCTGCCACGCCGCCATGGAACGCGGCGGCAGCGACACCATCTACAACGTCAGCGACGGACACCCCGGCACCATGACCCAGTACTTTCTTGCCGTCGCCGATGCCCTGGGACTGGAACGGCCGCCGATCATTACCATGGAGGAGGCACGGCACCACCTCAGCCCCGCCATGCTCACCTACCTTAAGGAATCGCGGCGCATGGATAACCGTAAAATGCTGGAGCAGCTACAGATCACGCTGCGCTATCCCGACCTTGCCAGCGGCCTGGCGGCGGCCAGACACTGACACAGGCCGATTCGGCCGTCTTGACGGGCCCGCATCCGCTGCCTAGTTTTAAGTTAAACCTTGGACGAAAGAGCGATCGACCCAGGTTTGTTTTTCCTCTCTCCTCAAAGACGGCAGCGCATTGATTCGTTGCCGTTTTTTTTGCCTGGGCATTGGGCCTAACGCCTGTCCTTTTTCTTCCTCGGCACACTGCCTCTGCTCTCCAGCCACGCGAGTAACGGCCGCCACTGTTGCAGGTCGGCGGCCACCTGCGATGGCGCCAGCTCGAAGATGCCCAGACCCTGTTCCGCGGCATGAATATAGTTCTGGGTATCTCTCAGTGTGGCAATAAACGGTATACCCAGACTTTCCAGAAAACGCTGCAAGGCATGAAAAATCAGGGTGCGTTCGCGCACCCGGTTGGCCACCACGGCGATGCGGGTGCGCTCGCGCGACACACGCCCCACCAGCAGCAACTCCTCTATAAAACGGGTGGCGGCACGAATATCCATCGGCGAGGGCAACACGGGGATAATCACCGTGTGCGCCAGCTTGATGTGCCGTTTCAACAATTTTCCGTGGGTGGCGGCCGGTGCATCCATAATCATCACGCCGTTGCTGTGGGGCAGCAGCAGCTCCTCCTTCCCTACCGCGATACCCTGTACCGGGGGGCGGGAGGCCGGCCTGGCCTGCAGCCAGTCCATGCTACTGCCCTGCACATCAAAATCGGCAAGCACCACCGGCTTGCCCTGCAGGGCATAGTGACTCGCCAGGTTGGTTGCCAGGGTAGTCTTTCCACACCCCCCCTTGGGGTTGAGCAGCATGATGCGGCGCATCAACCTTACCCCTTCCATTTATGCTTAAATGACCTTTCTAGCAGAAAGGTTTATTGGGAGGCAAATATAACAGCCGGTGCCGCATGCTAGAATCTGCCTGTCCCCGAACGATATCAATCCACACACGCTAATCACCCCACGGCCTGCCGTTATGACAAAAGCTACCTTGTTTTACATTATCGGCGCCTCCGGCGCGGGCAAGGATACACTGATGCACTACGCCCAGGAGCGGGTGGATCAGGCACGGTTTCATTTTGTGCGCCGTTATATCACCCGCCCGGCCTGCCGCTGCGGTGAAATCCACACACCGTTAAGCGAGACGCAATTCGGCGACTATCTGGCACAGGGGCGTTTCGTCATGCACTGGGAAAGCCACGGCTTACGCTATGGCATCGTTCGTGAAATCGATGACTGGCTGGACAGGGGATGCCATGTGGTGATGAACGGATCGCGCGCCTACCTGCCACAGGCCGCACAACGCTACCCCGATCTGATACCGGTGCTGATCGAGGTCTCACCCGAGCTTCTCGAAACACGTCTGGCGGAACGTGGCCGCGAATGCCACCAGGGGATCAGCCGTCGCGTCTCCCGCGCAGCAGAGTATGAACGGGTGCAGCACCCCAACCTGGTGCGCATTGACAACAACGGTCCGCTGTCACAGGGGGGCGACAAGCTGGTACGCTTGCTGATGTCTGCAGAGACGGGGTGTGTCACTTCATCCGCGACTTGATGGCCAGCGCCAGCTGCTCCGCCTTTTGCGAACCGATCAACAGTGGTTTTTCACCCTCCAGTTCCAGCTGCACACCCCGGTTACCGCTGACATTCAGTGCACGTCCGCCGGGCCCGAACTTGATACCCCAGCCGCCATACTCGCGTATCGGTCGGTAGCTTCTGACCTCGCAGCTTTTGATTGAGGCATAGGGAATGGACATGCGCCTTAACGGATAAAAACGCAGATGCAGGCCATCCTGAGCCACCTCGGTGATCAGGCGCAATATCGCAAACAGATAGACCAGCAAGGATACAAACAGAATGAGGGAGGGACCGACGATCATCAGGGCGAGATCCGACATCGGCCGATCGCCCCATGGCACACCGAGGATCAGCTGCTGTATCATGCCGTAACCGAACACCAGTACCACCACGACATCGCTGGCCAGCAGCAGTGCCCACAGCCAGCCCTGCCGGAATGACTGTACTTCACGAAATGTAATACTGCGACCGTGGTTCCGGGTCATACCTGTCGCCCCATGCAGTGCCTGCTAGTCATCCCGGCTTAAGCGACCTTGAGGTGATTCAAGAAATGCTGCGAACTTGTCGGCAGACATCGGTTTGCCAAAATGATAGCCCTGGCAACTGTGGCACTCATGCTCCTGAAGGAAGTTAAATTGTTCTTCATTCTCAACCCCTTCAGCAACCACCTCGAGTCCGAGGCTTTTCGCCATATTGATGGTCGAGCGGACGATAGCGGCATCCTGGGAATCTTCAGTCAGCTCATGAATAAATGATCGATCGATCTTCAATGTGTTTATTGGGAAGCGTTTCAGGTAGCTTAGCGATGAGTACCCCGTCCCAAAATCATCAATGGCAATGGAGATCCCCGCATCACGTAGCTGCCGCATCAGCTGGATGGCCTCTTCCACATCTTCCATAAGAATGCTTTCGGTAATTTCCAGCTCAAGCAGGCTGGGCTCCAGATCATGCGCTTGCAGGGCATGCATTACCTCATCAACAATGCCTTTGCTCCTGAACTGCCTGGCGGAAAGATTAACCGCAATCTTCAGGCCGGCATTGTAACGACTGTTCCATTCCCGGGTGTGTCGGCAGGCCTCGGTCAGGACCCAGCGACCCACGGGAATAATTAATCCTGTTTCCTCGGCGCAGGGAATGAAGCTATCCGGCGGCACCATCTGTCCATCGTCCCTGGTCCAGCGAATCAGGGCCTCCATGCCGACTGTCCTGCTGTCAGCAAGGCGGATTTTTGGCTGGTAATAGAGCTGGAATGCCTGGTTTTCCACCGCATTGTGCAGGTCATGTATCAATGCCATACGTTTGACCGCACGCGCATTCATATCATGCTGGAAAAACTTGAAGTTATTTTTACCGGCCGCTTTTGCCTGATACATGGCGACATCGGCGTGCTTGGTTAGTTCATCCAGAGATTGTCCGTCTTCCGGATAGAGGGCAATGCCAACGCTTGCACTGATCCGTATATGACTTCCCTGGATATTGACCGGCTTCTGTATTTCATTCAGCACCTGCTCGGCCAGGGAACCGATGAGTTCCGACTGCTGAAAGTCGGTGATCAACAGCGTGAATTCATCCCCGCCAAGGCGTGATACCGTATCTGTCTTTCTGACAAGTTTTCCAAGCCGCCCGGAAACCTCCACCAGCAGTTCATCACCAGCGGCATGTCCCAGGGTGTCGTTCACATCCTTGAAACCATCCAGGTCAAGATAGATAACTGCCAGCCTTTCGCCGCGCCGCTTACGGTTTGCCAGCTCCTGCTGCAGCCGGTTGTTGAACATTAGCCGGTTCGCCAGACCGGTAAGCGCATCATAGTTGGCCTGCTTCCAGATCAACTCTTCGGTTTTTTTACGCTCGGTAATATCCGAGAAAACAGAAACATATTGAATCGCATTACCGTGTTGGTCGCGGATACAATTGATCGTGAGCCACTTGGGGTACACGGCGCCGTCCTTGCGCCGGTCCCAGATTTCTCCCTCCCAGCGTCCGGTGCTATTCAGTGCCGTCCACATATCAGCATAAAATTCCTGATCATGTCTTCCAGAGGCAAATATGTTCGGGTCCTTGCCGCGGATTTCATCGAGCGTATAGCCTGTGATTTCCGTAACCATTGGGTTGATGGAGATAATTTTGTTACTGGCATCAGTCACGACAACCGCCTGGTTCATCGTGTGAAAAACGCGTGACGCCAACTCAAGACGCTGCTCCTGCTCCACCCGCTCGGAGATATCCTCGATAAAGGCAAAAAAACGCCCGTTCTGTATCGGGGAAAATGTTGTCACGACCTCAACCGGCAGCACCGAACCGTCCTTCCTGCGATGTTCTGTGCGAAAGCGGGCATAGCCGGTCTGCATGATTTTCTCAATGTTTGCCTTTATCTCCTCGGGCGACTGGTGATATTCCAGGTCAGGTATGCTCATCCCCAGCAGCTCATCACGGCTGTATCCGGACATACGCGCATAGGATTCGTTAACATCGCGCAGGCACCCTTTGCCGTCGATCGTCCAAAAGCCCAGGGTCGTCGTGTTGATTGCCGCCTGGTAGACCTCAAAGCCTTCCTTGAGTTTATCTTCAAGCTTCTTTCGTTCGGTAATATTTCTGGCGATACCAAGGACACCGACGATATCACCTTCAGGGTCGTACATCGGGGTTTTTATCACCTCCAGCATTTCACTGTGGCCATCTTCGGCAAAGGTAATCGTCTCCTCGTTCACACTCGGGCCGCCAGCCTCAATAGCGCACCGGTCATTTTCCCGGAAGAAGTCCGCCAACTCCTTGCTGACAAAGTCGTAATCCGTCTTGCCGACTATCTCTGCTTCCTTTGCCCCGAAAAAACTCTCAAAACGGTGGTTACAGCTTATATATACCCCCTCCGGGTCCTTGAGCCACACGAGATCAGGCAGGGTTTCAATCAGGGAACGCACATGCGCTTCGCTATTTCGCAGGGCATCCTCCGCCTGCTTGCGTTTTGTAATATCCTGAACGGTTCCTATCGAACGTATTGCCTTGCCCCGCTCGTAGAATGTCTGCCCTTTTTCGATTACCCACTTTATACGTCCGTCCTGCATGAGTAACCGATGCGTGATCTCGTAGGGATCGCCGCTTTCTATGGAACGGTGGTAGGTGACATCGACCAGTTCCCGATCATCGGGATGGATCGCGTTCAGAAAACCTTCGTAGGAGGGTTCAAGCCTGCTCTGGTCAATTTCAAAAATACGGAAGATCTCATCTGACCAGTCAAGACGGTTTTGTACCAGATCCAGCTCCCAGTTACCGATATGCGCCAGTGCCTCGGCCTGGGACAACTGTTCCTGTCGCCGCAGTAGTTCATGTTCAGCAAGCTTACGCTCGCTGATGTCGCGGACAATGCCGAAAAAGGCCTTCTCACCCTTTATCATGCAAAGGTGTGCCGTGATCTCGACCGGCATCACACTGCCATCTTTGCGGCAGTGTGCCGTCTCCAGCGTAACAACCCCCTTTTGTTCAATCTCCTTGACCCGTTCTGCCAGCCTGGGGGCAAATTCCGGGGTATCCAGTGAAGCGACCGATCTGCCTATCAGCTCGTTTTTCTCATAACCGAGTCCCAGGTGGAAGGCCGGGTTGCAATCAATAATGACACTCTTTTTATCGGTTACGATTACACCATCCTGCATGGCACTGAACAGCACCAAAGGCAACTCGTC
Organism: Thiohalomonadaceae bacterium; assembly: GCA_041547565.1. GTDB lineage: Bacteria > Pseudomonadota > Gammaproteobacteria > Thiohalomonadales > Thiohalomonadaceae > JBFEUI01. Next base: position 32,398 of record JBFEUI010000009.1, read on the forward strand.
GAGTGAATTAAGTGTAAGCAGTTCCACTATTGCCAGGCCTCGGTTAATTTCCTGCATACATCAACTGCCTGCTCGATGAGCGCATATCCCATACAGCAATGGCCATTCATCTTTGTCTATTTCCAGCCATCACCAGGCAAGATGGCTGAATCTCGAAAAAATTCACCCTGATTGCGAGCAGTCAACTTCATCATTTGTTAGTCGCCATTTTGGTTATAATCCGATCCAGTTCGTTCGCAAAGCATCTGCGATCATTCTGACTTATTGCAGGTGGCCCGCCGGTATTGACGCCCGAGCTTCGCAGCTCTTCCATAAAATTGCGCATCGACAGACGCTGGCGGATGTTGTCCTGTGTATACAGTTCTCCCCTCGGATTCAGGGCATGCGCTCCCTTTTCAATTACCGCAGCCGCCAGTGGGATATCCGCGGTGATCACCAGGTCACCGCGCTGTACCTCATCGGCGATACGTTTATCGGCCACATCGAAGCCGGACTCAACGCGCATGGTCTTGATGTACGAGGAACGGGGTGTCTGCAACGGCTGGTTGGCGACCAGCGTCAACACGAGCTGTGCGCGCTCTGCAGCACGGTAGAGGATCTCCTTGATAACGCGTGGGCAGGCATCGGCATCAACCCAGATTTGCATGCACATTCCTTATAGTTATTTTCTGTCGCTATACAGCTACTCACCGAAAATATTCAACTCATCCCAGAGCTCGTCCACACGTTGCTTAACCGCTTCGTCCATGACGATGGGCGTGCCCCACTCGCGTTCGGTCTCGCCCGGCCACTTGTTGGTGGCGTCAAAGCCCATCTTCGAACCCAGCCCCGACACCGGCGAGGCGAAATCAAGATAGTCGATCGGTGTGTTGTCGATGGTGGTGGTATCACGTGCCGGGTCCATGCGCGTGGTCATCGCCCAGATGACATCATTCCAGTCGCGCACGTTGACATCATCGTCGGTAACGATAACGAACTTGGTATACATGAACTGGCGCAGGAATGACCAGACACCCAGCATCACGCGCTTGGCATGGCCGGGATACTGTTTCTTCATACTCACCACCGCCATGCGGTAGGAGCAGCCTTCCGGCGGCAGGTAGAAGTCCACAATCTCCGGAAACTGCTTTTGCAGTATCGGTACGAAGACCTCGTTCAGCGCCACACCCAACACGGCCGGTTCATCGGGCGGACGCCCGGTATAGGTGGAGTGGTAAATCGGGTTTTTGCGGTGCGTGATGCGTTCGATGGTAAACACCGGGAAACGCTCCACCTCGTTGTAGTAACCGGTGTGGTCGCCGAACGGCCCCTCGTCGGCCTCATCTTCGGGATACAGATAGCCCTCGAGTACATACTCGGCCGCTGCGGGTACCTGCAGTTCACTGCCGATGCACTTTGTCACCTCGGTTTTGGAGCCGCGCAACAGGCCGGCAAAGCCGTACTCCGACAGGGTGTCTGGAACCGGCGTCACGGCACCGAGTATCGTCGCCGGGTCAGCGCCCAGCGCAACGGCAATCGGAAACGGCTTGCCCGGGTTTTGCAGTTGCCACTCCCGAAAATCGAGCGCCCCGCCACGGTGCGACAACCAGCGCATGATCACCTTGTTTCTGCCGACCACCTGCTGGCGGTAGATACCCAGGTTCTGGCGCTCCTTGTGCGGTCCTCTGGTCACCACCAGGCCCCAGGTGATCAACGGCCCGGCATCGCCGGGCCAGCAGGTCTGCACCGGCAGCCTGGACAGGTCGACCTCCTCCCCTTCCAGCACCACCTGTTGGCAGGGTGCCCCCTTCACCACCTTGGGCGACATATTGAGCACCTGCTTGAACACCGGCAGTTTGTCGAAGGCATCCTTCACGCCCTTGGGCGGCTCGGGTTCTTTCAGGTAAGCCAGCAGCTTGCCCACCTCACGTAGCGCCTCGACCGAATCCTCGCCCATCCCCCTGGCCACCCGTTCCGGCGTGCCGAATAGATTTGCCAGCACCGGCACATCACAGCCTTTCGGGTTTTCAAACAGCAGTGCGGGACCGCCTGCCCGCAGCGTGCGGTCGCAGATTTCTGTCATCTCAAGTCTGGGATCGATCTCGGTGGTAATCCGTTTCAGCTCTCCGTCACGCTCAAGCTGTTCGATAAAATCGCGCAGGTCTTTGTATTTCATGATTGTTGGTCTGTCCGTTTTTATTCGCTGTTATCCGCGCCGCTCTCCAGCACCACCCAGTCGCTGTTATAAAAATTGTAGCTGCCCTTGCCCCGCTCCTTGGACACATACATCGCCTGATCGGCATGGCGCATCAGGGTATCGGCGTCTTTGCCGTCATCCGGATAACGGCTGATGCCGATACTGGCACCGATCCTCACCTCGTCATCGCCCAGGCCAAACGGTTGCTGCAGTTGTTCAATTACCTTGCTGGCTACCGTGGTGGCATTATGCACCTCGCCTGTCTCCGGCAGGATCAGCATGAACTCATCACCGCCGATGCGCGCCAGGGTATCCGATTCGCGAATACACTCCCTCAGGCGGTTGGCCACTTTCACCAGTACCCGGTCCCCCACCTTGTGCCCGTAGAGATCATTGACCGGCTTAAAGTCATCAAGGTCGATGTAGAGCAGTGAAAAGCCCTTCCCATTGCGTTGCGCCGCGGTAATCGCATAATCCAGGCGGTCGTTGAACAGGCGCCTGTTGGGCAGTGCGGTCAGCGGATCATGCAAGGCCTGTGCTGTGATACGCAGGCGCTGCTGCAGCAACCAGTAGACCAGATAGCTGATAAGCAGCGCGAGAAGAATGCCCATCAGCCGGTAGAACTGCACGCGCGGTGTATAGTGGCGCCACCCCTGTGCAGGCACGGCCGCCAGCTGCCACGAGCCTTTCGGCAGTGTTACATCCAGCACTATCGGACTGTGTTCAAATATTGTCCCGTCACCGTAAAACACCTCCCCCTCGGGGCCCAGGCCATCCCTGCCGCGCAGGGCATACTCGATACCGCTCAAACGGCTCTTGCGATCGACCACGAACAGCAACTTGTCGGCACGCAGCACCACACTTGCCAGCCCCCAGTAGGCAGGTCGCCCCCTCTCCCCCAGCCGCGGCGAGTAGATTGGGGTGCGGCTGATAAATCCGCTGCCGCCCTGCACCAGCGCCACCGGGCCGGCAACAGTGGTTTTTTTGCTGTTAATCGCGCGCAGTACCGCATCGCGCTGCTCCGGGTTATTGAGGTAATCCAGCCCCAGTGCCGCCTCGTTGCCCTGCAGGGGATAGATGTGACTGATGACGTTGTCCCTGGCCAGGCCGATGTTGCGGATATAGGGCGATGCCTCTATCACCTGGGCCGCCACGGTCTCAAAATCGGACTGGCTCAGATCGGGATGGTTGGCGACATAGATCACCACCCCCTGGGTCAGGTTCAGCGTACTGTTGATATAGCCTTCCAGCTCGGCACGCAGTGTGCTGGCATCCTGCAGCACCTGGCTGCGGTGCAGTTCGTAATGACGCTCGCCTTCAAGCCAAACCGTAAATTCGGACAAGATCAGCAGGCTCGCAAACAGTGCCAGACCGATGAGGCGAATCGTGGGAAGATGTAGGAAAACACGTTCCATTTCATAAGCATAACCCGTTATGTCGTGATCCCGCTATGTCTTAACAGCGCATCGATGGTGGGTTTGCGCCCACGGAAGGCGACAAAAAGCTCCATGGGATCACGACTGCCGCCCTGCTCCAGCACGTTTTCCAGGAACGACAGGCCGGTTTCGCGGCTGAATATGCCCTGCTCCTCGAACAGGGAGAAGGCATCGGAGGAGAGCACCTCCGCCCACTTGTAGCTGTAGTAACCGGCGGCATAGCCGCCGGCGAAGATGTGGGAGAAGCCGTGCTGAAAGCGGTTGTAATCCGGCGGCTGCATCACCGCCACCTCGTCACGCACCTGGTCGAGTATCTGCTGGATGCGGCCGCCCTGTTGCGGGTCGTACTCCAGGTGCAGGCGGAAGTCGAACAGTGAAAACTCCAGCTGGCGCACCATCAGCATGCCCGCCTGGAAGTTCTTCGCCGCCACCATCTTGTCGAACAGATCACCGGGGATCGCCTCGCCGGTCCGGTAGTGGCCAGAGAACAGCTCCAGCGCCTCGCGCTGCCAGCACCAGTTCTCCATGAACTGGCTCGGCAACTCCACCGCATCCCACGGCACTCCGCTGATGCCGGAGACAGCGGCGTAATCGATGCGTGTCAGCATGTGATGCAGGCCATGGCCGAACTCGTGGAACAGGGTCTGCACCTCATCGTGGGTCAGCAAGGCCGGGGCATCGCCGACCGGCGGGGTGAAATTGCAGGTCAGGTAGGCCACCGGTGTCTGCAGCTCGCCGTGCTCATCGCGGCGCCGACTGATGCACTCGTCCATCCAGGCGCCACCACGCTTGTGGGCACGGGCGTAGAGGTCGAGATAGAAGCGGCCACGCTGCTGTCCGTCACTGTCGATAATCTCGTAAAAGCGCACATCCTCGTGCCATACCTCTACCCCTTCCACCTCGCGGATGCGGATGCCGTAGAGACGCCGCACCACCTCGAACATCCCCTCCACGACACGCGGCACCGGGAAATAGGGCCGCAAGTCCTCCTGCGACAGGTTGTACCGGTGGCGGCGGAGTTTCTCGGCGTAGTAGCTGATGTCCCAGGCCTGCAACACATCCTGGTTGTGGTGCTCACGGGCAAAGTCGCGGATCTCCTCCAGCTCGCGCCGCGCCAGTGCCAGCGAGTGGCCGGCCAGATCGCGCAGAAAATCAAGTACCTGCTGTGGCGACTCGGCCATCTTGGTGCTCAGGGAGCGTTCGGCATAGCTCTGAAAACCGAGCAGCTGGGCCAGCTCATGGCGCAGCTTGAGTATCTCCTCCATGATCGCACTGTTGTCCCATTTCCCCGCATGGGGTCCGCGGTCCGAGGCACGGGTGGCATAGGCCTCGTACATCGTCTGGCGCAGTGCCTGGTCATCGGCATGGGTCATCACCGCGTAGTAGCAGGGGAAGTCCAGCGTCAGCCGCCAGCCCTCCACCCCCTTCTCCCGGGCGTTTTGCCTGAGCAGCGCCACGCTGTTTTCCGGCAGACCCGCCAGGCGCGATTCATCCTCGAGCACCAGCTCCCAGGCGTTAGTGGCATCGAGCAGGTTGTCGCTGAACTGGCTGGTCAGCCGGGACAGCGCCTGTTTCTTCTCCTTGAACAGCGCCTTCTGCTCAGACGGCAGGGCGACACCGGCAAGGTGAAAATCACGCAGGGTATCGTCGATCACCTTCCGCTGCGCGGTGTCCATGCACTGGTATTCATCACCGTCGGCAATCTGGTGGAAGGCGTTATAGAGGCGCTCATTCTGCCCCATGTCCGTGGCATAGGCGCTCAGCCTGGGCAGACAGGCATTATAGGCCTGCCGCAGCGCCTCACTGTTGACCACCGAGTTCATATGGCTGACCGGCGACCAGGCACGGTTGAGCCTGTCATCCAACGCCTCCAGGGGACCGACGAGGTTGTCCCAGGTGTAACGGTCGGTGGCATCGAGCAGGGCCTCCACCCGCTCGCGGTTCTCACTCAGGATCACATCGATGGCGGGTTCCACGTGTTCGGGGCGAATAGCCTGAAACGGCGGCAGACCGTTCATTTCCAGCAACGGGTTGGGCATGACTGGTACAATCCTCTGGCAATCGTTAGTGGGCGACAAGCTTACACTCACATAGATAAGGCTTAAACAGAGCAACGGCAATGGCGACAACGGATAATCCCCGGCACCCCTATGAAGGGTTGACACCCGATGTGGTACTCGATGCGATCGAGGCCAGCGGGCGGGTGACCAATGGCCGTCTGCTGGCGCTCAACAGCTACGAGAACCGTGTCTATCAGATCGGACTGGACGATGACAGCTATGTGGTCGCCAAATTCTACCGTCCCGGGCGCTGGAGTGATGCGGCCATCAAGGAGGAGCACGCCTTTGCCCGCGAACTGGCCGGGGCCGAGGTACCGGTCGTTGCCCCCCTGCCCGACGCAAACGGCAACACCCTGCGAGCACATGCCGGCTTTCGCTACGCCATTTACCCGCGCCGCGGTGGACGCTGGCCGGAACTGGAGCTGCCCGACACCCAGCTGCGACTGGGGCGTTTTATCGGTCGCTTGCACCTGGTCGGTGCCAGCCGCCCATTTGCCCATCGACCGACGCTCGATATCGAGAGCTTCGGCCTGCAGGCACGCGACTACCTGCTGGAGCACGGCTTCCTGCCACCGGAGCACGAGAGGCAATATGCCGATCTATCGGAAACTGTGCTGATAGAAGTCGCCAACGGTTTCGAACGCGCAGGCAACTTCACTCAGATACGGCTGCATGGCGACTGCCATCCCGGCAACATCCTGTGGACCGACAGTGGGGCCCACATTGTCGACCTCGACGACTGCCGCATGGGCCCGGCGATACAGGACCTGTGGATGCTGCTCTCGGGAGACAGGCGGCAGATGAGCCTGCAGCTCTCCGAGCTGGTGGCCGGTTACGAGGAGTTCTATGAATTTGACCCGCGCCAGCTGCACCTGGTCGAGCCGTTGCGGGCACTGCGCCTGCTGCACTATGCCGCCTGGCTGGCGCGGCGCTGGGATGACCCGGCCTTCCCAAGGGCCTTTCCCTGGTTCAATACCGTGCGCTACTGGGAAGAGCAGATACTGACACTGCGCGAACAGCTGCTGCGGCTGGATGAGCCGGTGTTAAGCATATAGGGCGCCCCATGGGCGCCAACCATTGGCGGGCACGGCCCGCCCTATGTACTCATCTGGCTCTGTGGAAAGTTGTCCATGGTCAACACCGCTCTCGCACCTCCATGTGCTCCGCGGCATAAGGCCATCCCTGCAACGCCGCTCCTGCACTTCCCTGTGCTCCGCGGCATAAGGCCATCCCTGGCCAAAAAAAAAAGGAAGGCGGGGGCGCCTTCCTTAAACTTTGGGGGTGTAACCAATGTCTGGTTAAACACAGTCTATGAATCCATAGTATTAAAGTCAAGTATTAAGCCGAATTTTTTCCATGTTTTGTTGCATTCGGTCTAAATCACTGTCCCGGCTCACTCAAGATCGATGAGTTTGGCGGTCAGATAGGGCCTGAACAGGGGCTTGAGTTCCGCCAGGGTCTCCTCGATGGCCGGCACCGTCTTGGCAAACATGTCCAGCAATACCAGCGCGTTGACGATGCTGTCCTCCCGCTTCTTCGCCCGCAGCCGGTCGGCGATATGGCGGTTGACCTGCGCCACGTCGTTGTAGAAGTTCATCAGGCCCTTGAGGTCCAGGTCCACCGACATGTCGCTCTGCCAGCGGTAGTACTGCCCCAGCATGTACATGGAGGCCGCCCGGTAGAGGGTCTCCTCGGTATTGGCAAACGGCAGGTGGAAGCGCGCCATCGGCTTGAAAAACGCGGTATGGGGACAGCCGCTGGTGGCGGTGATGATCCCCATCAGGGCACTGATGCCCTCCTGTGCCGTAGCACTGCGGGTCACCACGCGCTCACCCAGCACCACCTTTACCTCGACCTCGTCGAAAGAGAGCACATTCTCCATGCGTTCCACCAGGTCGGCCAGGCGCCCCGCCTGCGGGCAGTAGGTGGACTCGATCGGGTGCAGCGGGCAGTTCTCGCACTGCATGAACTCCAACCGGGCCCAATCGGGCAACGTGTCGGGTAACGGGTGTAGCGGATCAAGCGTGGCGCCATCGAGATGGATCTCAAAGCTCTCTTCCCTGCCGTCGGCAAAACTAAACACGTACTGGTAATAGATCGGTTCCATGAGCGCCTGCTTTCTTCTGCGTTGCCTTTTCCTGTTTATCCGGTTCTGCGTATTATGCGAATATTATGGATATTCGTTATCGGCGGTAAAGCCGCGGCAATCGAAACATTTTTTTCGGGTTGATGCAATCCACCCCGCAATACAGGTCACACTACTATGAGCAAACACTATGATCTTCTCGCCATCGGCGGTGGTAGCGGCGGGCTCTCCGCCGCCGAACGCGCGGCCATGTACGGTAAAAGGGCTGCTGTTATCGAGATGTCCAAACTGGGCGGCACCTGCGTTAACGTCGGCTGTGTGCCCAAGAAGGTGATGTGGTTCGCCGCAGACATCGCCCACAGCCTGCGCGATGCCAAGGGCTACGGCTTTGATGTCATGGTCAACGACTTCGACTGGGGCCAGCTGGTCAAGGCGCGCGAGGCCTACATCAACGGCATCAACACCTGGTACCACTCCTATCTCGACGACTCGGACATCGACTTCATCCATGGTCAGGCGCGTTTTCTCAACGCCCGCACCGTTGAGGTTGACGGCGAGCAGTACACCGCCGACCACATCGTCATCTCCCCGGGTGGCGTGCCCATGGTACCCGGCATCCCGGGCGCAGAGCACGGCATCACCTCCGACGGTTTTTTCGCCCTCACCGAGCAGCCCAAACGGGTGGCGGTGGTCGGTGCCGGCTACATCGCCGTGGAACTGGCCGGACTGCTGCGCGCACTGGGCAGCGAGGTGGACATGCTGCTGCGCCGCCAGCACTTCCTCAACAACTTCGACGCCATGCTGCGCGATACGCTGATGGAGGAGATGGTCAACGAGGGGGTCAACATCCTGCCCAACATCAATGTTGAGCGTGTAGAGAAGATGGAAGACGGTACCCTGACCCTGCACTGCCAGGGCGGCCACGAGCTGACCGGCTTCGACACCCTGATCTGGGCCATCGGTCGCTCACCCAACACCGCTGACCTGAACCTCGACGCCGCCGGCGTCAAATACGACAAACACGGCTATATCCCGGCCGATTTTTTCCAGAATACCAATGTCGACGGCATCTATGCCCTGGGCGATGTCACCGGCCGCGCACCGCTGACCCCGGTAGCCATCGCCGCCGCCCGGCGCCTTGGCGATCGCCTGTTCAACAACCAGTCCGACCGGCGCCTGGAGTATGAGAATATCCCCACCGTGATGTTCAGCCACCCACCGATCGGCACCGTCGGCCTGACCGAAGAGGAGGCGCGTGAACAGCATGGCGAGGCGGTCAAGGTCTACCAGACCCGCTTCACCCCCATGTACAACGCCATGACCGAGCACAAGAGCAATACCGCCATGAAACTGGTTTGTGTCGGTGCCCAGGAGAAGGTGGTCGGCTGCCACATCATCGGCCACGGCGCCGACGAGATGCTGCAGGGCTTTGCCGTGGCCATCAAGATGGGGGCGACCAAGAGCGACTTTGACAACACCGTCGCCATCCACCCGACCAGTTCCGAAGAACTGGTGACGATGAGATAAATACAGATACAAGTTACAAGTGAAAAGATACAAGCAACGAGAAACATGGCAGCCATTTCGTGCGTTCTTGTGTCTTTAATGTTGTAATTTTTCTCTCGAAAAAATATGACTATCCGCGACTACAAAGGCATCACCCCAACGCTGGGAAAAGCGGTCTACATCGACCCGCAGGCCGCGGTGATTGGCGATGTCCATATCGGCGATGAAAGCTCGGTGTGGCCGATGGCGGTGCTACGCGGTGACGTCAACGCCATCCGCATCGGTGAGCGCAGCAGCATACAGGACGGCTCGGTGCTGCACGTCACCCACGACCACCCCGAGGTGCCGGGCGGGCATCCGCTTGTCATCGGCGACGAGGTGACAGTGGGCCACAATGTCACCCTGCACGGCTGCTCCATTGCCGACCGCTGCCTTATCGGCATGGGCTCCACTATACTCGACGGGGCTCGCCTGGAGGAGCATGTACTGCTGGGTGCCGGCAGCCTGGTACCGCCGCACAAGGTACTGGAGGGCGGCTATCTGTGGATGGGGGCACCTGTGAGAAAGGTCCGTCCGCTGAACAAGGCGGAGATCGAAAAGTTCGCCTATTCCGCCGGCCACTATGTGCGCCTGCAGCGGCACTACCGCACACAAGGGTGAAGGCTTGGCGCCCCCCAGGCCATCGCCTATTATTGAATAGCACCGTCGTTAATACAGGGACGAGAAAATGGAAGTGATGATCTACAACTTCTCAGCCGACACCAGCAAGCTGGACCTGCTGGATCTGCTCAAGTCGTACCGCAAGCATATGGAGCTGAAAATGGTGGACAATCACTATGAAGACGGTTCCACCTTTCACTTCGCCCTGGCCAGCTTCAAGTCAGACAAGCACGCCCTCAAGGTCATAAAGAAATTCAACAACGTCCGGCTCAAGGGCCACCACCTGATCGTGCGCGAGTACGTGCACCGCTCCTACAGCAACGAAAAACGCGCCCTGAACTGGCGCCAGCAACCGTGGGACGGTGTGGAGCGGCGCGGACACGACCGGCGCAGGAAGGAGGTGGTGAAAAAGCACGATGACCTGTTTGACGAGACACCGGCGACCGAGGAAAACATACGCATTGCCGGTTATCGTAACTTCGCCCGCAAGGGCTGATGCCCGGGGTTAGCCTTTCAGGCCGGCACGCACCGCCTTGATCACTGGCGCGGTCTCCGGTCGCACCCCGCGCCAGATGGCAAAGGACTCCGCCGCCTGTTCCACCAGCATCCCCAACCCATCCAGCGCCTGTGCGGCACCGCGCTCTAAGGCCCACTGCATAAAGGCGGTCGGCTCCGCCGCATACATCATGTCGTAGCAGACTGCACCCTCGGCCAGGATCCCGTCCGGCAGTGGCGGCAGTTCCCCCTGCAGACTGGCTGCGGTGCCGTTGATCACCAGGTCAAACTGCTGCCCGGCCAGTGCATCGAAGCCACAGCCGCTGACCTGGCCAAGCGCAGCAAACTCATCGGCCAGCACCCGCGCCCGGTCCACGGTGCGGTTGGCGATGACCAGTGTCTTAGGTCGTTCAGCCAGCAGCGGCTCGAGTACCCCGCGCACCGCACCGCCGGCACCCAGCAGCAGCAGCCGCTGTCCCTCGATGGCGATGCCGTGGTTCACCGTAAGGTCACGAACCAGACCTACCCCGTCGGTATTTTCGCCCAACAGGCTGCCATCACCCATGAACTTGATGGTATTGACCGCGCCGGCACGCTCTGCGCGCTCACTGCGGCGGTCCACCAGGCGCCAGGCGTCCTGCTTGAAGGGCACCGTCACGTTCAACCCCTTGCCGCCGCTCGCCTGAAAGTTGCCCACCGCCTGGTCAAAACCACCCAGGTCGACCATGATGGCGCTGTACTCCAGCCGCTGACCGGTCTGTTCGGCAAACATGGCGTGTATTCCGGGTGACTTGCTGTGGGCGATGGGATTGCCCATCACCGCGTACTGGTCCGGTTTGACGTCAAAATCGAGTAGCGACATGGGCAGACCTATCCGAAGATCCCCTTCAACGTAAAGAAGATGATAATCGCCAGGATCGCACCGGCGGGCAGGGTCACGATCCAGGAGAGGAAAATGGTCCTCACCACATTCATGTTAAGGGCGGCAATGCCCCGCGCCAGCCCTACACCCAGCACACCGCCCACCAGGGTATGGGTGGTGGAAATCGGCAGGCCGGTGCCCGAGGCAAGCACCACTGTGGTCGCCGCCGCCAGTGTCGCGGCAAAACCACGGCTGGGGG
>JBFEUI010000010.1:0-42753 GCA_041547565.1 Thiohalomonadaceae bacterium
ATTACCTGCCGGAGACTGCAGCGTGGCTGAAACGGGGCAATGAGCATGACAGCAAGTAGCCGGCCCGTCATCTTCGGTGAGGTGCTGTACGACTGCTTTCCCGATGGTCAGAGTGTGCTGGGCGGTGCGCCGTTCAATGTTGCCTGGCACCTGCAGGCCTTCGGGCTCGCCCCCCTCTTTATCAGCCGGATAGGCGACGACCCGCTCGGGCGCAAGATCCGCCAGGCCATGCTCGAATGGGACATGAGCACCACGGGACTGCAGCTCGATTCGGCGCACCCGACAGGCACGGTCTCTATCGCGATCGATGAAAACGGTCACAGCTTCGAGATCCTCGCCGAGCAGGCCTACGACTTTATCGATGCCGAGTGCCTGCCTCCCACTCCGAACGCTCCGCTGCTCTACCACGGCAGCCTGGCCGCGCGCGGGCGCATTTCGCATAGTGCGTTGCAACAACTCAGGCAGCAGGGCTGGCCGGTTTTTGTCGACGTCAACCTGCGCGCACCCTGGTGGCAGAGCGATTCGGTACTGGCGCTGGTAAAGGGCGCCACCTGGCTCAAGCTGAACGACGAGGAGCTGGATGCTTTAATTGAAGGTGATGGCGATTTAACCTCGAAGGCAAAACAGATGCTGGAGGAGTACAGGCTCTCCTCCATCTTTGTCACCCGCGGTGCCGCAGGCGCACTGGCCTGCACCGTAGGCGGCGAGGTGTTTGAGGTTGCGCCACACGGGAATTTGCCTATTGTCGATACCGTGGGTGCCGGCGACGCCTTCGCCTCGGTGCTGCTGCTGGGGCTGATCCAGGGCTGGAGCCAGGCGACGCTGCTTGAGCGCGCACAACAGTTTGCATCGGCTATCGTCACCCGGCGCGGCGCCACCGTGCAGGACAGGGCGTTCTACCGGCCCTTTATCGAGGAGTGGGGTTTATCATGAGTGCTGATTACGAACACGAACTGTTCAACGAGCTTGCAGCCTTCCTCAAGTCGCGGCGCAACGAGGCCCACCGTTTTTTTCACCACCTGCTCGACCAGGAGCGCCACTTTCTGCTGCGCAGTGAATTGATCGATGCACTGCAGCAGGTCTGCGACCCCGATGCCCGTGATCCGCTGTGCGACAGTCCGCTCGCCGCAGTGATCGACCTTGCCCAGGAGTCGGCGCTGGACCATGCCTGGATCACCTTCGCCCTGCGCATCCGCGTGGCGCGCTGGTGCTACCTGCGCATCCACCTGGAGACCATGGACCTGGAACGCATCCCGGTCAGCGAATTTCTGCGTTTCAAGGAACGCCTGGCCAGCGGCACGCCTGCCGACGACTGGGCGCTGGAGGTCGATCTCGAACCCTTCTCCCGCGAATTCTACAAACTGCACGAGGCCGACTCGATCGGGCGCGGTGTCGAATTTCTCAACCGCCGCCTCTCCAGCCGCCTGTTCGAGGAGCTGGGCAAGGCCGAACGCCACCTGCTGGCCTTTTTGCGCGTGCACCAGTACCGCGGCCAGCAGCTGATGCTGAACGACGCCATCAACGATGTGCAGGAACTGCGCAACGCGTTGCGCCGTGCCGAGCGTTTCCTGCGTGACAGGAGCGATGACGAGCCCTGGAGCGAACTCAGCCAGACACTGCGTCAGTTCGGCTTCGAACCGGGCTGGGGCAATACGGTCAAGCGCACGCGTAACACCATGCGCCTGCTGCTGGATATCCTGGAGGCCCCCTCGCCGCACAACCTGGAGGCCTTCCTGGGACGGGTACCGATGATCTTCGCCCTGGCCATCATCACCCCCCACGGCTATTTCGGCCAGGCCAATGTGCTGGGCCGCCCGGACACCGGCGGACAGGTGGTCTACATCCTGGATCAGGTCAGGGCCATGGAAAAGGAGATGCACCACCGGCTGAAGGAACAGGGCCTGGACATCGAACCGCAGATCGTCATCCTCACCCGCCTGATCCCGGAGGCCGAGGGCTGCACCTGCAACGAGCATATCGAACACGTCGCCGGCACCCGCCATGCACGTATCCTGCGCGTCCCCTTCCACAGCAGCGAGGGCGAGGTGATGCCGGAGTGGATCTCGCGCTTTGAGATCTGGCCCTACCTGGAGCGTTTTTCACTGGATGCCGAACGCGAACTGCTGGCGGAGCTGGGCGGCCGTCCCGATCTGATCATCGGCAACTACTCCGACGGCAACCTGGTCGCCTCGCTGCTGTCGCAGCGGCTCGGCGTCACCCAGTGCAACATCGCCCACGCCCTGGAGAAGACCAAGTACCTCTACTCCGATCTCTACTGGCAGGACAACGAGGAGCAGTACCACTTCTCCTGCCAGTTCACCGCCGATCTGATCGCGATGAACACCGCCGACTTTATCATCACCAGCACCTACCAGGAGATCGCCGGCACCGACGACAGCCTCGGCCAGTACGAAAGCTACATGTCCTTCACCATGCCCGGGCTGTTTCGCGTGGTACACGGTACCGATGTCTACGATCCCAAGTTCAACATCGTCTCGCCCGGCGCCGATCCGGATGTCTACTTCCCCTATACCAGTAGTGAGCGGCGCATGGCGCATTTGAACGAGGCGATCCAGGAGCTGGTCTACGGTGAGACCGGCCCGACGGCCCGCGGCCAGCTGGCAGCGCACGACAAGCCGCTGCTGTTCACCATGGCGCGCATGGACCATATCAAAAACATCACCGGCCTGGTCAGCTGGTACGCCGATACACCCGAACTGCGCGAGGCGGTGAACCTGCTGGTGGTCGCGGGACATGTCGACCCGGCACGCTCGGACGATGCCGAGGAGCGTGCCCAGATCGAATACATGCACGAGCTGATGAGCCGGCACGGGCTCGATGGCCAGGTGCGCTGGCTCGGCATGCACCTGGAGAAGGACCTGGCCGGCGAACTCTACCGCTTTGTCGCAGACAGCCGTGGCGCCTTCGTGCAGCCGGCGCTGTTCGAGGCCTTCGGCCTGACCGTCATCGAGTCGATGAGCTCCGGCCTGCCAACCTTCGCCACCTGTTTTGGCGGACCGATGGAGATCATCAAGGACGGTATCTCCGGCTTCCACATCGATCCCAACCACGGTGACCAGGCCGCACTGAAGATGGCCGAATTTTTCCAGCAGTGTGCCGCCGCCCCCGACCACTGGGACAGCGTGTCCCGGGGAGGACTGAAACGGGTCGAGGCACGCTACACCTGGAAACGCTACGCCGAACGCATCATGACCCTGTCGCGCATCTACGGTTTCTGGAAGTATGTCTCCAACCTGGAACGTGCCGAGACGCGCCGCTACCTGGAGATGCTCTACAGCCTGCAGTACCGCCCCCTGGCCCAGGCCATGGAACAGCATCCGGCCCCCTAGGGCCTCCCTAATCCACCTGCCGATCCGCCGCGCATGGCCGGCCGGGACAACTGCCGTATAATGGACGGCCATGGGTTCATTGCCACCGACCATCACCATCGACGCCGTGCTGGAGAAGTACGATGCGTTCCTGCTCGATGCCTACGGCGTGCTGATCAACAAGGCGGGGGCACTGCCCGGCGCCGTGGCGCTGATTGAGGAACTGAACAAAAGCGCCCGGCCCTACTTCATCCTCACCAACTCGGCCAGCCGGCTGGCACCCACCATGGCAGAAGAACTGCAGCAGTGGCGGCTGGCAATACCCGCCGAGCGCATCATCAGCTCCGGCACCCTGCTCAAGGGCTACTTCAGGGAGCACGGCATGGCGGGCTGCCCCTGCACGGTGCTGGGCCCCGAGGATTCGAAACAGTATGTGCGGGAAGCACAGGGCACGGTGGTCGAACTGGACGATGTCGATGCCGACAACACCGAGGCGGTCATCATCGCCGACCAGAAAGGCTTCGACTGTGTTGAGGGGATGAACCGGGTGCTCACGCTGATACTCAGACGGCTCGATAGCGGCAGGCCGGTGCACCTGCTGCTGTGCAATCCCGACCTGATCTATCCGCTGGCGGTACGCCGCTACGGTATTACCGCAGGGGCCCTGGCGGCCATGATAGAGGCCGTGCTGGCCGATCGTTTTCCCGGCGAAGACTACCGCTTCACCCGCCTGGGCAAGCCTCACGCGCCCCTGTTTGAAGAGGGCATACAGCGCGCGGGCACCCGCAACGTCGTCATGCTCGGCGATCAGCTCGCCACCGACATACTCGGCGCCGACCGGGCCGGCATCGATTCGGTACTGGTCGAGACGGGCATCTCACGGCAGATCGACATCATGCGCTACGCCATCGCGCCGACCTACCTGATGGCCGGCCTCAGCCACGGTCTCAAACTCGGCTTCAGCTGTTAGCGCACCCGTTCCCCGGGCGGGAATACAATCACGCCATCACGAGTCTTACTAAGCAATGACCGACTCAACCCTACTGACAGAAAAACCGCTGAAATCACAATGACGACAATACACAAGCTACTTTACCCACTCATCCTGTCGCTCTTTTGCACACTCCCCCATGCCGGTGAGATCGTGCGCGACTACCCGGCAAAGCAGATCTCCCCCTCCACCTACGTCATCACCGGTCCGCTGGGCTATCCCTCGGTGGAAAACCAGGGCTTCATGAATAACCCCGCCTTCATCGTGACGCAAAAGGGTGTGGTGGTCATCGACCCGGGTAGCAGCGTGCAGGCCGGGCGCATGGTGATGAAACAGATCCGCCAGACCACCGATAAACCTGTAACCCACGTGTTCAATACACATGTGCACGGCGATCACTGGCTGGGCAATCAGGCAATCACCGACCTCTACCCCACTGCCGTGCTAATGGGGCATCCGGACATGATCAAAAAGTCGCGTGAAAGCGAGGGGGCGCGCTGGGTCGATCTGATGGCACGCTCCACCGATAATTTTACCGACGGGACTGTTGCTGTTATTCCTGACAAGGGGGTTGTAGACAGCGACACCCTCGCCATCAACGGCATTACCTTTCGTATCTACGCACCAGGCAAGGCACACAGCGGCAACGACATCATGATCGAGTTTGTCGAGGAATCAGTGGTCTTCACCGGTGACAACGTGCTCCACCAGCGCATTGCGCGCATGGACGACGGCAGCTTTGTCGGCAACAGGGATGCCTGCCAGGTGAGCATCGATATCGGTGCCAAACACTACGTACCCGGCCATGGCCCCAGCGGTGGCATCGAAATCCCCACCTCGTATAAAAATTACCTGGACACCCTCTATAACGAGGTCGGCAAACACTACGAAAATGGCCTTAGCGACTTCGAGATGAAACCCGCAGTGGTAGAGGCGCTCGGCCCCTACCACAACTGGGTCAACTTTGAAGATGAAGTGGGCAAGCACATCAGCCTGGCGGTGCTGGAAGTGGAACGCCGTATGTTTGAATAGCCCTAGCGCGTGAGCATCTGCTGCTGATGCTCCTGCTGGTGGGCGGCAAACTCGGCAGGCGTGATCTTGCCGTCGCCGTCTGCATCCACCACCTCAAAATCGGGGGCATTGCCCAGGTTGCGCATCGGGAAGCCCTGCCGGGCACGCTCGGCAATGCGCTGGGTGCGCGCGGTATAGAACTCCTCTTCCAGCAACACACCGTCGCCATTGAGGTCAAACTCGGCAAAGGTAGGTTGATTGCGCCCCGGGCCCGCTTGGCGGTTCTGTTGCCGGCCTGCGCCCATTCCCATACCGCCTCGCCGTTGTTGCTGGGCCGCCTGGCCAGCCGCCAGTTCATCGGGAGTGAGCTGGCCATCCCCATCGCTGTCGAAGGCGGCAAATGGGGGCGCGGAGGCCATGCCGCGCATCGGCATACCTGAAGCCTGACGGGATGCGATACGCGCCTCCCGGGCGGCATTGAACTCCTGCTCAGTAATGCGGCCGTTGCCATCCTGGTCATAGGCGGCAAAGGGGATCGGCCCGCGGGCGGGAATCGGCTCGGCATGAACGAATGGCACTGCCAGTAGCAGCAGGAGCGCACCGTATACCTGTAACCGGCGGTTGCGTGTATGGTCCATGATAATCACCTCATCAGTTCAAGTGGGCTTACGATAACACTCCCCCTATTAAATTAAATAGCCCAGCCCGAACGAATTACAACACCCCTGCGTTTTCAGCTTGAATTCAGCTTGCCCGGTTAGGCTGTGTCTCACACAATCGGAGAGATTCCATGAACAAAGAGACACAGGTCAAGGTCTGGGATTCGGCGGTCAGGCTGTTTCACTGGACACTCGTTGCATCCTTCCTTATCGCCTATCTCACCGAGGACGACTGGCTCACCCTGCACACCCTGGCAGGCTACACCATCGCCGCGCTGGTTGCCTTCCGTCTGTTGTGGGGCCTGATTGGCACGCGCCATGCCCGCTTCAGTGATTTTGTACGGCCACCCGCGGAGGTTGTGAGCTACCTGAAGGATATCGTCGCCTTTCGCGCCAAACGCTACCTGGGCCACAACCCGGCCGGTGGCGCGATGGTTATCGCACTGCTTGTGTCGCTGGTGCTTACCGTCATTACCGGCCTGGCCACCTATGGCGGCAAGGAGCTTGCCGGGCCGCTGGCCGGGCTGATGATGGGCTATCCGGAATTTGTCGCCGAGATGTTCGAGGAACTCCACGAATTCTTTGCCAATTTCACCCTGCTGCTGGTGGTACTGCACGTTGCCGGTGTAATCGCGGCGAGTCTGCAGCATGGCGAGAATCTGGTACGTGCCATGTTCACCGGGGAAAAACCCCTGTAACGCCAACTAACACATTGAGGAATAGCATGCGTACACAAAAATCTTTGACACTGCTTGCCTTGCTGGCAATGGGAACGAGCGGTGCGGTCTTCAGCGATGAGCGCAGTTACCCGCTCGACCGTTGGGCAAGCAGGGCCAAGACCGGCGTTACACCGGTGGCCAATCCGACATACCAGCAGGAGTGCGGCAGCTGCCACTTTCCCTACCAGCCCGGCCTGTTGCCCGCCTATGCCTGGGAGCAGATCATGGGCGCTCTGAGTAATCACTATGGCGATAATGCCGAACTGTCTCCTGCCGATACCCAGGGCATAAGGAACTACCTGCTTAACAATGCCGCAGGACGCACGCACTCCAGTACATCAAAGCGCTTCACCCACACCGGGCGCACCAATGGCCTGCCGCGCATCAGCACCACACCCTACTTCATCAAAAAGCACGATGAGATCCCCGCCCGCATGGTTTCGTCCAATAAGCAGGTCCGCAGCTTCAGCCACTGCAACGCCTGCCATACCCGGGCTGCGGAGGGATCGTTCCGGGAAGATGAAGTGGTAATCCCCGGTGTCGGTCGCTGGGAGGATTAATCCGTTTACTTAATCGAGGTAGAATCATGAACAGACTCTTTGTCATTACTTCACACCTACTGTTGTCGATACCGCTGGCATATGCCGCAAATATCACGGTTGATGAACGTCTGGGCGCCTATCAAGCAGAGGGCGCCGGCCCGTTTTCAGCAGAAAACGGTAAGTTACTATGGGAAGGCAAACACAGCGCGGCGAACGGAGACAGTCGAAGTTGCACCAGCTGTCACGGTAGCTCCCTCAAGCAGGGCGGAAATCACATACGGACAGGTAAACCAATCAAGGCCATGTCGCCCACCGCCAATCCTGAGCGGCTGACTGACAGTAAAAAGGTAGAAAAATGGTTCAAGCGCAACTGCAAGTGGGCATGGGGACGCGAGTGCACGCCCCAGGAGAAAGGCGATCTGCTGCGCTACATGCAGAGCCAGTAACACCACGTGGAGGGCAGTCAAATGAAGAAGTATGCATGGTTTCTGGTGTTTCTCCCGGCACTGTTCATCGGCGCCGGCGCTGTGTTCGGCGACAACGATCACTCTGGCCGCACTGGGGCAGATGATGATAAGGGGAACGGCTGGTGGCGCGAATCGCGGCTCGATGTAGCACCGGTCCGTAACGAGCCCTACCAGTCAGAGTGCGGCAGCTGCCACTTTGCCTATCAACCCGGTCTGCTTCCGGCGCGTTCATGGCAGGCGATGATGGGCGATCTGGCGAACCACTTCGGCGACAATGCCGAACTTGATGAGACGGTTCAACAACAGATACTCGACTACCTGGTCGACAACGCCGCTGACAGGAGCCGGTACAAACGCTCGCGACGGATAGACGGTTCGCTGCACGCCAACGATATTCCCCTGCGCATTAGCGATACCCTATACTTCAAGCGTAAGCACCACGAAATTCCGCAGCGTCTGGTGAAGGGCAACAGGCAGGTCGGCAGTTTCAGCAACTGCGCCGCCTGTCATCGCCGGGCCGGCAGCGGCTCCTACAATGAGCACGAGGTCAACATTCCCGGTGTCGGGCTGTGGGACGATTAAACCGTGAAACCTTATTTGCTATTGCTGCTTTTTTCCGGCCTCGCGCTCAATGCCGTGCGCGTCGCGGCCGGTGATGATCATACCCGCGCCAGGGAACTGGTCGAAGCGGGGGAGATCATACCGCTTGAACAGCTGCTGGAAAAACAGCTATCGGGCAAACAGCTGCGCATATTGGAGGTTGAGCTGGAGTCGGAGGACGGCACCCTTGTGTATGAGATCGAGATACTCGACGAAAAAGGCACGGTGCGTGAACTGTTGTTCGATGCACGCACCGGCACACCGCTCGGTGAGGAGGATTAATGCGTCTGCTACTGGCAGAGGATGATACCCGCCTGGGTGAACGCCTGAAGCAGGACCTGAAACGTGCCGGCTATGCCGTCGACTGGGCAGACAACGGCATCGATGCCGAATTTCAGGGTATCGAGGATCCCTATGACGCCATCATCCTCGACCTCGGCCTTCCAGGCCGACCCGGCCTGGAGGTACTCAGAAACTGGCGCCAGCAGCAGCTCAAAACCCCGGTGATCGTCCTTACGGCACGCGATGCCTGGCACGAGCGTGTCGACGGCCTGAAGGCGGGCGCCGACGACTACCTGGGAAAGCCGTTTCACCTGGAGGAACTGCTGGCACGGCTCGATGCGCTGCTGCGGCGCCGCCACGACCACCCGGGGCAGGCGCTGAGTGTCGCCGGCCTGACGCTCGACGAGGAACGCCAGGAGGTCACCCTACCCTCGGGTGAGGTCCATCCCCTGACCGGCACGGAATTTCGCCTGCTGCGCTACTTCATGAGTCACCCCGACCGCATCCTCTCCAAATTCCGTCTCACCGAACACGTCTACGAGGGCGACACTGACCGTGACAGCAACGTCATCGAGGCCTACATTAAACGGCTGCGCCAGAAGATAGGCAAATCCTATATCGAGACACGGCGCGGGCAGGGCTACCTGTTTGTCGGGAGCGGCAATTGAACTCGCTGGAACGCCGTCTGCAGATCGGGCTGGGCGTCAGCCTCATGATACTGATGCTGCTGCTCGGCTGGTTGCTGCAGTCGACGATCAAGCAGATGACCGTGCCCTTCGTAAGTTCGCGCCTGACCCATGACGCAGAAAGCCTGCTTGCCGCACTGCAAGTGAGTGTCGGCAACAGTGTGACACTGAGCAATAACCGCATCGGCGGCATCTACGAACAACCGCTCTCCGGTCACTACTACACCATCCTGATCCCCGGTAACGAGACGCTACGCTCACGATCACTGTGGGATACCGAACTGGATGTGGCCCCCCTCTCCCCCGGCAACAGCCACCTGTGGCACACGGCAGGTCCGGCCGGCCAGACGCTGTTGATAAAGTCAGCGGGCTTCCTCAAGCAGGACATCCCCATCACTATCGCGGTGGCCGAGGACATGAGCCCGCTACGGGCGCAGATGCGGAACTACACCCTCATCTTCACCCTGCTGACACTCGGCCTTATCGCCGTGCTGATCATGATACAACGGAAAATTATCCGGCGCTCATTCTCTCCACTCGACCAGTTGCGTGAAGAGATCCACAAGCTGGAACAGGGTCAGATAGACACATTGACCGAAGAGGTACCGACAGAGGTGCGTCCGCTGGTCACCGAGGTCAACCGCCTGCTGGAGTTGATGGGGCAGCGCCTGCAACGTTCACGCAACGCACTGGGCAACCTGGCCCATGCCCTGAAAGGTCCGCTGAACCTGCTGACCCAGATTGCGGACAACGAAACAGTTTCAACCCAACCCGCGCTCAGAGATGAACTCACCGAACACACGCAGACACTGCGTCGGCTCATCGAGCACGAACTGAAACGCGCCCGGCTGGCCGGTTCGGGCGGGCCGGGACAGCACTTCTGCCCTGCCGAGGAACTCCCCGCCCTGGCCGAACTGCTGCAACGCCTGTATGACAACAAGGGGCTGACCATCGACTACAGTTATCCCAAAGGGGTGCTTGGCGAAACGGACCGGGACGACATGCTGGAACTTATCGGCAACCTGGCGGACAACGCCTGCAAATGGGCCGCCAGCCGGGTACGCTGCACCGTGCAAGGCAACGACACAATCACCATTAGCGTCGAAGACGACGGTCCGGGATGCAGCGAGGCACAACTCGCCGCCCTCACCCGGCGCGGCAAGCGGCTGGATGAATCCGTGCCGGGACACGGCCTCGGCCTGGCCATCGTCGACGATATCGTCACACTCTACCACGGCGAACTGCACTTTGACCGTTCCCCCGACCTGGGTGGACTGCGTGTCCGGATCAAACTGCCCGCCCTTGTGCGCACCTCCGGCTGATACCCGGCAACACATCCCGCAGGGAAAGTGTGCCTTATTATTTGTTAAACTCCGTGTTTTCCCCAAGCGCAGGAATCCCATGAAACGAGTCGGTGCCCACGTCAGTGCAGCGGGCGGTGTAGAAAATGCGCCGCTCAATGCCATGAAGATCGGTGCAAAGGCCTTTGCCCTGTTCACCAAGAACCAGCGCCAGTGGAAGGCAAAACCGCTGAGCGACAACAGCATCCATGCATTCAAGGAGAACCTGCAGCGGGCCGCGATCGCCGCCGAACATGTACTGCCGCATGACAGCTACCTGATCAATCTCGGCCACCCGGACAGCGAAGGGATTGGGAAATCACGTGCCGCCTTTCTCGATGAAATGCAGCGCTGCGAACAACTGGGACTGAAACTGCTGAATTTCCATCCGGGCGCCCATCTCGAGCGCATCAGCGAGGCGCAGAGCCTCGACCTTGTGGCCGAATCGATAAACATCGCCCTGTCGCAAACCGCAGGCGTCACAGCGGTAATCGAGAACACGGCCGGCCAGGGCACCACCCTCGGATACCGTTTCGAGCACCTGGCCCACATTATCGACAAGGTCGAGGACAAATCGCGGGTCGGCGTCTGCCTCGACACCTGCCACACCTTCACCGCCGGCTATGATCTGCGCACCGCGGAGGTTTGCGAGCGGACCTTCCGCGAATTCGAACGGATCGTTGGCTTTGGCTATCTGCGTGGCATGCACCTGAACGACTCCAAACCGGAACTCGGCTCGCGTGTCGATCGGCACGACAGCCTGGGCAAGGGCAAACTGGGCCTGGAGGTATTCCGTTACATCATGAACGACGATCGCTTTGATGAAATACCGATGGTGCTGGAGACCATTGACGAGAGTATCTGGCCCGAAGAGATCGAACTGCTGTACGGCATGGTTGAATAACCCGCCGGCATGAATTCAATGTCGCAGCACAAGCCCTACTTTCCCATCAGCCGCTACTACTACGAGCGCTTCGGCGAGAAGGTCTACAAGGTCTCGGTCAGCATCGCCGAGAGCTGCCCCAACCGCCAGCCCAACGGCAGGCTGCTGCCGTGCATCTTCTGCGACGAGTGGGGTTCAGCCGCCTACCACCTGGAACGCGACAAGTCGCTGATCGAGCAGATCACCATTAACCGTGAGCGCATTGCCCGGCGCTATCGCGCACGCAAGTTCCTGGTCTATTTTCAGGCCTACACTAACACCTTTGACCGGGTGGAGCAGCTGCACCGGCGCTTCGATAGCGCGCTGGCCCAGGAGGGCGTGGTCGGTCTGGTTCTCGGCACCCGCCCCGACTGCCTGCCGGCCAGGATGATGCCGCTGCTAAGGGACTTTCACGAACGCGCCTATGTCGGCGTCGAACTGGGGGTGCAGACATTTGACGACGACCAGCTACAGTTTCTGCAACGCGGCCACGACAATGCCCGCAACCTCGACGCCATCCGGCGGCTGCACGAGCAGGCCGCAGTCGATATAGGCATACACCTGATGTTCGGCCTGCCCGGCGAAACGGACGAAAGCATTATCGAGACGGCGCACACCGTCAATGTCCTGCCGATCTCCAATGTCAAGCTGCACAACCTGCACGTGCTGGCCAACACGCCACTGGAGCAGCTCTACCGGCGCGGCGAGTTCACACCGATCGAACTGGAGCAGTACGCCCGGCGGGTGATGCTTTTTCTGCAGCACCTCTCCCCCGATATCGCCGTACACCGTCTCGCCGCGGTGGCCAGCCGCTGGGACGAGCTGGTAGCCCCGTCATGGACCCGGGAGAAGATGCGCCCCAGCCAGTACATCGAGGACATGCTGAAGCGCCACGGCAGTTTCCAGGGCGAGCACTTTCAGGCCCATAGCCGCCACTACAGCTAATACGTCAGCCAAAAAAAAACGGGGCCATACGGCCCCGTTTTTTTACTGCCTGTGGCTCTATCAGCCGAACATATCGTCGGTGATATTCTCGAACCAGCCGTGGGCATACTGGCTCTCGCGCTTGAGGGCCATCTTGGAGGCGTCCTTGGGTGTCAGGCCGCCGGCGCCCTTGACCTTCTCGATCATGTTTTTCTGCTTGTCGTAGTTGTAGACGACACTGACAGAAATACCATAATCCTCGCCAATCACGCTGTAACAGGTGTTCATGTAGGACGGATCACCCGGTGCGCGATCATTGAGCAGATCAGCCACGGCAGCGGCACAGACCTTCGCCTGCACGTTGGCGCTGTAGCCCGACTTGGGCATCTTCGAGGCCGCACTGGCATCACCGATGACGTGAATATTGGGATGAATGGTGGACTCGAAGGTCTGCTTGTTGACTGGGCACCACTCGCCCTTCACCAGGCCGGCGACATAGGCAAGCTTGCCTGCCTTCTGAGGCGGTATGACATTGATCACATCGCCCTTGAAGCTCTCCACCGCACCCTGCACGCTCATCGCGCCCGCATTGACCCCTTCGATCTTGCCGCCCTGGGCGGCCGAGACCCACTCGATCATGCTATTGTCGGTGCCGTAGCCGTAGAGGCGTTTCCAGCCCTGTACAAACAGGCCCTGCTTGGAGAACTTGTCCTTGCTGTCGAGGATCAGGATCTTCGAGCGCGGCTTGTTGTATTTCAGGTAGTGTGCAATCTGGCTGGCACGCTCATACGGTCCCGGGGGACAGCGGAACGGATTGCCGGGAGGGGCGATGATCACCGTGCCGCCATCGCGCATCGCCCGCAGCTGGTCACGCAACGTGACGGTTTGCGGACCGGCCTTCCAGGCGTGCGGGATCTTCTCGGCCACACCCGCGTCATAGCCCTCGATGGCCCCCCACTTGAAATCGACACCGGGTGAGACGATGCAGCGGTCATAGTTAAATGTGTTCCCGCCTTTAGTGGTCACGGTACGTGCCTGGGCATCGATACCGGTCACCATGTCGTGCACCACCGTGATACCGCGTGCGGCAAGGCGCTCGTAACCAAAGGTGATGGACTCATAGCTGCGCACACCACTGAGCACCTCGTTACTCATGAAGCAGGTATGGTAGTTCTTGTTGGCCTCAATCAGTGTCACATCGATGTTGGCATCCATCATCGTCAGGTATTTGGCCGCTGTGGCACCACCCGAGCCGCCACCGATCACCACCACTTTTTTTCTGGCACCGGTATTCATACCGGCACAACCGGCGAGCGCACTGCCTACGGCAACACCGCCACTCAGCTTGAGAAAATTACGTCTGTTGATAGTAGTCATTCTTTCCATTCCCCCTATTGCTGGCTGCCGTAGTAGTTGAGCAGGGCCTCAATACCCTGTTGGCCATGTGCCTCCATGACCGCCTTCACCCTTTTTCTCATCTTTTTCGGTGCCTCACGCCAGCCGGCTTTGAAATCTTCCATGCTGTGCTGCATGTAGATGATGGACTGGCCGGCCAGCACGCCGCCATCGTCGGCCTTTTTACCACCATCCTCATGGCACTTGTTGCAGTACTCGAAATGCAGTTCCTTACCCAGTGACACCTGTGTCTGGCGGTAGGCCTGACGCATCGGCTTCATCGGCTGCCGGGCAAAGTAGCGCGCCATTTTTGCGATCTCATCGTCGCTATAGCCCTTGGCAATACGATCCATAACCGTTGCCTTGCGCTCTCCGCTCTTGAACGCCTTCATGGTGTCAACGAAGTACTCCTCCGAGTTACCGGCAATACTGGGTGTATAGGCGACACTGGAACCGTTGGTACCGTGACATGCGGCGCAGGTTTGCGACAGCATTTCCGGGCTCGCGCCTGCGGCCAGTGCCAGCGAACTGCCGGTGAGCCCCCCGACCAATATCAGCCTGGTTACTAACTTTAGTGACATTGCTTACTCTCCTTTGGTGACCCATTAGGCGGTGCCGAAAACGGTACCGGTTTATGGGCATTTTTTATTAAGCCTGTATGGCCCATTGTTCTTCAGCATGGATTTGTGCTCTACAGTCGTCGTTATGCGCTGCAGTTGTTGTTATACGGAAATTTGTTGATCGCGATGTGCCCTCCCTGTGAGTTACTGCACGCAGGCCCTTGCTTCCTGTAACCGCGGCCTGCCTGTTATGGTGTGCTTGTATATTTGTTAATAAGTAATTTATTGATTTCTTAATAGTTTTATCCCTGTATAGCGTCCGATAATACCGAAATGGCTCTGTGTTTCAACTGTTGAGATTTATCAGGCCTGAAAACGAAAAAAGGCCCCGCCAAGCGGGGCCTTTTCATCGTATCCGTTGAAACAAATTGAAACAGCTTCAACCCTAGACGCGATAGTTCGGCGCCTCCTTGGTGATCTGCACATCGTGCACATGACTCTCGGCCATGCCGGCGCCGGTCACGCGCACAAACTGCGGTCTGGTACGCATCTCGTCGATGGTCTTGCAGCCGGTATAGCCCATGGAGGAACGCAGGCCGCCGAGCATCTGGTGAATAACCGGCTGCATCGAGCCTTTAAACGGTACGCGCCCCTCGATGCCCTCGGGCACCAGCTTCTCTTTTTCGCTGCTCTCCTGGAAGTAGCGGTCTGAAGAGCCCTGCGAACCGCCCATCGCACCGAGCGACCCCATGCCACGGTAGGACTTGTAGGAACGCCCCTGGAACAGTTCGACCTCACCGGGCGCCTCCTCGGTGCCGGCAAACATCGAACCGACCATGATGGAGTAGGCACCGGCGACAATGGCCTTGGCCATGTCGCCGGAGTAGCGGATACCGCCATCGGCGATCAGCGGTACACCGGTGCCCTCAAGGGCGCTTGCCACGTTATCCACGGCGGTGATCTGCGGTACACCCACGCCAGCCACGATACGCGTGGTGCAGATGGAACCGGGGCCGATACCCACTTTGACCGCATCGGCGCCGGCCTCGACCAGCGCACGGGCCGCATCGCCGGTGGCGATATTGCCGCCAATCACCTGTAGCTCGGGGAAATTCTTCTTCACCCAGGCGACACGGTCCAGCACACCCTGGGAGTGGCCGTGGGCGGTATCCACGACGATAACATCAACGCCTGCGGCGGCGAGGGCCGCAACACGCTCATCGGTGCCCGCACCCACACCTACCGCGGCGCCACACCGCAGCCGGCCCTGCTCATCCTTGCAGGCATTGGGCTTGTCCGTAGCTTTCTGGATATCCTTGACGGTGACCATGCCGCGCAGGTGGAATCCGTCATCCACCACCAGCACCTTTTCGATGCGGTGTTCGTGCAACAGCGCCTGTACCTCTGCCTTGCTCGCCCCCTCCTTGACGGTAACCAACCGCTCCTTTGGGGTCATGATGGTGGACACCGGGTTGTCATAGCCGGTCTCGAAACGCAGGTCGCGGCTGGTAACGATACCGACCAGTTCCTCGCCATCCACTACCGGCACGCCAGAGATCTTCTCGGCACGTGTCAGTTCCAGCACCGCCTGGATGCTGGTGGTGGGGCTGACGGTGATCGGGTCCTTGATCACACCGCTCTCGAATTTCTTCACCTGGCGCACCTGGGCGGCCTGTTCCTCGGCGGTCATATTCTTGTGAATAATGCCGATCCCCCCCTCCTGGGCCAGCGCGATGGCCAGACGCGCCTCGGTCACGGTGTCCATGGCGGCTGATACGAGCGGGATGTTCAGCTCGATCTCACGGGTCAGCTTGGTCCGCAGGTCAACATCCTTGGGCAAAACGGCCGAGTGTGCCGGCACGAGAAGAACGTCATCAAAAGTGAGGGCTTCCTGAACGATGCGCATATAGATTATCCACTTTTATCTGGTCATTAGAATAACCGTTAATTATATGATCTGCTGGGTCGGGGGTAAACCGGCTGACCTGTTGTCGCCCCTATTTTTCTCCCTCGTGGAATAAATGCCGCAGTTGACGCATCTCTATGGTCGATGACGCGCCTTTTTGCCCGGCACGGCAACAAACAATAACTATATTAAATAGAACACCGACACACGAGGAGTATGGTTTATGAAAAAGTTCCTGACGCTGATTGCAGGCGCCACCCTGCTTGGCGCCTGCGCCACGCAGCCAAAGGCGCTGGCGCCTACCGAAGAGAATGCGGCCAAGTCCATTGCCGCCGCCGAAACTGCGAACAAAAAGGCTGCCGCCGCGGGTTTTGAATGGCGTGACACGGGAAAAATGCTGAAACAGGCCAAAGAGGCGGCCGCCAAGAAAGACTACGCCAAGGCGATAGAGCTTGCCCAACGCGCCGAGCGCCAGGGCGAGAACGCGCTGAATCAGGCAGCCAACGCCGCAAAATAGGCTCTTAATCACGAGCTCTCTGGTACCTCCCCAGACCCTTGAGGCCGGCCCAAGCCGGCCTTTTTCTTTTCCACAGTACCGAGACCTGGACAGGAACTACTGCCTCGATACCCCTACCTCACCACGCGTTACCTGACGCTAATCCGCCTTTTTCTTCCCTGCCATGCACCGTACAATGGGCCAATGGCTGGAACCACTACTGACAGAGCCGCACCGCGGATCCAAAGGGACGTCTATAGCGTCTCCCGCCTCAATCATGAGGTTCACGCCTCACTGGAGGGCGGCTTTCCGCTGTTGTGGATAGAGGGCGAGATATCCAACCTTGCCCGTCCCCGCTCCGGCCACCTCTACTTCTCTCTCAAGGACCCGAACGCCCAGGTGCGTTGTGCCATGTTCCGCAGCCGGAACATGCGGCTGGGCTTCGAGGTCGAGGACGGCATGCAGGTCATGGCCCGGGTGCAGGTCAGTCTGTACGAGCCGCGCGGGGATTTTCAGCTTATCGTCGAACACATGGAGGAGGCCGGCGATGGAGCGTTGCGCCGTGCCTTCGAAGCACTGAAGCAGCGCCTGCTCAAAGAGGGGCTTTTTGCCGCCGAGCACAAGCAGGTGCTGCCCAAACATCCACATACCATCGGCGTGGTCACCTCACCCAGCGGGGCAGCGATACACGATATCCTGAGCGTATTGGCACGCCGGGCACCAGGCATCAACATCATCCTCTACCCCACTGCCGTACAGGGCGAGGGGGCCGCGGAGGAGATCGCCGCAACCATCCGGCTGGCCGCACAGCGCAATGAGTGTGATGTACTTATCGTCGGACGGGGCGGAGGTTCACTGGAGGACCTCTGGGCATTCAATGAAGAGGTGGTTGCCCGTGCCATCCACGAGTGCCAGCTTCCCGTGGTCAGCGCCGTGGGGCACGAGGTCGACTTCACCATTGCCGATTTTGTTGCCGACCACAGGTCGCCAACACCGTCGGCAGCCGCCGAACTGCTCAGCCCCGACCTGCAGGAACTGCACAAGCGGCTCCGGCAGATGGCTGCACACCTGGAACAGGCGGTGGCTCGCAGGATACGAGACAATCTACAGCGTCTGCGTTGGTTACAGCACCGCCTGCCTCACCCCGGTCGACGGCTCCAGGAGATCGGCCAACGCCTGGATGACCTGGAGCAGCGCATGCAACTGGCACAACTGGCTTTAGCACGTCATCGCCACAGCAGGATTTCTGAGCTGTCTGCACGGCTCATGGGCCAGCATCCCGGACACCGGCTGCGCCTGCTGGGTGAAAAATCCCGGGCCCTGTCGCAGCGCCTGCAAATGGCCATGCCCCGCATCATGGAAAACAGAGGCAGACAGCTTGCCGCCGCCGCACACAGTCTGGATACAGTCAGCCCACTGGCCACACTTGGCCGGGGCTACGCCATTGTCAGTCGCACCGACGGTACAGTGGTGAGAAACAGCGATGAGGTAACCATTGGTGAACGCGTTAGCGCACGACTCGGACAAGGCCGGCTCGTGTGCCGTGTTGAGGAAAAATTAAGATGATCCGATTCAGTCACGTATTGTTAGCACTACTGCTGCCGTTGGTTGCCGTTAATGCAGCGGAGCTGCCACGCGAGGAAGTCGTACCCGGCGGCATCGCGATCATCCAGCTGGCACAGTCCGCTGGCGAGCGGCCCAGGGCCTACTACCGGGGCAAACAGGTCATGGTGGTAGAAAGCCAGGGTCGCTGGCATGCCGTAGTCGGCCTGTCACTTTCCGCCAAGCCCGGGCGCCATACCCTGCGGGTACACCAGCCTTCCGGCAATAACGCTGAACGCGTGTTCGAGGTACGGGACAAAAAATACCTGGAACAGCATATCACCCTGAAGAACAAGCGCATGGTCAACCCGTACAAAAACGATCTGAAACGTATCCGCGGGGAACAAAAACGCAGCCGCGAGGCGTTCGCCACATGGCGCGAACAGGCCGGCATCGACGCCCGTTTTCTGCTTCCGGTCAGCGGCCGGATGAGTGGACCGTTCGGTAAAAAGCGTTTTTTCAACGGCCAGCCACGCAAGCCCCACAGCGGTCTGGATATCGCCGCACCAAAGGGAACGCCGGTGCGCGCCCCGGCGGCAGGCACAGTGGTTGAAACAGGGAACTATTTCTTTAACGGCAACACCGTGTTTATCGACCACGGGCAGGGGCTGGTCACCATGTACTGCCACCTTGACAGTATCGATGTGAAAATCGGAGATACGGTGAGCAAGGGGCAAACCATTGCCAGGGTAGGTGCAACCGGCCGTGTGACCGGTCCGCACCTGCACTGGAGTGTCAGCCTGAACAATTCACGCGTCGACCCGGTGCTGTTCCTGTCGACCGAAACGGTCGCCGCACTACAGCCAAAATAGCCGCTGCGGTAACCGTTCAATGCCACGCAAATCATGACCGAGGAGTTTTCAGTTCGCAATCGTGACTGGCTGGAACGCTGGGAAAGCGGTAATACAGGCTGGCACCACCAGGAGTTCAACCCCCACCTGCTTGCCTTCTGGCAGCGCCTCGAACTGGCGACACCATGCCGCGTGCTTGTGCCGCTATGCGGCAAGAGCCGCGACATGGTGTGGCTTGCCGAACAGGGCCACAGCATCGTCGGTGTGGAGCTGAGCCCGCTGGCGGTGGAGGGATTCTTTCGCGAGCAAGGGCTGGAACCGGAACGGAAAATTGCTGGGGGTTTTGAGTGCTGGGAGGCCGGACCCTACCAGATCCTGTGTGGTGATATTTTCAACTTGCACCCGGACCATATCGGGCATGTCGATGCGGTGTATGATCGCGCCTCGCTGGTGGCGCTCAATGCACAACAGCGGGCGCAATACGCCGGATTGCTGGCCCGGCTGCTACCCGGCAATTGCAAGGTATTGCTGGTGGCGATGGATTATGACCAGAGGCAGATGGCCGGACCGCCCTACTGCGTTGATGGCGAGGAAGTCGAACGACTGTTTCAAGCGCACTTTGCCGTCACGCTGCTCGACTCGCTCGACCTGCTGAAGGAGACCGAACGTTATGCCGGACTCGGCCTGAGTCACATGCGGGAGCAGATCTACTGTCTCAGGTGTGATTGAACCGGCCCCGGAGATTCAGGTCAAGCCGGTTTTGTTCGCTATCCGCGGGGAAAGAACGGGGCAATATTCAGCCGATTATGCTGATAACAGCGTATGCCGAGGAGCTCGCCAGCAGCAGCGCAACCGCGAGCATAACCTTGCTGCGTCGCTTCTCCTGCTCATGATGCAACGCCATCCGTTCCTGCGCATTTTCACGCAGCCCTTTCAACTCATCATTGCTAAACGCCATCGTAATGTCTCCTTTAATCGAAACTGTCAAACAGCAGTGCATCCAGCACTTGGCAGGCATGCAACAGCGCCACACGGGGAAACCCGGCAGCCCACGGTCAATACGGTGCAGCGGAATATAGCAGGGAACAGGCGAAGAGAATAACGCTAGGGATAAAAATACAGAATTTACCAACAGAAAATTAGGAAATACCCATATTTAGACCCTGTTTAAGGTGTGGTTTAAGGGCTGCCGCCCCCAGCTGTGGTAGCGGTGATAAAGATGGGGCTGGTCTGCCCACCAGCCGGAGCGCACCCTGCAACAGGGTGCCATGGCACTACCTGCCCTTTTTCTTTTCACGCTTTTTGACGAACTTCATCATGCGTTTTTTCTTCGCCATCTGGCGCGATGTCAGCTTGTTCTTCTTGTCAGCATACGGGTTGGCGGCCGATTTGAATTCGATCCTGATCGGCGTCCCCTGCAGCTTGAGCTGCTTGCGAAAGGCGTTCTCCAGGTAGCGCTTGTAACTGCCCGGCACGGCATCGGTCTGGTTGCCGTGGATGACGATAATCGGCGGATTCTTGCCGCCCTGGTGGGCGTAGCGCAGCTTGATGCGCCGCCCCCTCACCAGCGGGGGCTGGTGGCTGTTGATGGCCCCCTCCAGCATCTCGGTCAATTCCGGCGTGGAGAATTTGCGCATCGCCGAGGCGTAGGCCTTTTGCACCGACTCGAACAGATGCCCCACGTTGGTCCCGTGCAGCGCCGAAATGAAGTGCACCTTGGCAAAATCGAGAAACGGCAGCTTGACGTCGAGATCACGCTTGACCGCATCGCGCTGCTCAGGCGTAAGACCGTCCCACTTGTTGATGGCGATCACCAGGGCGCGGCCGGCGTCCAGCACAAAACCGAGCAGGTGGGCATCCTGTTCACTGATACCCTCGCGCGCATCAAGCACCATAATCACCACGTTGGCCTCGCTTATGGCCTGCAGGGTCTTGATAACGCTGAATTTCTCGATATGCTCCTTGACCCGTGCACGGCGGCGCACACCGGCAGTATCGATCAGGGTGTACTCCTGTTCATCGCGCACAAAGGGGATGAAAATACTGTCGCGGGTGGTACCCGGCATGTCATAGACCACGACGCGCTCTTCACCCAGTATGCGGTTGACCAGTGTCGACTTGCCCACATTGGGGCGGCCGATAATCGCCACCTTGATGCCGCCTTCCTCTTCCTCCTCTTCCCCCTCCTGGTAGGGGAATTGCGCCAGAACCTGGTGGATCATGGTCTTCACCCCGCGGTTGTGGGCCGCGGCAATCGCCACCGGCTCCCCCAGTCCCATCGAGAAGAATTCACTGCGCGCAATCTCTGCATCGACACGGTCGGTTTTGTTCACCACCAGCGTAACCGGCTTGCCGCACTGGCGCAGGGAACCGGCGATCGCCTCGTCCGCCGCAGACAGGCCGTCACGACCGTCCACCATGAACAGCACCGCGTCGGATTCGCCGATGGCCGCCAGCACCTGCTGCGCCATCTCCCCGTCAATGCCCTGTTCATCGCCACTCAGCCCCCCGGTATCCACAACCAGGTAGGGCTGGTCACCGACCTTGCCGGTGCCATACTGGCGGTCGCGGGTCAGACCCGGATAGTCGGCCACAATTGCATCCCTGGTGCGGGTTAGCGCATTGAACAGGGTGGATTTACCGACATTGGGACGCCCGACCAGGGCGATAACGGGTTTCATCGCTTATTCGCCTGCCTCTAGCGGCTTAACCTGAAACACATTGAGCACACCGCGCTTGTCCATGGCGTAGATGTTGCTGCCGCTCACCACAGGTGTGCCGATCACTCCGCGGTCTTCCTTGTAGTCACTCACGGTCAGCGGGTCTTCCACCGGCCAGTAGTGCTCCCAGTCCTCAACCCGGCTGCGACCTGCAATATGGCCATCCTCCTGGGCGAACCAATGCAGGTAGCCCTCGAAATCACCCACCATCAGGTAGCGCCCCTGAATCAACGGGGTACCGAGCGAACGGCCACGCACCAGGCCCTGTTTCCACAGTGTGCCGCCACTGTTGCGGTCAAGCGCCCAGATTTCACTGTTCTTGTCACTGACAAACAGTGTGTTGCCGGCCATGGCCATACCGCTGTAGGCGCCGATTTCACGCTCCCACAACTTGCGGCCGTTCGCCAGCAGCAGTGCTGCCACACGGTTCTGGTAGCTGGCGGCATACAATACCCCCCGATCGAGCACCAGCGTGGCATCCACATCCGCCATACGCTCCAACTCGGTGCGACCTCTGGGCACCGCCAGGGTAGTCTG
Organism: Thiohalomonadaceae bacterium; assembly: GCA_041547565.1. GTDB lineage: Bacteria > Pseudomonadota > Gammaproteobacteria > Thiohalomonadales > Thiohalomonadaceae > JBFEUI01. The sequence goes on from JBFEUI010000010.1 coordinate 22,480, forward strand.
CCAGCGCATCTGACCGCTAGCCAGATCCAGGGCGACGATCTTGCCATTGGCAAAACCGCAGACCACCAGACCGCTGCCGATCACCGGCTCACTGTTACCACGCAGGCTCAAGGTCGGTACCGGGTGCTGGTAGTGCCACAGCCTGCTGCCGTTGCTGGCCTGCAGCGCCGTCACGCCGCCATCGACGGTGCGCACGATTACAAGTTCGGCGATCCGCATGGGGGCGCTGAGCACCTCGCTGCTTACCTCACTGCGCCACACCTCGCTACCGTCAGCGCTGCTCAGCGCTATCACCTCGGCATCACCGCCGAGCAACAGCATATCACCACCGTCACCGGGACCGGCACTGAGCGGCCGCTCCAGTCCAACGCGCCACAGCCTGTGTCCGTCGGCCTCGTTGAAGGCGGCCACGGCACCGCCGCGGTTGGCTTGGTACACCTGTTCGCCCTTGACCAGTGGTGCCATACGCAGATAGTGACGCCCGACACCCTGCCCCAGCTGAACGGTCCAGCGCGAGCTTACCTCCAGTTCGGGGGTAAACGGCTTCAATTCGGCAGGCGGAATCGTCGGCCGCGTGGAGGAGCCGCTACACGCACCCAGCAGCAGGACGGCCAGTAGAAGAGTTACATTGCGAAACACCGGCTAGTTTTCCTCCGTTGCCAGGTCATCCAGTTTCATCTGCAGCAGAGCCGCCTTCGACTGGACATTGGTATATCCGGCCAGTGCATTGTTATAGGCGGCGCGCGCCTCGTCAGGCTTGCCCTGGCTCAGATAGATATCACCCTTGAGCTCATCATAGGCCGCACCAAAGCTGCCCGCCTGGACTGTCTCGATGGTGCTGAGCGCCTTATCGGGTGCCCCCTGGGCCAACTGAATCCGGGCAAGTCGCAGACGCGCCAGCAGCTTGACCTCATTGCTGTTGCCCGCCTCCATCACCCGGCGAAAGTGGGCAGCGGCCCCGTCCATGTCCCCCTCTGTCACTGCCAGACGGGCCAGTGCCAGTGCCGCCAGGTCGGCATAACCGGAAGCGGGAAAATCGGCAATTATCTTGCGCGCCTGTTCCCGCGCCTGTTCCGCATCGTTGTCGAGCACACCCATCATCTGCTGGTATCGCACAGAGGCGGCCTCGGCTTCGCCCGCGTTCATTTGCTGCCAACGCTGAAAACCAAATACGCCGGCGAGAAAAACCACCAGAGCAATGATCAGGGTGGTGCCGTTTTTATCCCACCAACGTTTTAACGCTTCGACCTGTTCTTCTTCCGTATTGTAGACTTCCACAATCCGCTCCTTACCCGTTTCGTCATTCAATATATTCAGTTGCGAGTATCGAGGTACGTATGGCCAGGATATATTTCCCCCTCCCCTCGTTACTCACCGCTTGTCACGTTGTTACTTCTACAGCTTCAGATACTCACGCAATACATCGGCCAACTCGGCCAGAGCAACCACCTTCTGCTCACGCTCTTCACGCAGGAACTTCATTCCCACGGTGCCTTCGGCCACCTCGGATTCACCGAGTATCAGTGCAACCCGGGCACCACTTTTGTCCGCCTGCTTGAACTGGCTCTTGAAACTGCCGCCGCCACAATGGACCTTGATGCGCAGTGCAGGCAGCGCATCCCGCAGCGTCTCGGCCAGCTTCAGGCCGGCCGTCTGCGCGCCCTCGCCCATACGCACCAGGTAGACCTGGGGCAGAAACTGATCAACCGGCACATGTTCAAGCTCAAGCAGGCTGGTCAGGCGTTCAACCCCCATGGCAAAACCCGCGGCAGGCGTGGCCTTGCCACCGAGCTGTTCGACCAGCCCGTCAAAACGTCCGCCGGCACACACAGTGCCCTGGGCACCCAGTTTATCGGTCACCCACTCGAACACGGTCTTGCTGTAATAGTCCAGTCCGCGCACCAGGCATGGATTGATCTGGTAGGCCACACCCGCGCTATCGAGCAGCGCCAGCAACTGTTCGAAATGTTCACGCGACTCCTCGTCCAGGTGCTCGGTCAGCTTCGGCGCCCCCTCGATAAGCGCCTGCATTGCCGGATTCTTGCTGTCGAGGATACGCATCGGGTTGCTGTGCAGGCGACGCTGGCTGTCCTCGTCCAGCGAGTCGTGGTGAAAACTGAAATACTCGACCAGCCGTTCACGGTAGGCGATGCGGCACGCCGGTGTGCCCAGCGAGTTGAGCTGCAGGGTGACGTCGTCCATCAGCCCGAGGCGTTTCCACAGTCGCGCCGTCATGATGATCAATTCGGCATCGATGTCAGGGCCGGCCAGACCGAAGGTCTCCACCCCGATCTGGTGGAACTGGCGATAGCGCCCCTTTTGCGGCCGTTCATGCCGGAACATCGGCCCCATGTACCAGACGCGGTGCACCTGGTTGTGCAGCATACCGTTCTCAATCGCGGCGCGCACACAACCGGCGGTCCCTTCAGGCCGCAGCGTGAGGCTGTCGCCGTTGCGATCCTCGAAGGTGTACATCTCTTTCTCAACGATGTCGGTCACCTCGCCGATGGAGCGCTTGAACAGCTCGGTCTTCTCGACGATCGGCATGCGCATCTCGGTATAGCCGTAGGCGGCAAGCACCTGCCTCACCTCGCCTTCCAGGTACTGCCAGAAAGGGGTGTCATCGGGCAGAATGTCATTCATTCCGCGGATGGCCTGAATATGTTTTGCCAAGGTAATAATTCCTTAAATCTTTACTTGTGTTGATTATTTTTCGTCGGACAGGCGGCGCCGTGCCAGTTCTTCGCGAATGTTCTTCTCCAGCTCGTCGACCAGACGCCCGTTATCGATCTTATGGTCCGGCTTGCCGCCCAGATAGAGCAGGTTGGGTTGGCCGCCGGTCAGGCCGATATCGGCCTCACGCGCCTCACCCGGTCCATTGACCACACACCCGATGACGGCCACATCCATCGGCTCCAGGATATCCTCCAGCCGCTGCTCCAGTTCATTGACCGTGGCAATGACATCAAAGTTCTGGCGCGAACAGGAGGGACAGGCGATAAGGTTGATCCCCTTGCTGCGCAGGTGCAGGCTCTTGAGAATATCAAAGCCCACCTTGATCTCCTGCACCGGATCGGCGGCCAGCGAGACGCGGATGGTATCACCGATCCCCTCGCTCAGCAGCATACCCAGCCCGATGGCCGACTTGACCGTACCGGCGCGAAAACCGCCGGCCTCGGTAATACCCAGGTGCAGCGGCTGTTCAATCTGGCTTGCCAGCTTGCGGTAGGCCTCCACGGTCATGAACACCTCGGAGGCCTTGAGGCTGACCTTGTATTCCTGGTAGTCGAGACGATCGAGAATATCGATATGGCGCAGCGCCGACTCGACCATGGCGTCGGCAGTCGGCTCACCGTATTTGTGCTGCAGGTCTTTCTCCAGCGAACCGGCATTGACACCGATACGGATCGGCACCCCCTTGTCGCGTGCCGCATCCACCACGCTGCGCACCCTGTCTTCCTTGCCGATATTGCCGGGATTGATGCGCAGACAATCGACGCCAAGCTCCAGCACACGCAGGGCAATGCGGTGATCGAAATGGATATCGCTGACCAGCGGCACGCTGACCTGCTTGCGGATGCGGCCGAACGCCTCGGCGGCATCCATGGTCGGCACGGAGACCCGGACAATATCGGCACCGGCCGCCTCCAGCTGGCGTATCTGGGCGAGCGTCGCCTCGATATCCGTGGTCTCGGTATTGGTCATGCTCTGCACCGAGATCGGGGCATCACCGCCGACCGCGACATTGCCAACATAAATCTGCCGCGTCATGCGGCGTTTGATCGGGCTCGCCTGCATCATTGTCTCGGGGCGTTGTCTTCAGTGCGCCCGATACGGAAACGGGCCATATCCTTACGGTGGTAGACACCGTGCTCGAACACCTCGCCGTTGTAGTAGAGCGTCACACCGGGGGCATAGCCCAGAAACACGGTAAACGGTGCTTCACCGCTGAGAAGGCGTGTCGCCCCGGCCTTGCCCAGGTCATAGGCCAGTTGACGTCCCGCCGCATCGCGGACGTCGAGCCAGCTGTCCTGCTCCAGCACAATCTTCAGTTCCGACTGGGCCATGTCCGCCGTCAGCTCCGGTATCTGTTCCGTGGCTTCCGGCTCGCCGTTCACGATGTCATCTTCCGGCCTTTCAACCTCTACCTGTTCAACGGCAACGGGCTCTGGCTCAGCTTCTTCGACCGGCCGCTCAACAGCCTCTTCACTGGTATCAGCGTCGACAGCCTCCTGCACAGTCTGTTCAACGTTCTGCTCGTCGGCCTGCACGGAGGTTGCAGACTCATCCGGTACGGCAGCACTCACTTCAGCTTGCGGCGCGGGTACGGCAACCTGCGGTGTCTTCACCTCCACCGGCTGCTCCAGCTGCCTGGTGTACCACCATGTCGCCAGCAGCCCCAACAGTCCGAACACCACCAGGTAGGTCACCAGGCGTACGGGCAGATCACTGCTGCTGGCCTGAATCCCCTCCTTCGCCGTGGAGACTATCGGCGGCGGCTCGGCTGAACACTGGGCAAACTCTTCGATAAGCTGGTCGGCCGGCAGTTCCACCAGCCTGGCATAGCTGCGCAGGTAACCGGTGACGAAGGTCATCGGCGGCAACTGCTCAATGTCGCCCTCTTCCATCGCCTCGATCAGGCGGCGCTGCAATTTCAGCTCGGCAGCCACCTCTTCACTGCTCAGGCCCTTAGCCTCACGGGCTTGGCGCAGGCGCTCCCCTGCCGGGCACACCCGTTCCTGTTCTTCGGCCGCTTCGGTCACTGTATCCGTGGCTTCATTCACCTTGTTCCAACTCCTGGTAGCGTTTGGCCTCATCTGAATCGGGGTAGAGCCGCATTAACTGCAGTGAATAACTGGAAACGGCGTTTTTGTCGCCCAGCTCTTTTTCCACACGTATTCCCAGCCACAGGGTCTCGGGAGTGTGGCGCCCCAGTTCCAGGTAGCGCTGCAGATAGGCCCGGCTTGATAGTGCGCTGCCCTTCTCATAACTGATCTGCGCCATCCATGCCAGGCTCTTGGGCATTTTTGGATTAATCTCCAGTCCCTTGCGGAAATAATCCTCCGCCTTTTGCATATCGGGTTTCTGGACCAGGCACATGCCCAGGTTTTCATACAACTGTGCCTTCTGCCGATACACCGGATTACCCAGAATGTTCAGAAACTGCGCCTCGGCCTCATCATAGCGCCCACGCTCGCAGAGAAACACACCGTAGTTGTTCACCAGCGCATCGTCACCCTTGGCCTCATCGATGGCAATACGAAAATGCCTGTCCGCCTTGTCGTACTCTTTCAGGCGTCGATATAGTTCGGCGGCATAGTGGTTGGCCTTGACCGATTCGGGATTCTGACCCAGTGCACGCAGCAGTTTCTCGTGGGCGAGCTGATAATTCTCCTTTTGCATGTAGCGCAAACCCAGCTCGGCATTGACCTCTGCTGACTCAAGACGGCGCTCCTCTTCATTGATCGTCTGGCTCGAACTGCAGCCGGCCAGCACGGCTAGCAATCCCAGGAAAACCAGGGCACTCCATCGACTCATGCGCTTCTCTCCTCTACTACGGCATAGCGGGTGCTGCGCCGTGTTCTGTCCTTGACTTCACCAACCAGCTGACCGCAGGCTGCCGAAATATCATCCCCCCTCGTCTTGCGCGTCACGGTTATCAGGCCGCCCTGCATCAGGATATCGCGGAAGCGATCGATCTCCGCCTTGCCGGGGGGCTGGTACTCGCTGCCGGGAAACGGGTTGAAGGGAATCAGGTTCATCTTTGACGGTACATCCCGCAGGATGCGCAACAGTTCACGGGCATGTGCCGGTGAGTCGTTTACGCCCTTTATCAGTGTGTACTCGATAGTCACGCGGTGGTGCGACTTGCCCTTCACGTAGCGCTTGCAGGCGGCGAGCAGTTCCTTGAGCGGGTACTTTTTATTCAACGGCACCAGGGTATTGCGCAATGCGTCATTGGGCGCATGCAGCGAGACGGCAAGACAGACATCACTACGCTGGCTCAATTCATCAATGGCCGGCACGATGCCTGCCGTGCTCACCGTCACCCGACGCTTGGAGATGCCAAAGGCATAATCATCCATCATCAGATCAAGGGCCGGGATGAGCGCCTCCATGTTCATCAGCGGTTCACCCATCCCCATCATCACCACGTTGGTAATCACCCGTTCACCCTTGTTTTTCGGCAAACCGAGCATGCGGGCCGCGACGACAAGCTGCGCGATGATTTCGCCGGTGCTCAGATTGCGGTTGAAGCCCTGGCGAGCGGTTGAGCAGAAACTGCAGGCCAGGGTGCAACCGACCTGTGAAGAGACACACAGCGTGCCCCGATCGCCATCAGGAATAAACACCGTCTCAACGCTGTTGTGGCTGTCGAGCTTCAGCACCCATTTGCGGGTACCGTCCTGCGAGGGCTGTTCGGCGACCACCTCCGGCAGGCGGATCTCGGCTGTTGTCCTGAGCCGCTCACGCAGCGCCTTGCTCAGGTTGGTCATGGCATCGAAATCATCGATGCCATAGTGATAGATCCACTTCATCACCTGTGAGGCGCGGAAGGGTTTCTCTCCCATTTGGGCGAAAAAGGCCTCCATCCCCTCGCGGTTCAGGTCCAGCAGATTGGTCTTTTCGGTCATCTCGACCACCAGCCTCTACCTCTCGGTTGCCATTTACATCAGGTCAACTCAGCGGCGCCACCCAGGCTGACGCCCTCATCAGTGTTGCCCAACCCAGTCCCCTGCGGATAGGTCACCCCATTACCCCGCGCTTGCTCGCCACGGCATCGGCTTTAGGAATAAAAAAATGCTCTGCCCGACACCCATCAACGATCCCAAAAAACTTTCAATATCAGGGAGGTAATAGAATTTTGATAAACGCGTGATTATACGCTGCCACCGCCCGCCACGCTAGGGAATACGCAGCCTTGGCAGTGGAATGAGAGCCCGATCACGGTGGAGCGGGATGGAGGGTGGAGGGAGTGGTGTGTGTGCGGCGAGTGAAACTTACTCTCGCTCTTCGATCCAGGTCATCTGTATGGCCTCCAGGATCTTCTCGTTGGAGTGCTCGGGATCATCATCGAACCCCTCCAGTTCACAAACCCAGTCGTGGAGGTCGGTAAAACGTACGTACCGGGGGTCGACGTCGGGATGGGCTTCATCAAGCTCGATGGCAATATCGTTGATGTCGGTCCACTTCATCGTTTCATCCTCCTACAGCACATATTATTACCTTCAGATTCAAAAGGTTACAACCTAGTGATTTTCGGACACCATGTTGATGGTGTACTTGGGAAGCTCAACCACCAGGTCCTCATCGCCCACCACTGCCTGGCAGGACAGGCGCGACTCTGGCTCCAGCCCCCAGGCCTTGTCCAGCATGTCCTCTTCCAGTTCGTCGGCCTCATTCAGCGAATCGAAACCCTCGCGCACCACCACGTGACAGGTGGTGCAGGCACAGGATTTCTCGCAGGCATGCTCGATTTCGATGCCGTTGGCCAGGGCGGCGTCACAGATGGTAACGCCCGGCTCCGCCTCGATCACGGCCCCATCCGGGCAGATCTCTTCATGGGGCAAAAATATCAGTTGTGGCACGGCCTCTCTCCCACTTATTCACTAAATTCATCAACTTTGTGACCCGACAGGGCCTGCTGAATGCTGGCGTTCATCCGCCGGGCAGCAAACTCCGAACTGGCGGCATTGACCTCTTCAACGGCCTTTTTGATCGCCTTTTCATCATCACCACCCTTGATGGCTCGCAGTCTATCCATCTGCACATCCAGTGCGGCACGCTCCTCGGCGCTGAGCAGTCGCTCACCGTCGGCGGCCAGCGCCACCTCCATCGCCTCCAGCACCCGTTCGGCCTCCACCTGCTGCTCGCGCAGGTTACGGGCATCGATATCGTCCCGTGCATGGTCCATGGAGTCCTTGAGCATCTGGGTGATCTCCTCGTCGGTCAGCCCGTAGGAGGGCTTGACCTGGATACTGCTCTCGACGCCGGTGGTCTGCTCCCGTGCGCTCACCGACAGCAACCCGTCAGCGTCGACCTGGAAGGTCACGCGGATACGGGCCGCACCCGCCACCATCGGCGGTATGCCGCGCAGTTCAAAACGCGCCAGCGAACGGCAATCGCTCACCAGTTCCCGCTCACCCTGCAGCACGTGTATCGCCATCGCGCTCTGGCCATCCTTGAAAGTGGTAAAATCCTGGGCGCGTGCCACGGGAATGGTGGTATTGCGCGGTATCACCTTCTCCACCAGGCCACCCATGGTCTCCAGTCCCAGCGACAGCGGAATCACATCGAGCAGCAGCATCTCATCATCGGGCTTGTTGCCGACCAGCACATCGGCCTGCATCGCCGCCCCGATGGCCACCACCTTGTCGGGGTCGATATCGGTTTTCAGCTCACTGTTGAAAAACTCGCCCACCAGCTGGCGCACGCGCGGAGCGCGGGTCGAGCCGCCGACCATCACCACATCCATGATCTCACCACTGTCCACGCCGGCATCACGCAGTGCACGACGACAGGGGATCAGTGTCTTGCGGATCACCGGGTCGACCAGGCGGTTGAACTCCTTGCGGGTCAGAGTCCCTTCCCAGTGGCTGCCGTCGGCCAGTTCGACCTTCAGCTCCACCGCGGCATGCTCGGTGAGCGCCTCCTTGGCGGCACAGGCATCGCGCATCAGGCGGCGCATCTGATAGTGGTCCGCATCGTCGGCGATCTCCGCCTGCTGCATGATCCACTCGGCCACGGCCCGGTCCATGTCATCACCGCCCAGGGCTGAATCGCCGGCCGTGGACAGGACCTCGAACACGCCCTTGTTCAGGCGCAGCACGGAGACATCGAAGGTGCCTCCGCCAAAATCGTAGACGGCGATCACCCCCTCCGAGCCCCGATCAAGGCCGTAGGCCACGGCGGCGGCCGTGGGCTCGTTGAGCAGACGTAGTACATTCAACCCCGCCAGGGTGGCCGCATCCTTGGTCGCCTGACGCTGGGCATCGTCAAAGTAGGCCGGCACGGTAATTACCACCCCAGTCAGCTCACCGCCCAGGCTCCCCTCGGCACGTGATTTGAGCACCCGCAGGATATCGGCCGAGACCTCGACCGGACTGAATTCGCCCGCCACCGTACTGATCTTGGGCATGGAGGACGCGCCACCGACAAACTCATAGGGCAGACGCGAACCGAGGCGTTTGACATCGTCCACACCCCGTCCCATGAAGCGCTTGACCGAGGCGATGGTGTTCAGCGGGTCTTCGGCAGCCTGCGCCCTGGCATCCCGTCCCACCACGCGCTCGCCGCCTTCCATGTAGCGCACGACGGAGGGCAGCAGGTGCTCGCCAGCCTCATCCGGCAGCGTTTCCGCCATGCCGCTGCGCACCGTGGCCACCAGCGAGTTGGTGGTGCCCAGATCGATGCCAGCGGCAAGTCGGTGTTCATGGGGAGCGGCCGATTGGCCAGGCTCGCTGATCTGCAGTAGTGCCATTTTTTAATTTTTCCAGATAGCTGTTACGACAAGGGCTGAATCAAAAAAACAAGAATAGTGAATTTTGTTTCAGGACAAGGCGCGGCAACTTCTTGACCAAATCGCCGGCAGCGATCCGGGACAGCCGCAGGCTGGGCCCGAAAGGCGAGCCACATGGATGTGGCAAGTATGCGCACTGCACGAAACAAAAGGCGTATTCAGTGTTCGTGAACCAGATCTTCCTCCAGGTTCTCCGCCTCTTCAAGCAAACGCTGCATGAACTGCAACTTGCGCACCGAAGCCTGAGCGCGTTCCAGCGCAGCCGTACCGGCATCTGCAAAATCGTTATACAGGCTCTCGACAAGCGCCCGTTCCCGCGATTCGATGGCGTCACGCACCCTGTTCAGCGCTTCGAAAGGATCATCACTGCCGCGCACCCCACCCAGTTGTTCGCGCAGTTCCATCTGTTCCATCAGAAAAGCCGGATCCATGCTGGTGTCGGTATCGTCCAGCACCACGCCGTGGTACTCCAGCAGATAGCGGGCCCGGCTCAGTGGGCTTTTCAGGGTACGAAAGGCTTCGTTTATCAGCGCGGCCTGCTGTACTGAAAGGCGCCGTTCCTGTTCGGTGGCATTGGCAAAGCGGTCAGGGTGCACCGCCCGCTGCAGCTCACGATAGCTCAGCGCCAGAGATTCGCTATCGACCTCGAAACCCGGCGACAGGCCAAACAGCTCAAAGTAGTTCTGGGTCAGGTCCGTGCTCATCACGGTCAGACAGTAAAGCTCTCACCGCAACCGCAGGCATCCTTAACGTTGGGGTTGTTGAACTTGAAGCCCTCGTTCAGCCCCTCCTTGCCGTAGTCGACCTCGGTACCGTCAAGATAGACCAGGCTTTTCGGGTCGACAATAACCTGAACCCCATGACATTCAAAGACCTGGTCCTCAGCATCGAGTTCGTCGACAAACTCAAGCTGGTAGGCCATACCGGAGCAGCCTGAGGTTTTCACGCCCAGGCGCAGGCCAATGCCCTTGCCGCGATTATCGAGAAACGACTTGACGCGCTCGGCGGCCGCCTCTGTCATCGTAATTGCCATAACAGTCTGCTCCGGTCCTGATTACTTGTCGCTTTTGCTCTTGTAGTCGGTAATCGCCGCCTTGATGGCATCCTCGGCCAGCACCGAGCAGTGAATTTTCACCGGCGGCAGGGCGAGTTCCTCGGCAATATCGGCATTCTTGATCTCGGCCGCCTCATCCAGGGTTTTGCCCTTGACCCACTCGGTGACCAGTGAGCTTGAGGCGATGGCCGAACCGCAGCCGTAGGTCTTGAACACGGCATCCTCAATCACGCCTTCATCGCTGACCTTGATCTGCAGGCGCATGACGTCGCCACAGGCCGGGGCACCAACCATGCCGGTGCCTACGCCCTGATCGTCCTTGTCAAAGGAACCGACATTGCGCGGATTTTCGTAGTGGTCCATTACCTTGTCACTGTAAGCCATGACTCGTTACCTCGTGTTACTCAGGTGTGGCAGCTGGGCCGCGATTCTAACCCGTATGCCAGGGAAATTATACTTGCCGTCTAATGCGATTAGACATCCAATACCGATTAATGTGCCGTCCATTGCACGGTGGAGAGATCGATGCCCTCCTTGTACATATCCCACAGCGGCGACAGGTCGCGCAGCTTGGAAATCTTCTGGTGGCACAGCTCAATGGCCCGATCCACCTCAGCCTCAGTGGTAAAGCGGCCGATGGTAAAGCGGATGGAACTGTGCGCCAGCTCGTCGCTGCGGCCCAGGGCACGCAGCACATAGGAGGGCTCCAGGCTGGCGGAGGTACAGGCTGAACCGGACGAGACGGCCAGTTCGCCCAGTGCCATCATCAGCGACTCGCCCTCGACGAAGTTGAAACTGATATTGAGGTTGTGCGGCACCCGCTGTTCGATATCGCCGTTGACATAGACCTCTTCGATATCCTCCAGCCCGTTGAGCAGGCGATCACGCAGCGCCCGAATGCGCTCGTTCTCGGTCGCCATCTCCTCCCTGGCAATGCGAAAGGCATCACCCATGCCGACTATCTGATGGGTCGCCAGCGTGCCCGAACGCATACCACGCTCGTGGCCACCGCCGTGCATCTGCGCCTCCAGGCGTACACGCGGTTTGCGTTGCACGTAGAGCGCGCCGATACCCTTGGGTCCGTAGACCTTGTGCGCCGAGAGCGACATCAGGTCGACCTTCATGTCGCGTACGTCGATCAGCACCTTACCGGCGCTCTGCGCGGCATCCACATGGAACAGGATCTTTTTCGAGCGGCACAACTCGCCGATGGCCTTGATGTCCTGGATAACCCCGATCTCGTTGTTTACGTGCATGATAGAGACCAGTATGGTGTCATCGCGCATCGCCGCTTCGAGTTTGCCCAGGTCGATCAGGCCGTTCTCTTGCGGATCGAGGTAGGTGACCTCAAAGCCCTCACGCTCCAGCTGGCGGCAGGTGTCGAGCACCGCCTTGTGTTCGGTCTTGGCGGTAATAATGTGCTTGCCCTTCTTGCTGTAGAAGTGCGCCACGCCCTTGATCGCCAGGTTGTCCGACTCGGTCGCACCGGAGGTCCAGACGATCTCTTTCGGATCGGCACCGATCAGATCGGCAACATCCTTGCGGGCCTGCTCCACGGCAGTCTCCGCATCCCAGCCGTACTTGTGCGAACGGGAGGAAGGGTTGCCAAACATCCCGTCACCCAGCGTCAGGTAGTGACACATCTTTTCCGCCACACGCGGGTCGACCGGTGTGGTGGCAGAATAATCGAGATAGATCGGATTACTCATATGCTCTTCTCAGCTCCTGGACCGTACAGTCCTCAATTCATGCCCAGCTCATGGCAGCCAGGCCTTTCAATGCTTCAACCTGGCTGCGCAACACGGCAACCAGATTGCCTATATCCTGTTCACTGTTGTCCTTGCCCAGTCCGACGCGTATTACACAGCGTGCCGTCTCGGCCTTCACGCCCATCGCCTTGAGCACATGACTCGGTTCATCATGACTGCTGCCGCAGGCCGAACCGCTGGACACGGCGATACCCTGTTGGTCCAGCGCGGTGATCAGTGTTTCGCTCTCGATACCGGGGACCGCAAAAAACACGGTGTTCGGCAGCCGCTCGGCCTGCTGGCCAAACAGCACGGCATCGGGCACTGCCAGCGCTAACTGCTGCTCCAACTGCTGGCGCAGCAACATCATGTGGCGCGCTCGTTCATCCAACTCGCTGAGCGCGAGTTCCGCAGCCATGCCGAAACCGGCAATCGCCGCGAGATTTTCCGTCCCGCCCCGGCGGCCCCGTTCCTGACCGCCACCGTGGAGCAAGGGTTCCAGTTCGATCGCCTTGTCGACGATCAGTGCACCCACGCCCTTGGGGCCGTAGAGCTTGTGCGCCGATATACTCATCAAATGGGCACCGCTGGAGGCGAAATCAAGCGCAATTTTACCGGCCGCCTGCACCGCATCCGTATGCAATACCACCTTGTTTTCCCTGGCAATTTCAGCCACGGACGCAATATCCTGCAGCACACCCGTCTCGTTGTTGGCCCACATCACCGAAAACAGGTCCGCCTCGGCGGCGAATGACTTTAGTGCCGCGAGATCGAGCGTGCCTTGATCAAGGACAGGTATCGCCCGCTTTTTCCAACCGTACCCCGCCAGGGCACTCGCCACTTCCACGACCGAAGCATGCTCGATCGCGCTGATGGCAATGGTGCCGCCAGTGCGCGGGATCGCAAAACCCTTGAGCGCGGCATTGTTGGCTTCCGTGCCGCCACTGGTAAAAATGACCTGAGTGGGATGCGCGCCGACAAGGGCCGCCACCTGTTCACGGGACCTGTCCAGGATCGCCCGTGCCTCCCTGCCGAGGGAATAGATGCTGGAAGGATTGCCAAATGTGCCCTTCAGACAGGGCAGCATCGCCTCCAGCACACGCTCATCGACAGGCGTGGTGGCATTGTGGTCCAGGTAGACCACCCTACTGCTCCATACCTAGAAGTTGACGCTTTTCTCTGCCATGGGCTCCATGGTCTGGTCCTGGCGAGCGGCGACGTCCTGAATGTTCTTACGCTCCACAAGTGTACCGAGGTCGATACTCTTGAGGAAGGAATAGATCTGGTCGCTCAAGTCGCACCACAGATCATGTGTCAGGCAGGGCACATTGTCCTGGCAGTTGCCCTTGCCCTCACAGCGCCGCGCATCGATCTTCTCGTCCACGGCGGTAATGACATCCGCAACGCAGATTTCTGAAGCGTTGCGGCTCAGGCGGTAACCGCCGCCGGGGCCCCGTGCGCTATCCACCAGCCCGTTCTTGCGCAGACGCGAGAACAGCTGTTCCAGATAGGAGAGTGAGATACCCTGGCGCTTGGAGATGTCGGCCAGCGTAATCGGACCGTCATGATAGTGGAGCGCCAGATCGAGCATTGCGGTGACCGCGTAACGGCCTTTAGTCGTCAGCCTCATTGCCTTCCCTCTAATAACCCAGTAAAGTAACGTGGTAATTGCTAGTTGAAGCAAACAGTATCAATACCAAGCATTTTAGTCAAGTATTTTCTTTACGCTGAAATTTCACCGGCGTCTCGTGCATCGAACTGGCCGGGCACTCCTCGCACTCCACCTTATCCTCGATACCCGCATTGATCTCGCATGAACCGAGTTCCGGGATCTTGTCCTCGGCGATTTCGGCGCCCATCTCCTTGAGTACCCCGCACATCTTCTCCATCTTGCTGTCCATGGCATGGATATGGTCGAGCATGCAATTGACGGCATGGGCCACCGGGTCCGGCATCTCGTCGGCAGTACCGTAGGCATCAAAACCGATCTTCTCGGCAATGGCCTGGCGCTTGTGCTCCCGGCTCGCCTTGTCGCGCACCAGGCGCCCGGGTATGCCCACGGCGGTCATTTCGGCCGGCACATCCTTGACCACCACCGCATTGGAGCCGATGCGTGCCCAGTCCCCGATATTGATCGGGCCCAGCACCTTGGCCCCGGCCCCGACCACCACGTTGTCACCCAGTGTCGGGTGGCGCTTGCCCTTGTTCCAGCTGGTACCACCCAGTGTGACACCGTGATAGAGGGTGCAGTCATCACCGATCACCGCCGTCTCGCCGATGACCACCCCCATGCCGTGGTCGATAAAGAAACGACGGCCAATCTGTGCACCCGGATGGATCTCGATGCCAGTCACCCAGCGGCTGATGATCGACAGCAGCTTTGCCAGCCACTTCATGCGGTGTGTCCACAGCCAGTGGTTGACCCGGTGCGCCAGCACCGCATGGAAGCCGGGATAGGTGGTAATGATCTCAAACACGTGACGTGCCGCCGGATCACGCTCAAAGATGCACTGAATATCTTCTTTAATTCGTTGGAACACGGTGTGTTGCCACTTTCAAATAGTTGATAGGGGGACTCGGTCTTATTCTGTCACAGAATCAGGGGCCTGGTCATCTTTGATACAGCGTTTATTGATCGCGGTCAGTATTCCGCGGAGGATGTTGATCTCGTTGTTGTTCAGCGTGGTGCGGTTGTAGAGCCGGCGCAGGCGCCGCATCAGCTGCCGTGGATTGTCGGGATCAAGGAACTCGATATCGATCAGCGTTTGCTCCAGGTGCCGGTAAAAGCGCTCGACCTCCTCGGCCGTGGCGGGCTGATCGGCTGGTGCCTTCTTCGATACCTCGCTGTGGGGGCGCTGGCCTGCAGCCATCATAATCTCATAGCAGATCACCTGTACCGCGGCGGCAATATTCAATGAGCTGTAGTCGGGATTGCTCGGAATATGCACCAGGTAGTTGCAGTACTCCAGCTCCGCATTGGTCAGGCCGGAGTGTTCACGCCCGAACAGGACGGCGGCCTCCCCCTCCGCGGCCCCCTTCACAGCCATCGCCGCACACTCCCGGGCATCGACCTGCGGCCAGCGAATGGTGCGCAGGCGGGCACTGGCCCCATAGACGGCGGAACAGCCCTGCAGCGCCTCCTCCAACGTATCGCAGACCACCGCTCCGGCAAGCAGGTCGTCTGCCCCGGAGGCCCGTGAAGTGGCCTCGGCGTGCGGAAACGATTTCGGTCGCACCAGGTAGAGCCGATCCAGGCACATGTTCTTCATGGCACGGGCGACGGCGCCAATATTACCGGGATGGCTGGTCTCGATGAGGACAATGCGGATGGGCAGGGCGTTCATGGGTGCGCATTCTATAGGGTGAAGGGTGAAGGGTGAAGGGTGAGTGGGTGAGTGGGGGGAGTGGCCACCACCGTATCTTCCTATTCACCTATTCACCTATTCACCTATTCGTCTCTTCACCTCTATTCCTATCCCCTCTCCGCATTGTTACAATGCACGCCGTTTAACGACCGTTCTTTCTACAGCCCGGAGACCACCCCCATGCATCCCATGCTCAATATCGCCGTGCGTGCCGCCCGTGATGCCGGCAAGATTATCGCCCGTTCCGCAGACCGTGTGGATGCACTGACCATTACCACAAAGACGAAAAACGACTTTGTCAGCGAGGTGGACCGCGCCGCCGAGCAGGTGATTATCGACACCATTCGCAAGGCCTACCCCGATCACGCCATCCTCGCCGAGGAGACCGGCCGTCAGGAGGGCAACGAGTACCAGTGGATCATCGACCCGCTGGACGGTACCACCAACTTCCTGCACGGTTTTCCCCAGTTTGCCGTCTCCATTGCCCTGGTCCACAAGGGCAAGCTGGACCAGGCGGTGGTCTACGATCCGATCAGTCAGGACCTCTATACCGCCAGCCGTGGCGGCGGCGCCCAATTGAACGGTCGCCGCATTCGCGTCACCCAACGCAAGGGGCTGGAGGGTGCACTGCTCGGCACCGGTTTTCCGTTCAAGCGCCAGGACCTGCTGGACCCGTACATGGCGACCTTCAAGGCCCTGTTCCCGGATACCGCTGGCATCCGCCGTGCCGGCTCCGCAGCGCTGGACCTCGCCTACGTGGCGGCCGGCCGGCTGGACGGTTTCTGGGAATTTGCCCTCAATCCATGGGATGTGGCGGCGGGGGCACTGCTGGTGCAGGAGGCGGGCGGCCTGATCGGTGATTTTTCCGGCGGGCACGACTACCTTGAAACCGGCAATGTGGTGGCCGGCAACCCGAAAATGTTCAAGGCGATCCTGCAGACCATCCGTCCGCACCTGCCCGAGGGCGAACAAAAGTAAAGTTTTGCCGCTGCCTGCCGATACCAAGATGGTAAGCCATCAACGGACAGCAAACAGTGTCACAAGCTTCAGTCACAATCAACGGGATCAGCGCCCTGGAAATGACCATGCGCGATGTGCTCGATGGCATGGAAGATCTCGCCCTGGCATATGCCTTCGAGTCAGATACTGCTGAGTTTGAGATACTCTCCATCGAACCGCCTGAAAAGGCGGCCACAGACAGGGCAACCGAACACCTCGATCAGCTCGGCGCAGCCTGACTGCTATCCAAATCAGGTGAAAATCCGCCTACTGCGATCGATATACCCCATCGGTCCTGGCCGCCATGATAAAGTCATTGCGGTGCAGCCCCTTTATCTTGTGAGACCACCACGTGACCGTCACCCTGCCCCACTCGGTCAGAATCGCCGGATGGTGCCCTTCTTCTTCGGCCAGCGCGCCCACCCTGTTGGTAAAATCGAGTGCGCTGAGAAAATCAGGGAAACTGAATTCGCGTTCCAGCCGCATGATATTGTCCCGTACCACCGGCGCCCAGTCGGGAATCGCCTTGCTCAGCACGGCCAGTTCTTCATCGGATAGCCGGGGTGCATCGGCCCGGCATGCCTCACAACGCTCTGTATGCAATGCGCTCATCACCCACCTCCATCCAGCTGATGTAACACAACAATGGGTGCGGAATCCTGCCGTTTCAAACAGCCCGCCTCCCCAGATACGGCCCAACCACATGAAATTGCTGCTATTTCGGCTATAAAGTAGAAACAGGGGGAATAACAGCGAGAGTGGATCATGGTGACCTGGCGCGATTTGGGGCTGGAACGCAGCCAAGAGGGTGAGGCCTTCTCCGTGCTCACCATCGAGTGTCCGTTTTGTCGCGGACACGGCAATTTCAACCGCGTCTTTCGCGGAGAGGCGCGGGAAGCGCTCACCAACATCGAATTTTTTTCTGATGTCTGGCAGTGCGCGGGCTGTGCCAACTACATCTTTGTTATCTGGCGCAGCACGGAAGGCCATGTGGATTACCGCATCTACCCCTACGACAAGGCGAGACCGGCCGCCCACCCCTCATGGCCGCAACCGATCGGTCACGCCTACCTTCAGGCGATGAATGCCCTGCTGGCCGACGAGTGGGACAGCGCGGTGGTATTGGCCAGACATAGCATCGGACTGGCCGCCAAACAGAGCGGTGCACCGCCGGGAAGTCTGCTGGAGACCATTGCCCTGCTTCGCAACCAGGGAAAAATCAGCGAAGCGTTACTGCAGTGGGCCATAGGAATGCCGCAATTCAGTGAGAAGGAAAAAGATGCCACCTGGTCGCGCGCCACGGCAAAAGAGATGCTGCGCTTTACACGCTATCTTCTCGATACGCTCTACACCCTGCCCCACGACTCACAGGCCTACCGCCCCGGTAAAGCCCCCTGGCCGTAAGGTACCGCGCAGCACCCGGCCCGGATAGCGTCGCGGCAACACAAAAGACTAACGTGGCGTATTGCGCGCCGTCGGATGCTGACTCGCCTCGATCTCCGCCTCACGAATCCGCTGTTCCTTCCAACTGCGATGGTGTTTCATGATGGTAACCGCCTCTTCCGGATCATCGGTCACGGTGAACAGGTCGAAATCCTCGGGAGAGATGGTACGGTGGGCAAGGAGACTGTCTTTCAGCCAGTCGAGCAGGCCGCTCCAGAACTCGCTGCCGAACAGCACAATCGGCAACGGGTAGACCTTCGCGGTTTGCATCAGGGTGAGCGCCTCAAACACCTCATCCAGGGTGCCGAAGCCACCTGGCATGGCGATATACCCCATCGAATATTTCACAAACATCACCTTGCGGGCAAAAAAGTAGCGAAAATCCAGTTCAAGGTTCTGGTATTCGTTCGGGGTCTGCTCGAAAGGCAATTCGATATTCAGGCCGACGGACACGGCCTGTTTCTCCGCAGCCCCCTTGTTGGCCGCTTCCATAATGCCCGGGCCGCCACCGGAGATAATCGAAAAGCCCTCCTCTGCCAGCCTGGCGGCAATCTGGTCCGCCTTCCGGTAATAGATGTCATCGGGAGCGGTCCTGGCAGAACCGAAGATAGTCACGGCAAAGCCGATATCACTGAGCTTGTCGAAGCCCTCGGTGAACTCGCTGATGATACGGAACATGCGCCACGATTCATCGCCCTTGAGATCCTCGATCATGTCCTATCTCCGTCGCCAGGTGTCTGATTGACCTATATACACAATTACATGGTGTAAAAAAAGAAAGGGTCCATAGCGGACCCTTTCTTTCATCACTATCAATGTTACCTGTTACGGCATCTCATCCAGTTCCGCCCCCTCCTTTTCGACCGGCATCAGGTCTTCCTTGCTGATACCCAGGGCGAGCGTGGTGGAGCTGGCAACATAGATGGATGAGTAGGTTCCGACCAGCACACCGACTATCAGTGCGGTGGCAAAACCGTGGATCAACTCACCACCAAAGATGAACAGCGCCAGCAACACCAGCAGCGTCGTCATGGAGGTGATCAGGGTGCGCGACAGGGTCTGGTTCAGCGAAGCGTTGATGATGTCGAACGAGCCACCCTTGCGCATCTTGCGGAAGTTCTCACGAATACGGTCAAACACCACGATGGTGTCATTGAGCGAATAACCGATCACCGCCAGCACCGCGGCCAGCACCGTCAAATCAAACTCCAGCTGCAAGATTGCGAACACGCCAAGCGTGATCATCACATCGTGTACCAGTGCCGCCACCGATCCCATGGCAAAACGCCATTCAAAACGCAGCATGACGTAGACCAGGATCCCTATCAGCGCATAGAGCACGGCCAGACCGCCGTCCTCGACCAACTCGTCACCCACCTGCGGCCCGACATATTCCTGGCGACGCATCTGCACCTCGGCATTGCCCTGGCGCAACGCTGTGAACACCTTGTCACTCAACTCGGCGCTGGAGATCCCTTCGCGCGGGGCCAGGCGGATCAACACATCCTTCGCCGTGCCAAAGTGCTGCGCCACCGCATCATCAAAACCGTTTGTCGAGAGCACACCGCGCACATCGCCCAATTCCACGCTATCCGGATAACCGACCTCAATCAGTGTGCCGCCGGTAAAATCGATGCCGAAATTGAAACCACGCACGGCAATCGCGGCGATGGCAATCACAATCAATATGATCGACATCACCATGGCAGGCTTGCGCTTGCCCATGAAGTCGAATTTGGTCTCCTGCTTGAAAAGTTGCATGACACCCGCTCCTTAGATGGACAATTGCTTGAGTCGCTTACCGCCCAGCGCCAGATTGACGATCGCACGACTGACCACGATGGCGGTAAACATGGAGGTAACGATACCGATGGACAGGGTGATGGCAAATCCCTTGATCGGTCCGGTACCGAAACTGAACAGCACCACCGCGGCAATGAGCGTGGTGACGTTGGCATCGGCAATGGTCGAGAAGGCCTTTTCATAGCCGCTGTGAATGCTGGCATGGGGCGTGTTCCGCGCGCGCAACTCCTCGCGAATGCGCTCGAAGATCAGCACGTTGGCATCGACCGCCATACCGACCGTCAGCACGATACCCGCAATACCCGGCAGGGTCAGCGTCGCCTGCAGCATGGAGAGTACGGC
>JBFEUI010000011.1:0-42530 GCA_041547565.1 Thiohalomonadaceae bacterium
CCAGTGGGTGGTGGAGATGAAGCGCAAGCTGACCTCGGACCAGGCCGGCGACGTATCGCTGGCGACCGACCAGCTCTACAACATCGGCTTCGCCATTCACGATGACTACACCAGTGCCCGCTACCATCACGTTTCCGTTGGATATAAGCTAGGCTTCGATAATGAGGAGGCAGAGATCAATGCAACTGCCCAATAGGAGGATGCATTATGAAGCTGGCACGTATAGAGAGAGTTTCTGGTAAGTGCCTTCATACAGGCGCAGGTCTTGCACTGCTGCTGGCTATCAGCAGCAGTGCGATGGCCGAAACGGTTGAAGTGACGATAAAGAAGATGAAGTTCCAGCCCCAGGCGATCACGATTAAAAAAGGTGATACTGTGCGCTGGGTAAACCGGGAGTACCGCCAGTACCACAGTGTCTGGTTTGAACAGGTGGGAGATCCGGAGCCGGAGTATTTCTTTCCCGACGAGAGCTACGAACGTAACTTTCCTGAGTTGGGCACCTTCCCTTACCGCTGCGGGCCCCACCCCGAGATGACCGGTACCGTGCATGTGGTGGAGTAAGCTGAATATGACAACTGCCCTGTTACTTGCCGTGCTGATCAACATTTCTCCTGTACAGGCTGAGGTGGATGAACAGCGTCAAAATGAGTTGCGCCACATGCTGAAGCACGATTGTGGCTCCTGTCACGGCATGAGCCTGAAGGGCGGTCTGGGCCCGGCGTTGTTGCCGGAAACGCTGGCGGGAAAACCGGATGCGTACCTGATACACACCATTATGTATGGTCGTGCGCCTACCCCGATGCCACCCTGGCGTGAGATCCTGACCGAAGAAGAGATCAGTTGGCTGGTGCAGGAGCTTAGAAAGGGACCGGACCATGCACAGTAGATTGCGTTTCATAATCCTGTCACTGTTGCTGGCCGTTGCCGTGTCCGGCTGCAACAGCAGCAACGTCCAGCGTGCGACCGGTGACATGGGTGTGGTGATTGAACGGGCAATCGGGCGTGTCGCCGTTATTGAAACCACCGACAATACCAAGCTGGCCTCGGTGGAGGGCCTCGGCGATCTCTCCCATGCTTCAGTTGTCTATTCACGCGATGAGCGCTATGCCTACGTGTTCGGGCGGGATGGTGGCCTGACCAAGGTCGATATGTTGCGCTACAGGATCGACCGGCGTGTGATTCAGTCGGGCAACAGCATTGGCGGTGCCATTTCCCAGGATGGCAAGCTGATAGCGGTCTCCAATTATACACCGGGCGGGGTGAAGGTATTTGATGCGGACAGCCTTGAACTGCTGGCCGATATTCCGGCGGTATACGATGAGAGCGGCCGTACCTCGAAGGTTGTTGGGCTGGTTGATGCCCCGGGTCAACGCTTTGTCTTCAGCCTCTATGAGGGAAACCAGATCTGGATCCTCGATATGAGCGAGCCGGGCAGTCCGCAACTGACCAAGTTCAAGGATATTGGTCTGCAGCCCTACGATGCGCTGATTACGCCGGACGGCAGACACTACATTGCCGGTCTGTATGGTGAGGATGGGCTGGCACTGCTTGACCTGTGGCAACCGGAGCAGGGCGTGAAACGCATCCTTGCCGATTATGGTCGAGGCGGAAAAAAGATGCCCGTCTATAAAATGCCCCATCTGGAAGGCTGGGCGATGGCTGGCGGCTATGCCTTTATCCCCGGCGTGGGGCGTTACGAGGTGCTGGTTGTCGATACGGATAGCTGGCAGCAGGTGGGACGGATTGCTGTCCATGGACAGCCGGTGTTTGTCATGTCGCGGCCGGACGGCCGCCAGATATGGGTCAATTTCGCCTTCCCGCGCAACGACACTTTGCAGGTCATCGATGTTGCCGAACTGTCCCTGCTAAAGACGCTGAAACCGGGTAAGGCGGTGCTGCACATGGAGTTTACCCCCAGAGGTGAACGCGTCTGGGTATCGGTGCGCGACGAGGACAAGGTCAAGATTTTCGATACGCGTGATTTTAGTACAGTCGCGGAAATGGAAGCCGATAAACCGAGCGGTATCTTCTTTACTTCACGTGCTCACCAGATTGGCTTATAGGGGAACAGGTCATGGCGTGTCAGGCAAACAGGGTAATCGATGATGCGGCGGCCTCTCCGGCTGCAGAGAACCTCAACACGCTTGAGAAGCGGCTGTTGAATGATTTTCAGCACAACTTTCCTCTGACGCCGAGGCCCTATGCGAGTATCGCCGAGGCTCTGGGCACCTCTGAGTCCGATGTGATGACAACGTTGCGTGGATTCCAGCAACAGGGCCTTGTGACACGCGTTGGGCCGGTGTTTCGCCCCAATCGCGTGGGGCGCAGTACACTCGCTGCAATGGCTGTCCCGGAGGGGCGCCTTGAAAAGGTTGCTGAACTGGTGAACGGGTATGATGAGGTGAATCACAACTACGAGCGTGAACACCGCTTTAATCTCTGGTTTGTCGCAACAGCGGCGGATCAGCAACAACTCGACGCCACCCTTGCAGATATAGAACGACGTTCCGGTATTGAGGTGATGTCATTGCCGATGCTTGAGCCCTACCACCTTGACCTGGGTTTCTCCATCGACTGGTCAAAAGGGACAACGGACCGCGGTACAGGTAAAAAGCGTGCCTCTGAGAATTTTTCAAATACACACCGAACTGCTGACCGGCTTCCGCGGGAAAGAATACACAGAGACGAAACCGATGAGCGGCTTATTGCCGCGATTCAGCAGGGTCTGCCGCTTACAAGCCGCCCCTATGTCGAGATTGCGCAACGCACAGGGATGGTCGAGTCAGAGGTGATACAGTGCATTGACGGTTGGCTTGCAGACGGCACGATTAGCAGGATGGGGGTAGTAGTACGGCATCGGGAACTGGGTTACCGCGCCAATGCAATGGTGGTTTGGGATGTGCCGGATGAGTTTGTCGCACAACTGGGGCGCTGCTTCAGCGAGTTTGATTTTGTCACATTGTGTTATCGGCGGCCGCGGCGTTTGCCGCAATGGCGTTACAACCTGTTTTGCATGATCCATGGCCAGAGCAGGGACGCCGTGCTCGAGCGGGTTGAGCAGCTTGTCCGGCAGTGCGGCGATGCACCGATAGCTCACCAGGTGCTGTTCAGCAGGCGGCGTTTCAAGCAGCGTGGTGCGCGTTATCATAGCGATAAGGGTTGTACTGCAAATCACAGACACACGCCGCTGAACGCTGCGCGACACTCCTCCCTCTGATATGGACGAGATCGATCGCACCATTATCAATTCACTCCAGGGTGGCTTCCCAATCAGCGAGAATCCTTTCGCAGAGGTTGCCGATAGAATCGGTATCAACGAAGCTGAGCTGATAAAACGTATTGAATGCATGCGCGAAGATGGCCGTATCAGCCGCTTCGGTCCCATGTATCACGCCGAACGTATGGGCGGTGGTTTGACGCTTGCAGCGATGTCAATTCCCGACGATGAGTTTGAACAGGTGGCGGCATGTGTGAACGCCTTCCCGGAGGTGGCGCACAACTACGCACGCACCCATCGACTGAATATGTGGTTTGTGCTTGCCACGGAAACTCAGGAGCGTATCGCAGAGGTCATTGAGGAGATAGAACGGCAGACCGGCTACCCTGTATATAACATGCCAAAACAAGAAGAATTTTTTATTGGGCTGCATTTCAAAGTGTGATTATTGTGTCATTATTACAAGGAGCGTGCTTAGGGAATAGGCTTATTTTTATCTAGGGGGTACTTAAGGGTGAAGCAGCCATGTTGAAACGACTCTTCGTGATCGTACTATTGTTTGCCGTAAATTCAGCCGCAATGGCTGAGATAACCACCCTCGCTTCGGCCATCAACAAGGCGGGCCGCCAGCGCATGTTGACGCAACGCATGGTGAAGGCCTATTGCATGATCGGCCTGGATGTGCAGCTGGAGCAATCCTGGCAACAACTCTCCGATGCGATTGCGCTTTTTGAACTGCAGTTGCGCGAATTGAGGCAATTCGCACCCAATGAAAAAATCAAGCGTGGTCTGATTCGTGTCGAAGAGTTGTGGGTGCCGTTCAAAAAGACCCTGCGAGAGCCGAACAGCCGCGCCAATGCCGCAAAACTGCTGGAAACCAACGATGAACTGCTGGCTGCAGCGCACAAGGTGGTGTTGATGTTGCAGGATGAATCCGGTACCTCGTTCGGGCGCCTGGTCAATATCTCCGGCCGTCAGCGCATGCTCTCACAGCGCCTGGCAAAGTTTTACATGTTGCGTGCCTGGGGCTTCGACGGTGCGCAGATCCGCGAAGAGTCGGAACGTGCCAAGAATGAGTTCAAGGGTGCCCTGCAGGAGCTGATTTCTGCACCGGAAAATAACATGATGATTAAGGCAGCGCTTAAAGATGCCAAAAAACAGTGGGATTTGTATGAGCACGGGCTGGAGCGAAACTCGGAGGAACTCGTGCCGTTGATTGTCGCTTTTACAAGTGAGAAAGTACTGGTACGCATGAATGAAATTACCGGTATGTACGAAAGTCTTTCCGCACGATAGGATGGGGAATCTATGACACAAGCGGCTATTCACGACAGCTCGGCCCCCGATGTTGCCAAGATGGACGAACTTGACAGGGCGATTGTCAGAGCGACACAGTCGGGACTGCCGTTGACACCGCAACCCTATGTGGCGGTGGCCGAGCAGGTGGGGGCAGCGGCGCAAGATGTGATGGCACGTATGCAGGCAATGCTCGATAGTGGAGTGATACGTCGTATTGGCGTGGTACCCAACCATTATGCGCTTGGATTCAAGGCAAACGGCATGACAGTCTGGAATGTTCCCGATGAGGCGATCCGTGAACTGGGCCAGCGCATCGGTGAGTTTGACTTTGTCAGTCACTGCTATCGGCGCCCCCGCCATCTTCCCGACTGGCCCTATAACCTTTTTGCCATGGTGCACGGGCGTGATCGCGATGAGGTGAATGCCAAGGTGGAGCAGATTGCTGAGTACCTGGGCGAGAACGATCGTGGCCATGAGATCCTCTACAGCTCAAAGATACTGAAAAAAACAGGATTACGGATCGGCTAATTATTATGTTTAGACTCAACCGCTATATGAAGGCCATTGTCGAAGCCGCGGAGCATGGTGCGCCGAGCAAATTGCCCCCTCCGGCCAAACCTACCGGACCGGTCGTCATCTGGAATCTGGTACGTCGCTGCAATCTGACCTGCAAGCACTGTTATTCGATCTCCGCCGACAAGGATTTCCCCGGTGAACTGGCAACCGAGGAGGTCTTTGGCACGATGGATGACCTGAAGGCCTTCGGTGTCCCGGTGTTAATACTCTCGGGAGGGGAGCCGCTGCTGCGGCCCGATATCTTCGATATTGCAAAACGCGCCAAGGCAATGGGTTTTTATACCAGCCTGTCGACAAACGGCACGCTCATTGGGCCGGATAATATCGAGGCGATTGCCGAGGTTGAATTCGATTACGTGGGCATCAGCATCGATGGCATGCGTGAGACACATGATGTATTTCGTCGCAAACAGGGTTCCTTCGACGAGGCCCTGAATGGCATTCGCCAGTGCCGTGAGCACGGTATCAAGGTCGGCTTGCGTTTCACCCTGACGCGCGATAACGCGGCGGACCTGCCCCCGCTGTTACAGTTGATGGATGAGGAGGGTATCGACAAGTTTTATCTCTCTCACCTGAATTACGCGGGCCGCGGAAATAAAAACCGCAAGGATGACGCCCATCACCAGATGACCCGAACCGCCATGGACCTGCTGTTCGAAACCTGTCTGGAGGATGTCAGACAGGGCAAGGCACGTGACTTTGTCACCGGTAACAACGATGCGGACGGGGTGTATCTGTTGAGCTGGGCTGCGAGGCACTATCCGGAGCAGTACGGTTATTTGAAGACCCTGCTGGAGCGCTGGGGCGGAAATGCCACCGGGGTGAACGTCGCGAATATCGACAATCTCGGACAGGTTCACCCGGATACCA
Source organism: Thiohalomonadaceae bacterium (assembly GCA_041547565.1). Classification (GTDB taxonomy): domain Bacteria; phylum Pseudomonadota; class Gammaproteobacteria; order Thiohalomonadales; family Thiohalomonadaceae; genus JBFEUI01. The sequence continues at coordinate 5,963 of JBFEUI010000011.1, forward strand.
TGTGGTGGAACTACGGTCTGGGCAATGTACGTGAGCGCCTGTTCTCGGAGATATGGGAAGATACTTCCGATCCGCTTATGGCCGGGCTAAAGCAGCACCCACGACCGGTGACTGGGCGTTGCGCTGCCTGCCGTCATCTGGCTATCTGCAACGGCAATACACGGGTGCGCGCCTACCAAATGACAGGCGATTTTTGGGCCGAGGATCCCGGTTGCTATCTGACCGATGATGAGATCGGGATTGGGGCTGTTCCAGAGGTCGGCGTACAATCATAATTTGATCGGGATATGTACCACACATGAATTCTTTATCGGTCGTCCGCAAGGTCACCCTTGCCGGACTTTTTATCCTCAGCACACTTGGTGCCGTTGAGGCTGCGGAACAGACGCAGCTGCTCTATCAGAAACACTGTGCTGAGTGTCATGGCAAAGACCGACTCGGTATCATGGGCCCGGCACTGCTGCCGGAAAACCTCAAGCGGTTGCGCAAAAAATCAGCAATCAAGGTAATTGCCTCTGGACGAGCCGCGACCCAGATGCAGGGCTTTTCCGACAGGCTCAGCAGGGCACAGATCGAATCGCTGGTGGACTACATCTATACCCCTTTGGCCGAGGTTCCCAAGTGGGACATGGCCGCCATGAAACAGAGCCATGTGATTCACAACAAACTGGATGAACTGAGCGACAAACCGGTGTTCGAGGCGGACATGCTCAACCTGTTTGTGGTGGTCGAACTGGGTGATCATCACTTCACCCTGCTCGATGGTGACAAGTTCGAACCGATTGGCCGTTTTCCCACCCGCTTTGCACTGCATGGCGGCCCCAAGTACTCACCCAATGGCCGTTTTGTCTACTTTGCCTCCCGTGACGGCTGGATCTCCAAGTTCGATATCTACAATCTGAAACTGGTGGCCGAGATCCGTGCCGGTATCAATACGCGCAATATTGCTGTTTCGGCGGACGGGCGCTACGTAATGGTGGCCAACTACCTGCCGCACACCCTGGTGCTGCTGGATGCCGAGGACCTTAAGCCGATTAAGCGCTTTGAGGTGAAAGATGCCAGCGGCAACAGCTCGCGCGTCAGTGCGGTGTACACCGCCAAACCGCGGGAGAGCTTTGTTGCGGCGTTGAAGGATGTTCCCGAGGTGTGGGAGATTAGCTATGCCGATGACCCGCCACCTGGCTTTTCCGGCTGGGAGCACAGCTACCATGAGAAGGCGGGTGATCTTGTCAAATCCAACCCCTTCCCGTTACGGCGCAATTTTATTGATACCCATCTGGATGATTTTTTCTTCAGCCAGGACTACAGTCTGCTGTTTGGCGCCTCGCGTGACGGTGAGGGGTTGGTGCTGTCGCTGGATGCGAAAAGGGTGATTGGCGAACTGGATATTTCGGGTATGCCGCACCTGGGATCCGGTATCACCTGGAACTATCAGGGGCGCCCGGTAATGGCAACGCCCGATCTGAAGCAGGGGCTGGTCAGCATTATCGATCTGGAAAGCTGGAAGACGATCAAGCGCATCAAGACACTGGGGCCGGGGTTTTTCATGCGCAGCCACGAGAACAGCCCCTATGCCTGGGTTGACGTATTCTTCGGTCCCAACCGCGAGGCGGTGCATGTGATCGACAAACAGACACTGGAGATCGTCAAGACACTGCGTCCCGCGCCAGGCAAAACGGCAGCCCATGTCGAGTTTACCCGTGATGGCAGGTATGCCCTGCTTAGTATCTGGGACGAGGATGGCGCACTGGTTGTCTACGATGCAAAATCGCTGCAAGAGGTGAAGCGGTTGCCTATGAGAAAGCCCTCGGGCAAGTACAACGTCTGGAACAAGACTCGCCTCTCTTCAGGCACCAGTCATTAGTCATTAGCCGTCACTGCGGTGTCGGCCTGTCCATCCGTGAGTGAATCGAGCAGGGAGCAGTTGTACCTGAAAAAAATAGCCCGCCACCGGGGCGGGCATAATCCGGCTTGCGGGAAGAGCCTGTCAGGCCGGATGGGGGGAGGGTGCCGTGGCATCACCATGCCAGCGTATGGCGAGAGATTTCAGCCCATCGACGTTGCAGATACGCGTCATTTTTCCCCGAACCTCCAACAGCCCCCTGTCCTGGAACTGCTTGAGTACACGACTGACGGTCTCCAGGGCGATACCGAGGTAGTCGGCGATATCGCGTCGCGTCATGGGCAGCCTGAATTCCAGATAGGGCATGCCGTTGTTGCGCAGGCGATTGGCGTAATTGAGCAGGAACGTCGCGAGGCGCTGTTCGGTGCTGTGGGTACCGAGCAGCTGGAACAGGCGGTACTCCTGGTGCAGTTGATGGCTCATTAGTTGCATCAGTGCCTGGGTAAAGGTGGCCTGCCTGTCACCCAGAGTCCCAAGCTCATCAAGTTCCAGGCGGCAGACACTGGTTTGGGTCAGGGCGCGGGCCTCGTGGCGGTAGTGGTTGTCCGCCATGGCTTCGAGTCCCAGCACCTCGCCGGGAAGGTAGAAGCCGCTGACACCGTGTTCGTGCCCCTCTTCGGGCGTGGTGACGATCGCACCGGACTTGACGGCATACAGGGCATCGAGTTTCTCCCCCGGGCGGAACAGGTGTTCGCCCTTGGCGACCGGTACACGGCGTTTGACCAGCCTTCTGAAGTCGGGGGAGTTTGGACTATCCATTCCCGCGGTGCGGCAAAGTGCAAACAGCCCGCAGCCTTCGCAGGCAACCTCCTGCTCCTTTTTCTTGTTGCGGGCCGGTTTCATCAATGGTTGATAGCTTAGTGACATCGTCTTTATTCGCTATGTTGAATAGATTACGTTAATTATTAGACTCCATTTAATGGGAATACCAATTATGGCCGCCATGACATTGATCAAATTAGGGGCGTGTTAGGATAAGGGCATGAAAGCAATGATTCTGGCGGCCGGACGCGGCGAACGCATGCGCCCTCTTACCGACCATACCCCAAAGCCCCTGCTGCAGGTGGGGGGGAAGGCGCTGATTGAGTATCATCTGGCGGCCCTGGCCCGGGCCGGGATGTGCGATGTGGTGATCAACCATGCGCACCTCGGGCAGCAGTTGGAACAGGCGCTGGGCAATGGTTCCCGCTATGGGCTCACTATCCGCTACTCCAGGGAGGAGCAGGCACTGGAGACCGGTGGCGGCATCTGCAAGGCATTGCCGTTGCTCGGTGACATGCCCTTTATCGTTATCAACGGCGATGTCTTTACCGACTACCCCTATCAACGCCTGCTGAGCCGGCCTGTGGCCGCCGCCCACCTGGTGCTGGTCGACAATCCACCGCATAACCCGGAGGGAGATTTCTGCCTCGACAGCGGCCAGCTGAAACCACAGGGTGGCGAGCGGCTCACCTTCTCGGGTATCGGGCTGTATCATCCGGCGCTGTTTGCCAAATGTCAGCCGGGCGCCTTTCCGCTGGCGCCACTGCTGCGTGATGCCCTTGCCCGGGGGCACGTAACGGGTGAGCACTATCGGGGGCAGTGGGTCGATGTCGGGACCCCCGAACGGCTAAAGGCGCTAGATCGGGCACTACGCGTTGCCTGAGTGAGGGGAACACCATGGGACAGGAGATTAGCGGTACGCGTTTTAAAAAAAGGGATTTTAGTCAGTTTGCCGCCCGATTGACCGAGGAGACCGGGTTGCTGGCCTCCTGGTTCAGGACGGACAGTCTCTCCCGTGTCCACGGGGTCGGCGGTTATGAACTTGAGGCGTGGCTGGTGGACCGCTACGGTGCACCAGCCCCCATCAATGAGCGCTACCTCAAGCTGCTGGATGATCAACTGGTGAGCCCGGAGCTGTCCCAGTTCAATATCGAGCTCAACAGTACCCCGCGCCGGGTGAGTGGCGATGCGCTGGCCCGGTTTCAGCAGGAGATGAGCTGGAACTGGGACCGTTGCCGCCAGGTCGCCGCGCAACTTGATGCCGATCTGGTGATGATCGGCATTCTACCCACCGTGACCGACAAGATGCTTACGGTGGCCTACATGTCTCAGATGGAGCGCTACCGGGCGCTGAATGAGCAGGTGCTGCGGCTGCGTGGCGGCCGGCCGCTGCAACTGGATATTCACGGGGAGCAGGTGCTGCGCAGCAGCCATACCGATGTCATGCTCGAGGCGGCGACCACCTCGTTCCAGATCCATCTGCAGGTGGCGCAGGAGAAGGCGGTACGCTACTACAACGCCATGCAGATCATCTCGGCGCCGATGGTGGCACTGAGTGCCAATTCACCGCTGATGTTTGGCCATCGGTTGTGGCAGGAAACGCGCATTCCGGTGTTTGAACAGGCCGTGGATATTGGCGGTTTTGACGGCGCCGCCTTCGGCCCGTTGAAACGGGTCAGTTTCGGTAGCGGTTACGTGAGGGAGAGCTTGCTGGAGGTGTTCACGGAGAACCTGGAACACTTTCCCGTATTGCTGCCCGTTGAACTGGATCCCGAGCCGGAGCGCCTCAGCCATCTGCGCCTGCACAACGGAACCATCTGGCGCTGGAACAGGCCGCTGGTCGGTTTCGACGGGGACGGTACCCCCCATCTGCGCATCGAGCACCGCGTGATTCCCTCGGGTCCGAGTGTTATTGACAATATGGCCAATACCGCCTTCTTTTTCGGCTTGACACACATGTTGGCCGAGCAGCAGGTGGCACCGGAGACACAGCTGCCGTTTTCCGTGGCGCGTGACAATTTCTATGCGGCGGCGAAATACGGTTTGAGTGCCAATGTCACCTGGCTAAGCGGCAGAAGCGGCAAAATGACTGAGCTGCTGGAACAGCTTATCCCGCTGGCCCGGGAAGGGCTTAACCGCCTGGGTTGTGATCAAACGGATATAGAGCGCTACAGTAGCGTGTTGCAGAATCGTGTCGCCAGCGGGCAGACGGGCTCAATCTGGCAGCTGAAACATCTTGAGCGAAACGGCGGCGATTTGTGTGAGCTGGTTTCCGCCTACCGCGAAAACCAGCAGAGCGGCCGCCCGGTCAGCGCGTGGCCGGTCTAGGGCGGGTCCGAGCACTATGGGACAACAGTTTGCGAGTGAATGAGTTGGAATGTTAACCGAACTTGATAGTCTGCCGGAGGGCCTGCTGGCGTGTCCGGCCAGCCGGCTGCATGAGAAGCTGCAGGGGCCGACGTTAATCCATCTTGCCGGGCGGCAACCCCGACCGTTGTTCGTTTCCGTGCTGCTGCACGGTAATGAGGATACCGGCTGGGAGGCGATGCGCGAGTTGTTGCGCCGTTTTCAGGGGCGTACCCTGCCACGCGCCATGTCGCTGTTTATCGCCAATGTAGCTGCGGCGCGCGAGGGGGTGCGGCACCTGGATTCACAGCCCGACTACAACCGGGTGTGGAAAGGGTACGCGTCGCCTGAGCATGAAATGATGCAACAGGTGCTGCGGGCGATGGCCGAGCGAAAGGTCTTTGCCAGCATCGATATTCACAATAATACCGGGCTCAATCCGCACTACGCCTGTATCAACAGGCTCGAGCACAATTTTCTTCATCTGGCGACGCTGTTCAGCCGCACCGTGGTCTATTTCATCAAGCCTGATAGTGTGCAGTCGATGGCTTTTGCCGGGCTGTGTCCGGCGGTGACGGTGGAGTGTGGCAAACCGGGACAACCGCACGGCACCGAACATGCGATGGCCTTTGTCGAGGCGGCGCTGCATCTGGACCACTTTCCCGAGCATCCGGTACATGAGAGCGACTACCACCTGTTCCATACCATGGCAACGGTAAAGGTGCCAGGTGCATTGACGTTCGGTTTTGATGCGAGCGAGAGCGACCTGCTGTTCCCCCCTGATCTCGATCAGCTCAATTTTCGTGAACTGCCCGCGGGCACCAGGCTGGCACATGTCAGGGAGGACGGGATGATGCTGGAGGCACGGGATGAGCGGGGGCAGGATGTCGCACAGCGCTATTTCCATGTTGACGGCAACGAGTTGCGCACCAGGGTGCCCGTGATGCCCTCGATGTTGACGCTCAATGAGGAGGTGATCCGCCAGGACTGTCTCTGTTATCTCATGGAGCGCATGCCGCCCTTGCCATAAACTCGCCGTGCCGTCACAGCCTGGTCTATTTGGGTAGATCGAAGTGCTCGAGCGCCAGCGTCACACGCTTGTCAACCGATTCTGCAGGTCGTCCCAGCAGGTAGCCCTGCACATAGGTGAAACCGATATTCTGCACTTTTTTCAGCAGTTCACGGGTTTCTATTCCCTCGGCAATGAGTTCATAACCGGCCTTTAACACCATGTTGGCAATATCCTCTGCGATGATGCGTTGTCCGCCACTGCCAAGCAGATCGCGGGTCATGTTGATGTCGAACTTGATAATGTCGACCGGCATATTTGACAGGTAGCGCAGCGATGAGTAGCCGCTGCCGAAATCATCCAGTGCCACTCTGAAACCCATGGTGCGAATGTAATCCAGGCGTTTTCGCGCCTCATGCAGATCGGCGATAAGCGCTGTTTCGGTGATTTCAATGATAATGCTGTTTCTGTCCAGGTGGGCGGACAACTCCTCCAGGTGCTCGATCACCTCGCTGCTCATCAAGGTGGTACCATCCATGTTGAAGGAGAGGCTGGTTTTTTCCGGTATCATGCCGCCGGCCAGTTTGTCGGCCAGCAGATCGATAAGCCGGAAATCGAATTCGGCCTCCAGGCCCTCGGCCGCGATAACAGGGAAGATATTTGCCGGTGTGATGAGCCCTTCATCATCCTTGAGGCGCGTCAAAACCTCATAGAAGCCATTCACTTTCGAGTTTACCGCCACGATGGGCTGAAAATACATCACCAGACCAGCGCCGCTTTCCACCGCCTGATAGACAGCGTTCACGTAGCGGTTCGAAAGCAGCGCACTGGAACTGCCCATGCCTTCCTCGAAGCAGATGACCTTTCTGCGCCCCGGTGCTTTTGCCTGGTACATGGCGACATCCGCCTTGCGGTGCAACTGGAACAGGGCATTTGAGTCATCGCCATAGGCATTGGCGATACCAATGCTAAAGCGTACCGGCTCCTTGATGCCAAACTGTTTGAAGTCGAACTCCGCCAGGTTGGTCTGGCAGCGTATGGCCAGTGCCTCGGCGGCAACCAGTGTCGTGTTAATTAGATGCATGGCAAACTCATCACCGCCGATACGATAGAGTCGATCATTTTTGCGCAGGGCACGGGACAGGCACTGGGCGACACTGTGGATGACCCGGTCGCCTGTTTCGTGCCCATAGGTATCATTGATGGCCTTGAAGTGGTCGCAGTCGATGAGCATGACGGAGATGGGAATACGTTGGCCTGAAACCACCTGCATCAGCTGTTTCCAGTCATCCTCGTAGGCACGGCGGTTGGCGATACCGGTAAGGGGGTCGTTATGGGCCAGTTGCCACAGCTCACGGTTTTTCTGATCGAGGTTGCTGTGCATCTCGTCCAGCTGGTCCTGGTAGTCGTTGATAGCAACGCGCAATGACTCGAGTTCCTTCAGGTGCAGCGTGCTGCTCAGCCCGTTGTGCGGGCTGCCGATATTGCTCTTGCTCAATGTCTTGATGTGGAAGATCAAGCGATGCAGCGGTTTGTGAATCAGGTGGGAGGCCAGCAGGTAGGCCGCGAGCAGCATCAGTGCGGCGAGGATAGCGAAACGCGTCAGTGTCTGCTGCATCAGCCGCTCAAGCTGCTCGGTTTCGGCAAGACCGCGGACGTCGAACACCAGTATCTGTTCGATCTGTCCGGCATCGATACGTTCCCCCTCGGGCAGGATCGAGGTGATGCTGTTAAAATCGACACGATTGAAGCGGTTCAGCGTCTGTAGCGCGGCGATAAAATCTAGCTTGATCGCCGCATGCCCGATGACAATGCGGTTGTCGCGCTTGTCGAGTACCGGGGTGAACACGTACAGCATGTCTGTCCCTGACTCCTTGGCTAGTTCCAGGTCTACATCGGGCAGGCGTTCCGGCATGGCCGCCAGGTGGCCGTTCTCCTGTAAGGGTCTGCCATTGCTGTCGTATAACTCGACGTCGACAATGTAGCCGGGCAGCAGGCCGGACTGCAGTGCACGATTGCTGCGCCAATACAGGTAAAAGGTCGGATCTGCGAATTGTTGGTAGGTTTCGTCCCAGCTTGCCAGATCGTAGGCGTGTGTCCTGGCGGTTGAACGCACCACCTCGATCGCTTCGTTGATTTCCTCACGTGCGATTTGATGTGTGGTGTCCGAGGCGACCTGACGTATTTCATCCATTTTGTAGAGCATCCACCAGGCAGTCAGTACAAACAGCAGGGCGGATAGCGAAAAGAATGCAATCAGGTAGGCGGTGATGGAACGCGGCCGGACCCCTGGCTGGCGTGGTTGATTGTTGGCACTCATCGCAGCCTATCCGATGCGCGAACTACAGCCGCTAGTACGCTGTCGAGAAATTCAAACTCTCCTGTACCCGTAAAAAAATGATTGGCGCCATCGATAAGGGTGATATCAAACTGCTGTGCCTGCAGTGTCTCGGCCCAGTTCTCGGGTAAAAACAGGTCGCTGTCGCCGAGAATGATTTGTGCCGGAACCTGCAGTTTGCCGTAGTGTTGCAGGATGTAATCCTCGGTCCAGCGAATATAGGAGAGGAATGCGGCCGGAGGGGCGGCGTAATTGCCCTTGCAGAAGGAGAGTGAGTACTTTGCGATTTTATTTGGTGTTGTCGCCAGCAGTGCCTCTGCCCTGCGGATGTCATCGGGTGTGCTTTTCGGATTGCGGCTTTTCCAGTTTGGTCCGATGCTGGTGGCGATAAAGTGTGCGATAGCCGGTTCATTTACCCTGTTAAGATAGTTCAGCAACTCTATGCTGCCGGTGCTGTGGCCGATTAGCACGATACGCTGATGTCCCTGCCTCTTGAGCCACTGTATCCAGCCGTCAATTTCCCTGGTCGAATCTTCTGCCGTATGTGAATGAATGGCATCGCAGGTGAGGCTTTTTTTGCGCAGGTCGATTCTCAGTGTCAGGGTTGGTGCCAGCACGCTGTAGTCATTGTCGGCCAGTTCATTGACTATGCGCTGTACCGTGCTGAACTGGTGGGTCTGCAGAAAGCCATGCAAAACCAGCACGGCTGCCTTGTCACTACCACCTTTGCGGTAGTCGGCCAGGGCACTGATGCCGTTTGTCAGCGAAAGCTCGACCTCATCGGCATGGGCGATGGAAAGCAGGCTCCACAGCAGCAATGCGACAAGTTTGAATACATGGCGACGGGCATGAAGCGTCATGTCATCACTCCTCGGGCAACACAAAATGTCTATTGTTGTTGTGGTGAGAGACAGGCCAGCGGCTTTACCGCCTTGTTTGTTTTATTACGCAAAATTAGCGGGGTTATTATCGGCGTATACTCTGCCTTTCACACCAAGCATAGTCTAATTTTATCCGGTTACGTGTACGGTGCGTTGTGTGATGCACTCAGGCCGAGTGCTCTGTGGGGTAGCCGGACTCTTCCCATGCACGTATGCCACCCTCCAGCAGATAGATTGAATCGAAGCCGAGTTGTTCCAGTAGTTGCCTGCTTGCCGTTGCCGCAGCCGCATCGTCAGCGACGATAACTATGGTGCGATTGCGGTGTCCGTCGAGCCGATGGATGCGCGGCATGATCTCATCGTGGGGGATATTCAGCGCACCGCCGATATGCCCGTGGTGGCCTTGATAACGTTCGGCATCACGCACATCAAGCACCAGGGGTGGGTTTGCCTGTTCCAGCAGGGTTTTGAGTTGTCCGCTGGAGAGTGTTTTCGCGCTACGCAGATGCTGTACCAAACGCGGCAGAAAAATGACCACGGCCAGCAATGCCAGCGCCAGCAATCCTTTCTGGATGGTATTCTCGCCCCCTGCGATCGCCTCGCGTCCGGCGTAGCCGAGGTAGGTGTAGGCAAATCCGCCGGGCGCCATGCAGATAAAGCTGGTCACGAGGTAATGGCTGAAGCGTATCCGGGTCAGACCCAGCGCGTAGTTGAGCAAGTTGAAGGGAAACAGGGGAACCAGCCGCACAAAGGCGACAAAGCGCCAGCCCTCCTGCTCCACACCGTCCACCAGCTGTTTGATGCGCCCCCCCGTTTTCGCCGCCACCCAGTCTCCGGCCATGTGGCGTGCCATGAGAAAGGCAATGCCGGCACCGAGTGTGGCGCCGCTCAGGCTGTACAGGGTGCCCCATGCCGGACCGAACAGGGCCCCTCCGGCCAGGGTCATGACGGAGCCGGGAAAAAAGAATACCGTCGCCAGCGCATAGAGCAGTACGAACAGCAGCGGTGCGGCTGTGCCGTAACCGTCCAGCCAGGTTTCGATGGAGGCCGCATCGAAGCTGTCGCGTTGTTCGATGGCCAGGGTGATGCCAAGGGCCAGTAACGCAATCAGTGCAATACGCGAGAGTCTTGTCGGATTCATGGGCAGGCTGTTCCTGTTAAACGATTACGGTGGAGTATAACTGCTGCGTCCGCCCGCTGCGTCGGCGGGAAAAGTGTGAATGATGTCGGGCCGGCATGCAGCCGTTTTCCAGCACGCGGCGATGATGGCATACTGGGTCTATTGTCCTGAATCGCTCAGCATCCGGCAAAGGGGTATGTCAAACATCAGCAACACCAAGGTAGAAGCGGAGATCGTGTCCCTGCTCGAGAGCTTTGACGCGCCGGCGGTACTGTTGTCGCGCGACTACCAGATCCTCGTCGGCAACAAGCACTATCGCCACCAGTTCGGTGATGAGCCGGTGGAGCGCCATCAATTTTGTTACCAGGTCTCCCACCACTATACCGTGCCCTGCGACCAGGCGGGTGAGAGCTGTCCTCTCAACGCGACGCTGGAGAGCGGACAACCGGCACGTGTACTTCACCTGCACCACACACCCCGCGGCGATGAACATGTAGACGTGGAGGCCTACCCGATTTTTGGCGATGATGGCGAGGCGCGCTATTTTCTCGAGGTGATCCGTTCCAGCCGCCTGGCCAGCCCCGACCCGCGTGCCTCGGGCCTGGTGGGACGCTCGCCCAGTTTCAACCGGGTGCTCGAACTGGTGCAGCGTGTGGCACCCAGCGAGGCGACGGTGCTGTTGCTGGGCGAGTCGGGCACGGGCAAGGAACTGGTTGCCGCGGCGGTGCACGAGGCGAGCGGGCGGGCCAAGGGACCGTTTGTACCGGTGGACTGCTCCGGGCTGACCGAGACGCTGTTCGAGAGCGAGCTGTTCGGCCATGAAAAGGGTGCCTTCACCGGTGCCCAGTCGCGCAAGATCGGCCTGGTTGAGGCGGCCAGCGGAGGCACGCTGTTTCTTGATGAAATCGGTGATGTCCCCCTGCCGCTGCAGGTCAAGCTGCTGCGGCTGCTGGAGACCGGCACCTACCGGCGGGTGGGTGGCATCGAGGCGCACAAGGCAGACTTTCGCCTGGTGTGCGCCACCCACCGCAGTGTGAAAAAAATGGTGCAGGAGGGCAGCTTCAGAAACGACCTGTTCTATCGCATCAATGCCTTTCCGATTGAGTTGCCCTCCCTGCGTGAGCGCAAGGAGGACATACCGCTGCTGGTGGAAAATCTGCTGCGGCGCTGCAGCCCGGGCAGGAAGCTGCACCTGAACGCGGAGGCGATGGAGTGCCTGCACGCCTACGATTTCCCCGGCAACATTCGCGAGTTGCGCAATATCCTGGAGCGGGCCTCGCTGCTGGCCGATGGCGATGAGATTCGCCTGGAACACCTGCCGGGCGAGTGTTGCGAGCGCAGGACGGCAACAAGGGGGGGGGCTGGCGGTCTCCCTACCCAGTCAGCGGAGATTGTCACCCTGGATGAGGCCGAGAGGCGCTATCTGAATTGGGTACTGGCCCGCTACCATGGGGAGCGCAAGGACCTTGCCGCGGAGCTGGGGGTGAGCGAACGGACGCTGTACCGCAAGATCGAGGCGCTGAAAAAAGAGTAATGTCCTGGGCAGGCATCCAGTGAACCTGTTGCATGAGGTGAGTGGTGTGCGGATTACAGTGGGACGGGGAACGTGAAGCACCCCCACATCGTGGTTGCCATTTCCGGCCATGGCTACGGCCATGCCGCGCAGGTCGCCCCGGTGGTCAATGCCCTGTACCACGCGCTGCCGCAATTGCGTATTACTCTGCGTAGCGCTGTCCCTGAGCATTTTCTCACAGGCAGGATTGGCGCACCGTTCAACCTCCAGTATGCCGCCGATGACTTTGGCATGGTGCAGGACAGTGCATTCGAGGTTGCATTGGAGGCCAGCTGCCAGGCCTATCTTGAGCTGGAGCGGCAGTGGGACAGGCAGGTGGCAGCGGTGGCAGAGGAGTTGGCGGCGCTGGCCCCCGACCTGCTGCTTGCCGATATCCCCTATCTCACCATCGCGGCGGCGAAAAGCCTGGGCATCCCCGCGGTGGCCCTGTGCTGCCTGAACTGGGCGGATATCTACGGACACTACTGCTGCGACAGGCCCGAGGTGGCAGCGGTCAGGACGCGCATCCGTGACAGCTACAACAGTGCGGAGCGTTTTTTGCAAACGGAACCGTTCATGGCCATGCCGGGGCTGGATAACCTGCAGCCTATCGGGCCGGTGGCCGCCGCCTCGCGCCCGCAACGCGCCGTGATCGATCGCACCACAGGCATTGCCCCGGATGAGAAACTGGTGCTGGTGGCCCTCGGCGGCGTGGCGACCCGCATCCCGACAGCGCGCTGGCCGCGCCTGCCGGGGATAAGGTTTATTGTCCAGGCTGACTGGCAGGTGCAGCGGGAGGATGCGATCACCCTGGAGTCGCTGCCGTTGTCATTCGGCGAGGTACTCGCCTCCTGCGATGCCTTCCTGACCAAACCCGGTTACGGCGCCTTTACCGAGGCGGCGGTGAACGGTGTGCCGGTGCTCTATATTCCCCGTGACGACTGGCCGGAGCAGCCGTATCTGGTGCGCTGGCTGGAGCGCTACGGTCGCTGTGTCCGGGTCAGCCGCAGGCAGGTCGAGCAGGGGGGCTTTGGCGATGAGCTGCTGCGGTTGTTGCAGGCACCCCCCTACCCGCCTGTGGTGCCGACAGGAGTGGGCCAGGCGGTCGAGGTGTTGCAGGCCTATCTTTGACCGCCGGGCCATGGTACAAGTGGTGCTATGATTGATGCACCGCCAACCGAATAACAACAAAGTACCGCCATGCCACAGCAACGCCATGTCTTTCTCTACGCCTTGATCGCCTGTGTCGGCCTTGTCGCCATGGCACTCTATTTTCAGCACGTGAAGGGGCTGGAGCCGTGCCCGCTGTGTATCTTTCAGCGTGTGGCGGTTATCGCGACCGGCGTGGTGATGCTGCTGGGCTTTGTGCACAATCCGTTCTCGCACTTCGGCCGTGCCGTGTATGGTGCCCTGACGGTGCTGAGCGCCGGCACCGGCCTCGCCATCGCCGGCCGCCAGGTCTGGCTGCAGCACCTGCCCGCCGATCAGGTGCCGGAGTGCGGCCCCGGACTCGACTACATGCTGGAGGTGTTTCCCCTGCAGGATGTGGTGGAGAAGGTGTTGCGCGGCTCGGGGGAGTGCGCCGAGGTGCAGTGGGTATTTCTGGGGCTGTCCATGCCCGAGTGGATGCTGGGCGTGTTCGGCGCGTTTGTCCTGCTGGGGCTCTACCTGATGTTGGTACGGGATTGAGGCCGTCCCCATTGCCGCTTCGCGTTGCCGGTTAACGCTTTGCAGAAGGCTCAGTGCGTGCGTTCCCAGATAAGTTGACCGTCCTTGAAGACCTGCTTGATTCGGTGCAGAGGCACGGTGTGCAGCACACCTGACTCGTCGATAAACTGGAAATCGAAGCGGTCGTCCTTGTCGAAAAGCATCTCGCCCACCGCCACGCGGATGATTTCACCCTCGAGCCTGTCGTAGTAGCCGATGGTGAAGTCGGCAGCGCCGTAGCGCTCGTCCCAGCGGATGCGGTTGAGCAGTTCATGGATCGGGATCATGCAGGCCTCTTCACTGCTGTGCGGCCCCCAGCGTCATCGAGCCGATCACCTCCTCCTGTACCAGGTCCCAGATATGGCGCTTCAATGCCAGGAAACGATCGGTCAGCTGCACCTCCAGCTTGCGCGGGCGCGGCAGGTCGTTGTCGTAGATCGCCTTGACCCGCCCGGGTCGGGCCGACATGACCACCAGGCGGTCACTGAGGATCAGCGCCTCGTCGATGGAGTGGGTAATGAAGATGACCGTCTTGCCCGACTGCTGCACGATATTCAGCAGTTCCTGCTGCATCACCTGGCGGGTCATCGCGTCGAGCGCGGCAAACGGCTCGTCGCACAGCAGCACCTCCGGCTCATTGGCCAGGGCGCGGCTCAATGCAACACGCTGTTGCATGCCGCCGGACAACTCGCCGGGATAGGCCTGCTCGAAGCCCTGCAGGCCGACCAGTTCGATCCAGTGCTGGGCCTTCGCCAGGCGTGCCCTGCGCGACATGCCCGCCAGCCTCGGGCCGAACGCGACATTCTCCCGCACCGTCATCCACGGAAACAGGGCATAGTTCTGGAAGATCATGCCGCAACGCGGTTCGATGGCGCTGATAGGCTGCCCCTCCAGCAGGACCTGTCCGGCCGTCGGCTGGATGAAGCCGGCCACCATGTTGAGAAAGGTGCTCTTGCCGCAGCCCGAGGCACCGACGATGACCACCACCTCGCCGCGTTCGATATCGAGCGAGAAATCCTCCACTGCGTCGACCTTGCCCTTGCGTGTGACAAAGGTCATCGAGAGCCCCCGGGCACGGATCAGGGCATCGGTGCTCACCGCAGCCGCTCCTTCTCCCACGGTACCAGCACCCTTTCCATCACGCGAAACACGATATCGAGCAGCAGCACGGTCAGGCTGATGGATAGCATGCCGACCAGCACCTGTCCGGTATCGGACCACTCCTTGGCAGTCCAGATGCGAAAGCCGAGCCCCGAGTTGGCCCCCACCATCTCGGCCGAGATGACACAGGTCCAGGCGATGGCAAGGACCACCTTCAGCCCGCTCAGGATGTTGGGCAGGGCGCCGGGCAGGACCACGTGCCGCAGCACCTGCAGGCGGCTGGCGCCCAGGTTGCGCGCGGCCAGTATCAGCGTCTGGTCGATGCGCATGGTGGCATCGGTGGTATAGACCAGCACCGAGGCGAAGCTGCCCATGAAGACGATGGCGTACTTCTGCTGCTCGTCGATGCCGAGCCAGAGCATGGAGAGGGGGATCCAGGAGAGGGCGGGCAGGGGACGGATGATGGAGATGATTGGATTGAGGGCCGCCCGTACCGTCGGATTGACCCCCATCAGCAGGCCGCATGGCACGCCCACCATGGCGCTGAGCAGAAAACCGGTCAGCACCCGGCTGGCGCTCATCTTCACATCGTGCCACAGCACCGCCTCCGGCCCGGTGGCCAGTTCGCCCATGCGCTGCAGTACCTGCGTCGGGGCGGGGAGAAAAAACGGATCAATGAGGCCGAGCCGCACCACCCCCTCCCACAACAGCAGAAACCCGAGCAGCCCCAGCGCCCCGATGCTCACGGCGCGCCAGAGATCTAGTTCCCGTCCGTTCACCTTACTTTGCCTCGGCGGCCGGTTGCAGCAGGTCGAGTCTGACCCACTGGCGGAAGTCGGGTTTGCGCGGTATCGCCTTCATCTGCCCGTGCAGGATGTCGAGCAGATAGTCGACCTGCGGAAACATCCCCGCCTCGCTCATCACCCGTTGCTGTGCCGCCTGCCCCTGCCAGACGAACTTTTCCAGGTTGGAGCGAATCAGCGCCAGATCTTGCTGGATGTAGCGTTGGTGCACCGCGGCCGCCGCCTCATCGGGGTGTGCACCGACCCACTCCAGCGCCTCGAAGTAGGCCTGCAGGAAACGCCGCGTGCGCTCCGGGTCGGCATCGGCCCAGGCCTTGCCCACGATCAGCACGTCGGGGCCGGTCATGGTGCCGAAGCGGCGGTAGAAAATGGTGTCGGTATCCATCGCCAGCACCGTGGCGCCCTCCACCGCCCTGAGCTGGGAGAAACCCGGCTCCCAGATCAATGCCGCATCCACATTGCCGGCACGGAATACGGCGGGCACGTCACCGACCTCGAGATTAACCACCTGCACATCGCGCTGCGGGTCCAGGCCGTGCTGGCTGAGCAGCAGGCGGCAGGTGACATCCACCGATGAGCCGAAGGGAAAGCCGATCTTCTTGCCGCGCAGTTGCTCGAAACGGGTGATGCCGGGGCCGGCGACCAGCCCCTCGAAACCGGGCGCGATGTCCTGGTTGCCGACCCAGTAGAAGCGGCGGTTGCCCTGGGCCATGGCACTGAGCATGGCGATCTCCCCCAGGCTGGCAAACTGCGCCTCGCCCGAGGAGATGGAGTTGAGCCGGTCCATGCTCTTGCCGATAAAGCGCCACTCCACATCAAAGCCGTGGCGTTTGAATATCCCCCGCTCGATGCCGACCCACACCGGGATATGGCCATACCACTGTGAGCCGACGGCAATGACGCTGTTGTCTTTGCCGCTCTTTGGCTCCTGGCCGCAGCCGGTCAGCAGCGGCAGGCAAAGCGCAAAGAACAGGGTGGGCAAAATGGCACGTTTCATCGGGTGGGTATCCTTGCGGCGCGAATGGGCACAGTTCCCTAAGTGTTAGCCGCGAATGGCTGGTGCGCAAGAATCGATGCACGGCTATCGCGCAGCAGCTGAGCGGCTAATTGCGCGATACGGTACTACGTTGGTGAAACGCTTCGGACTGGTGCACCTCAGCGGCGCAACGAGCTGCTAGAGGTAAGTGTTGCGCACCGATATGGTGCGCGCCGTCTGTTGTGTGTGACGGCCTCCTGCACCACACGGTCAGTGTGCACTGTTTTTTTGCACCTTTGGCCTGGAACTTGCCATGTAAGGGGCAGTATAGACACGCATGGGCATAAAAGGTGGAAGCGATGCTGGACAACTGCTTAACAATCATCCTGGCAGGCGGTGTGGGACGCCGTCTAACCCCTCTGACTGCGGAACGCGCCAAACCGGCGGTGCCGTTTGGCGGCAAGTATCGCATTATCGATTTCTGCCTGAGCAACTGCCTGCACTCGGGTCTGCGCCGGGTGCTGGTGCTGACCCAATACAAATCCCACTCGCTGCAAAAACACCTGCGCGACGGCTGGTCGATCTTCAACCCCGAGGTGGGCGAGTACATTACCACCGTGCCGCCACAGATGCGCAAGGGCGAACAGTGGTACCAGGGCACCGCCGATGCGGTGTACCAGAACCTCTACCTGCTCGAGCGCAGCGGGGCCGATTCTGTGCTGGTCCTCTCGGCCGATCACGTCTACCGCATGGATTATGCCCAGCTTTTGAAAACGCACCGCAAATCCGGTGCCGCCGTGACGGTCGCGGCGAAGCCGGTGACACTGGAAGAGGCCAGGGGCTTTGGGGTGATGGCGGTCGATGCCGCGAACCGCATTACGGCGTTTGAGGAGAAGCCGGATCACCCCGGACCGATGCCCGGTGTTCCCGGGCATGCGCTGGCTTCGATGGGCATCTATGTCTTCTCCCTGCCGCTGCTGCTGGAGCAGCTGGAGCGGGATCACCAACGGGCCGACTCCAGCCATGACTTCGGCAAGGACATTTTGCCGGTGCTGATCAATACACATCATGTCGGTGCCTACCTGTTCGGCGGTGCAGAGGGGCGAGTAAGCCCCGACAACTACTGGCGCGATGTGGGGACGCTGGACGCCTATTACGAGGCGAACATGGAGCTGCTAAAACCGGTACCCAGTCTGGACCTCTACCAGGAGGACTGGCCGATCCGCAGCTACCAGCCGCAGACGCCGCCGGCCCGCACCGTGCCGGGCCGGTATGGCACCGAGGGGATATCGATTAACTCCATCGTGTCGGGCGGCACCATCATCTCGGGGGGCAACGTGCAGAATTCGATTCTGTTTCCCAGGGTGTTTGTCGCGGAGGAAGCGTTTGTGGAAAACGCCATATTGTTAAACGGTGTTAGCGTGGGCGAACGGGCACAACTGAACAACTGCATTGTCGACAAGGATGTGGAGATCCCGCCGGGCGAGATGATTGGCCACGATCGGCAGCGTGATGCCGAACGCTTTCCGATCACGGAGAAGGGCGTGGTTGTGGTGCCATGCGGGTATCGTTTTGAAGCATGAGGCACCTCGAGGCGTCCGGCTGGTGCCCCCTTGATCCGAAGCGCTGCGGCAGCTGCCTGCCCGGCACGGGCAGATGTTATCATTGCGTGATAGCGTTTGCTGGAGAGACCTTATGTTTACAGGAATTGTACAGGGCACCGCGGAAGTGCTGGCGATCACCGAAAAGGAGAATTTCCGCACCCACCTGGTGCGCCTGCCCGAGAGCATGTTGACCGGACTACAGGCTGGCGCCTCCGTGGCCCACAACGGCTGCTGTCTGACCGTTACCCGTATCGACGGTGACAAGGTAGCCTTCGACCTGATGCATGAGACCCTGCGAGTCACCAACCTCGGTGAGTTGGAAGTGGGCGACAGGGTCAATGTGGAACGCGCCGCACGCTACGGCGATGACATCGGTGGCCACCCGATGTCGGGGCACATCATTGCCACGGCTGAGGTGACGCGGGTAGTCGAAAGCGAAAACAACCACCAGGTCTGGTTTCGCTTGCAGGATGATTTGATGAAGTACGTCTTTACCAAGGGCTACATCGGCATCGACGGCATCAGCCTGACGGTGGGCGAGGTGAACGGCAATGAATTTAACGTCAACCTGATCCCGGAGACTTTGGAACGCACCAATATCGGCAGCAGGCAGGTCGGCGATCGCATCAACATCGAGATCGATCCGCAGACCCAGGCCATCGTCGATACCGTGGAGCGGGTGATGGAAAGTCGAAAATATGGGTAACCAAAACAGGAAAATATCTTAATGATTTTGTAACAGGCAGCCGGTAGTCTTTTATACCAAGTCTAAGACAGGGAAATTGGAGAACAGGTATGACGGACGCACTGGAGTACGCCTCTCTTGGTATCGGCACGCTGTTGATATTGCTGCCCATCTGGGGCATCACCGCCGCGCTCACGGTATATGTGGTACAGATATTTTTCTGATGGCGGCCGGGCAGCGTTCAGACGGTGGATTCCATCAGTAGCTGTTTAAACGGCTGGCCGCGGTAGATCTTCTTCTGTCGTCTAACAAGGCGAAAGCCGCGGCCTTCGAAAAATGCGCGGGCGGTGATACTGACATCGGCCCGCAGGCGGCGCAGGTGATAGCGCTTCGCCAGCTGTATCATCTTTCTCATTAACGCTTTTCCCACACCACGCCCCTGCTGCAGGTGGTGCACGTAGAAACAGTCGATATAGCCGCGCCGATCAAACTCGGCAAAACCGACCAGCCTCCCCTCGACAACGGCCACGTAGACCTCGTAGCGCCGCAGGCGCGCCAACCAGAAACTGTCCGGATAGACAGCCGGTGCCCAGGCATGGAGCTGCCGCGCGTTGTAATCCCTGCTGTTTATCGCATGTACCGTCTCGTAATAGAGCTGGGCGAGGGCGCGGCTATCCGTTTTTTGTGCCTTCCTGATCCGCATGTGTCAGATACCTGCCATGTTGCCGCTCCCTGTCATGGTAGCGCCGGGGAGCGGGACGGCAAACCCCGTGCCGTCAAATGGCGGCGGCAAACTGCTATGGGAGTGCCATGGTGGAAGTCAGGGCGTCTGCCGCGGCTATACTCAGTCTTGAGCAGGAACGCTCTAAGACGCGGTGATATAGGGGGTACGATGGAGTCCAGACAGCGGCGACGGCTGATTCGGTACCTGCTGGCGGGGGGCGCCGCACTGGTTCCCGGTGTCACCCTGTCGATGTCGGGCAAGCCACTGAACTCCTCGATTCGCGAGCTGCGCGGCGAGGCGCGGGTTAACGGCCAGCCGGTGACGGCGGCCACCATAGTCCGGCCCGGTGATACGGTGGAAACCGGTGATGCCAGCCACATGGTGTTTGTGGTGGGGCAGGATGCCTTCCTGGCGCGCAGCAACACCCGTGTGGAGCTGTACCAGGACAACGGTTTTGTGAACATGTTGCGGGTGCTCACCGGCGCGCTGCTCTCGGTCTATGGCAAGGGCGAGAAGCGGGTGGAGACGCCGGTGGCGAGCATGGGGATACGCGGCACCGCCACCTACATCGAGAGCAGGCCGGATGAAACCTACCTGTGCACCTGCTATGGCACGGTGCGGATGCAGGCGCTCGACGACCCCGCTGTCTATGAGACGGTCACCACCACCCACCACGATGCCCCGCGTTTTATCCGCCGCACCGAGACGGGCAGTGTGATCCGCAAGGCGCCGGTGTTCAACCACACCGATGACGAACTGATCATGCTCGAGGCGACGGTGGGGCGGGAACCGCCGTTTACCTTCAATCCGTTTGACAGCCAATACTGAACGGCCTGCCCGCCAGCCTGTGTATCAGTTCGCTGCGTAGCCGGGGATCTGCGAGATGTCGACCTCGTCGACCTGGTTCGGGTCGAGGTACTGCTGGGCGTATTTCAGATAGATCTTGTTGTCGATGAAGATGTGGAACAGTTCCGGGTCGATGTGCCCCTCCTCCTTCATGAAACCGAGGATGCGTAGCGCGGTGGAGAGCCTTTTGCCCTCCTTGTAGGGGCGGTCCTTGGCGGTCAGCGCCTCGAAGATATCGGCAATGGCCATCACCCGTGCCTGCACCGACATCTGCTCACCGGTCAGCCCGCGCGGGTAGCCGGCCCCGTCCATCCGCTCGTGATGGCCACCGGCGTACTCGGGCACGTTCCTCAGGTGCTTGGGGAAGGGCAGGGATTCGAGCATCTTGATGGTGGCGACGATGTGGTTGTTGATCACCTCGCGCTCTTCCGGGGTCAGGGTGCCCTTGGCGATGGTGAGGTTGTAGATCTCGTTGTCGTTGAGCACCGGCACCTGCTCGCCGTGGTAATTCCAGCGGCGCTTGCCGATATCATGCACCCGCTGCTGGTCCGCCTCGGCCATGAATTCGCCGCCGGTGTTGCAGAGATGGAGAAAATCGAGTTCGTCATCGAGGGTGCGCACGGTCTCGCGGAACTCGCTCTCCAGCGCTTCGCTGTCGGGCGGGTCGCCCTGCTCGTAGGCGGCCAGTTTGCGGCGCAGCATGGCGATCTCCGCATCGCGCTTGAGCACCTCGAAACGGGTATCGACTGACTCGATACGGTCGTGAATGGTCTCCAGCTTGGTTGCCTTGTCGACCACGTACTCAGGCGTGGTGATCTTGCCGCAGTCGTGCAGCCAGGCCGCCATCTCCAGCTCGTAGCGGTCATCCTCGCTCATGGTAAAATCCTTCAGTGCCCCGTTTTGCATGGCGGAGGCGGCATCGGCCAGCATCATGGTCAGCACCGGCACGCGCTTGCAGTGGCCGCCGGTGTAAGGGGATTTTTCGTCGATGGCGGTCGCCACCAGCTGGATTAACGATTCCAGCAGGGTCTTCAAATCGTCGATCAGGCGCCGGTTGGTCAAGGCGATGGCCGCCTGTGAGGCGAGCGACTCGGCCAGGTGCTGGGCCTCGGCAGAGAAGGGAATGATCGCACCGCTGTGCTCGTCCATGGCGTTGAGCAGCTGTAGCACGCCGATGATGTCCCCCTCGTGGTTTTTCAGCGGTACCGTGAGAAAGGAGGTGGAGCGGTAGCCGGTGTTCTGGTCGAACTTGCGCGTACCTGAAAAATCGAAGCCCTCGGCATTGTAGGCGTCCTCGATATTGATGGTGGTGTCGTTGAGCACCGCGTAGGTGACCACGTTGTGGTCGTTGGGCTGGCCGGCGGCGTCATACAGCGGGATCGGCTCGAAGGGGATCGCCTTGCCGGTGGTACCGCCCATGGCGAAGTCGAGCGAGTCGGTGCGCAGGATCTCCATCTTCACCGTGTGCGCCTCGTCGTCGACCGAGTAGACGGTGCCGCCGTCGGCATTGGTGATGGTTTTGGCCCCCAGCAGGATCATTTCCAGCAGCGTGGAGATGTTCTTCTCGGCGGAGAGGGCAATGCCGATCTCGGTCAGCTTCTCGATCCGCTCCAGCAGTTCTCTTGTTGCAGACATCCCGTAGCTCTCCCCTGTTGGCTGAATTGGCGTGACTTGACCGTTCAGTGGCCCCTGATATGGTTTGGTTTCTCTCCCCTGAGCCGTTATAGTTGGCTGTTTTATCAGGCCCTGATACGACTTTACAACATATTGAGCATAGGTGGCAGATGAGAACGTGGTCGAAGCCCGTATTGCTGGGCGGCCTGTTGATAGCGTCGCTGGCGGCGGCCGAGCCGATTGATACGGTGCGCGCTCAGTTGAGCGACGGCGATTACAGTGCAGCCCTGGCCACGCTGGGGGCTTTGCCTGCGGCAAGGCAAAACAGCGTGGCCGCGATGCTGCTTCATGCCGAGGCGCTGGCCGGTGCCGGGGAGCGGGCCGCCGCCGAGGCGCGGCTGCGGCAGTTGATTAGCGACCACCCGGAGCGGCCCGAGGGCTACAACAACCTGGCGTCCCTGCTGGTGGGCCAGGGCAGGCTGGAGGAGGCGCGCAGCCTGCTGGAGCAGGCGCTGCGCAGCAATGAGCCCTATGCTACGGTCTACGACAACCTGCTTCGCATCAACGAGCAGATCGCCCGTCGCAGCTATGCGCGCGCCCTGGTGTTGAAGCAGGAGAAACCCCTGCAGTTGCAAGCGCTTACTTACACAGAGCAGGGCGACACACAGGTGTCAGGCACGGGGGGGCAGGCAGAGCCTGTAGTTACGGCAGCGATTGAAGCGGAAGCTGCGCCGCGCGCCCCGTCCACGACACCGGATGTGTCGTTGCCTCTGGAAAACCTGGTCTACGAGCCGCCGGCAGCCGCAGCAGCGCCCCCGGTGGCAGTGGCTGTCGAGCCGGCGCTGCCCCCCCCGCCCCCTGCTGCCCCTCCCGAAACAGCCGCGAGTGATGGGGCGGCTGCAACCGTCGCTTCGCCTGCCGAATCCGCATTGAGCGAGGAGGCAGAGGCGGCACTGCACCAGGCCCTGACAGGCTGGGCTGCCGCCTGGTCGGCACAGGATGTGGAGCGCTACCTGGCAAGCTACAGCGACGGATACAGCCCCGGCAACGGTGTCAGCCATGCCCGCTGGCGCAAGCAGCGCCGGGCGCGCCTGACACGCCCCGAGTGGATCAGGGTCGCACTGGAAGATATTGAGCTGCAGCCAGCAGGCGAGGGTGCGGTATTGGTGACCTGCATCCAGCGCTACACGGCCAGCAACTACCGTGATGTAAGCCGCAAGCAGTTGATTTTACGCATACATTCTGGACAATGGCTGATACACTCGGAACAAACCCTGGAGATGTTGTCGTAATTTGAGCTGTACTGGGCGAAGGCACAACTGAATGGTATCCCGTTTCACAAGAGTATTGCTGCTACTGAGCTGCGCCGTTTGCGGTGCGCTGGTCTATGCCGCGCAGCTGCAGCAGCAGACCGATGCCATGGCGGTCGGCGGGGTGACCAGGGAGGCCGACCTGCAGGCCATCGGCAGGCAGCAGGAACAGCTCTATCGGGATGCCCTGGCGCGCCTGGACTCACGTCTTGCCGCACACCCCGAGGACTATGAGGCCAGCCTGTTGAAGGGGCTGCTGCTGTTCAAGTCCGGTGCCTCCGGGGAGGCCATGGGCGTGCTGGAGCAGCTCACCCGCCGGGCGCCCCGTTTTCACCTGGCCCATCTGGTGATGGGAGACCTGGTGCTCGCGCGTACCCAGAGCGTGACCGATATCGGTCACAATGCCCTTTTGGCCGCCGGCGACGAGGGCCAGCAGAGCGAGCTGGCGCGGCTGCGCCAGGAGGCCGAGGCACGGCTGCGTGCATTTCTTGACAGCATCCCCCAGGGCCGACTGCCCCGTGCCCTGCTGACGCTTGAGCCGACCACACGGCGGGCCATTGTCGTCGACAAGAGCAGCCACCGCCTCTACCTGTTCGAACGCGCGGCGGACGGCGTACCGCTGTTGCTCAAGGACTACTATGTCAGTACCGGCAAGCTGCCGGGCAACAAGAGCCTGAAGGGTGACCTGCGCACCCCGGAGGGCGTCTACTTTATCACCCGCCATATCCCGGATGAGAAGCTGCCCGACAAATACGGCATCGGCGCCTTTCCCATGAACTACCCCAACGAGCTGGATCGCAGAGAGGGCAAGACCGGCTACGGCATCTGGCTGCACGGCACCGATTTTTCCTACTACAGCCGGCCGCCGCTCGATAGCGAGGGCTGCGTGGTGTTGCCCAACCTCGACCTGCAGGCGCTGTCGGCAACCCTGCAGCCGGGCAATACCCCCATCGTGGTGACCGAGCGGGTGGAGTGGCTGGAGCGGGCGCAGTGGCAGGCGTTGCGGCAGGAGTTGACCGAGGCGCTCGAGTCATGGCGCCGTGACTGGGCCAGCGGCGATGTCGAGCGCTATCTGGAGCACTACAGCGGTGATTTCTGGGCCAAGGGCCATAACAAGGTAAGCTGGAGCCAACGCAAGCGCCGCATTGCCGTGGGCAAGCGTTTCCAGGAGGTCTCGCTTAGCAATCTGGCGCTGTTCCACTATCCGACCACCGACAGCAAGGGCCGCGAGATCGCGGTGGCCAACTTCCGCCAGGACTACCGCTCCAACAACTACAACGGGGTGATGCGCAAGCGCCTCTACCTGGCCAGGGAGGAGGGCGGCTGGCGGGTGCTATACGAGGGCAGGCAGTAACAAACGGAGGCCAGGCAGACAATCAAGGCCGGGAAATACCCCGGCTTTTTTTTGCCCAGGGACCCACAGTCTAGTGCCGTCTGTCCCCTTTGCGCCGGTCAACCGGGGTGCGGCGCCGTTCGCCGAAGTGTCTGATGTAGCCGTACAGCGGGTTATGGCGACGATCGGCCTCACCCTGACGACGGTCGACCGGATCGCGCAGGGTCTGGTCGGGTTCGGTCCGTGTGTCCACGGTTAATTCTGGATGGGAGGATGTCATATGCTCACCTCCTTGCCGGTTGCTGCCTGACACGGTCTCCACATGGTTTACGTTGGAGTGTATCTTGGGAGTATAGCCTATCGTCCCGCATCTGCTTGCCGCGGCCTGTGGCGTGATAACGACAAAAGCCGGGGTGAATACCCCGGCTTCTGTATGGTTAGCAGGCTCTTTCAACGTGGCAGGATCACCGCATCGATTACGTGGATGACACCGTTTCTGGTTTCTATATCGGTCTGGATCACATTGGCGTTGTCTATCCGCACGCCTGATGTGGTGTCGATGGTCAGTGACTGCCCCTGCACGGTTTTCGCAGAGGCCAGCTTGATGACATCGCGGGCCATCACCTTACCGGGCACCACATGATAGGTCAGCACATTGGTGAGCGCTTGCTTATCGGCTAACAGTGCATTCAGCTGCTCGGCGGGTATTCGGGCAAAGGCCTCATCGGTTGGGGCGAAGACGGTAAAGGGGCCCTCGCCCTTCAGGGTGTCGACCAAATCGGCGGCCTTAACGGCTGTGACCAGGGTATTGAAACTTCCGGCGGATACTGCCGTGTCGACGATATCCATCTGACTGGTTTTGGTCTCGCCGGTGCTGTTGCAGCCGATAAGTGCCAGCGGGGTGAGCAGGGCGAGAAAGAGCAGGGAGCGGGTAGATGAAAGGGTGTTGTTAAGCATTGGATGATCCTCCAGGTGGACAACTGTATGTGGTTGGATTGGACGCGAGGCGTGCAATCAGCCCTCGTCGATACCTTCTGTCACCGGGTTATTGATAATGGCGTGCAGTCGGCTGCCGGACATGTCTGATCTGAGGATCTCCACCGGCTCTGACTCGAGGGCCTGCATGGCCTGGTCGCATTTGTATTCTGTTTCCTGGATTTGACGTTCAAAGTTGCTCATAACGGCATACCTCCGAAGGTAGTTGTGAAGCGTGGTCCGTATGACCACTTACCTGAGTAATATAGTCTGGTAATGTTATTTGTCTAGGACAATATGCTTTATTTTTTTCTATTTGTGGTATTTAATTAATTTATGTCCATGAATAATCAAACCGCACAGGCTCTACCAATCGGCGCTGTGGAGCGTGATACCCACATCGGCAGGGACACCCTGCGAGTGTGGGAGCGGCGTTACGGCTTCCCGCGGCCATTGCGTACCGGGCATGGTGTGCGCCTCTATCCGCCCGAGCAGGTACAGCGCTTGATACTGATTCGTCGCCTGATGGATCTGGGCTTCAGGCCAGGTAGCGTGGTGCCGCTGGCGGAAGAGGAACTGCAGCGGCTGGCGGCGCAGCATGCCGCAGCGCCCGTGACCGGACAACCTGCCGCTGTGCAGGCCAAACTGCTGCAGGCGGTGGTCGAGCACGACACGGCCGCGTTGCATGAGAGGCTCGAACAGGAGCTTGCCCGTAACGGTCTGCGGCAGCTGGTATTGCACACCATCGCCCCGCTGGTACGGCTTGTGGGCGAGCAGTGGGCCGCCGGCAGGGTCGAGGTGTTCGAGGAGCACTTCCTCACCCGCCAGCTGACCTACTTTCTTGATGCGGCCATGGCACGGCAGGGCCGGCCGCCGGGTGAAGCACCGGTGATGCTCGCCACGCTGCCGAAAGAGCCGCACGGGCTGGGCCTGTTGATGGTCGAGGCGCTGTTGACCGAACAGCACCTCCCCTCCATCAACCTGGGCACGGCGGTGCCGGTCAACCAGCTGGTGCGGGCGGTGGAGCAGTACCGGCCGCAGGCCCTGGCGCTCTCCTTCAGTGCCTTTTATCCGCGCCGTGCCCTGCGTGGCGATCTGGAGGAGTTGGTCGATTCGCTGGCCGAGCCGGTCGAGGTGTGGGTCGGGGGCGCGGGGGTGGCATCGATGCGCAAGGCAATCCAGGGTGTGCGGGTTATCAAGGATCTGGAGCAGATTTGACTGAGTGTCTAATCGGCCTGCCAGCAGTGAAAGAGGTAACGTAAAATGCAAGCACTACTGATCGTGGCCCACGGCAGTCGCCGGGCCAGTTCCAATGACGAGGTGCGTGCTCTGGCTGAAAGGCTGAGGGGCAAGCTGGGCGGGGAGTATCCGATGGTCGAGGCGGCCTTTCTCGAACTGGCCGAACCGCTGATACCCGAGGGGATCGTCCGCTGCGCCGAGCAGGGTGCCGAGCGGGTGACCGTGGTGCCCTATTTCCTGGCCGCGGGGCGCCACGTGGTGGAGGATATCCCCGCTGAAATCGCCAAGGCAAAAGCGCAGTTGCCGCAGCTGGAGGTTAGGCTCGCGCAGCACATCGGTGCCTCGTCCATGGTCGATGCGCTGATCAGTGACGCGGCCCGATGCGTAGCGGATGGCGTGGATTAGCGTACGGTCTCGCCTGCCGCCTGCATCTCGGCGTGGTAGGAGGAGCGCACCATCGGGCCGCTGGCCACATGTACAAAACCCAGCTCACGGGCAATGGCCGCCAGTTCGTCGAACTCGTCCGGCGGCATGTAGCGCTCCACCGGCAGGTGGTGGCGGCTCGGTTGCAGGTACTGCCCCAGGGTCAGGTTGTCGCAACCGTGGGCGCGCAGATCCCCCAGTACCGCGGTGATCTCCTCGTTGCGCTCACCCAGCCCCACCATCAGCCCCGATTTGGTCGGCACCTTGGGGCAGCGCTGCTTGAACTCTGAGAGCAATCTGAGGGAGCCCGCATAGTCGGCCCCGGGGCGGGCCTGTTTGTAGAGTCGCGGCACTGTCTCCAGGTTGTGGTTGAAGATGTCCGGCGGTGTGGCGGCGAGGATCTCCAGTGCCGCAGCCTCACGGCCACGAAAATCGGGGGTGAGTATCTCGATATGCACCTCGGGCGTGGTCTGGCGTATCGCATCAATGCAGGCGGCAAAGTGTCCGGCGCCGCCGTCACGCAGGTCGTCGCGGTCGACCGAGGTGATCACCACAAAGCGCAGCCCCATTGCCCGGATGGTCTCGGCCAGGTGCCCCGGTTCCTCCGCATCGAGTGGATCGGGCTTGCCGTGCGCCACGTCGCAGAACGGGCAGCGCCGGGTGCAGATGCCGCCCATGATCATGAAGGTGGCGGTGCCGTGGTTAAAGCACTCGCCCAGGTTGGGGCAGGCTGCCTCCTCGCACACCGTGTGCAGCCTGTGCTCGCGCAGTATCCTTTTCAGGCGCAGCACCTCGGGGCTGTTGGGCGAGCGGGCGCGGATCCAGTTCGGTTTTTTCAGGAGCGTCTCTTTCGGCACCACCTTGATCGGAATGCGTGCCACCTTGCTCTCGCCCCTGAGATGAGACTTGTCTTTCAGTTCGGTCATAGCTCTATTTATGGGGGAGATGAGGTGGGATCGCAATATTGCCATGCGTAATTTTGACCGTCTGCTATACGTCCTTGTTGAAAAAGGGGTTTTGGCAACCGTGTGAGCAAGAGAGCCACCCGCAACTGCGAAATGGCAATAACATAATGCCGGGTGTGGTGTTCACGGCATCATGCCCATCCCGGAGCTCCGATATGACCGGGTGATCAATCTACGGAATATCCCATGGAAAACAACTAAGCTTCTCTATGTGATGGGTGGGCAGGGCAGCGAGGCATAGTCAATACCATGCGGTGGTTATCACTCAGTTTGCTTGTCCTGTTCCTGACCACTATTCCTGTGGTGTGTTTGCAAGCAGAAGAGATTGAAACGCATTTTCCACAGGCCAGAACATTTTTCCCGCTTGCCGATCGCTTTGGCAATTTTGAAGGAGAACCGCCTGCCGCGCCGGTTTACCGTGGCAAGGAACTGCTGGGTTATATCCTCCGTACTAAGGAGGTGGCGGCCATCCCCGCCTATTCCGGAAAGCCGATTGATGTATTAGTGGGAGTTGACACGGTAGGGCGCATAACGGGCGCCGAGGTGTTGGAGCATCACGAGCCCATTTTGCTGGTAGGTATACCTGAGCGGAAGCTGTATGAATTTTCACGCCAGCACGTCGCTAAGAAGCTTACCGACCGCATCAGAGTAGGGGCCGGAAAGCGTGAAGGTTTTGTCAACGTGGATGCCATCACCGGTGCCACTGTGACGGCTATCGTAGTCAATCGTAGCATTATGCGGGCTGTACGTAAGGTTGCCATGGCTCGGGGCATCATCCCGCCCATCCGGCAGCAAGCCGAAATGCCTGCAACGGTGCGCGAGAATTATTTCCGGGAGTCGGATTGGGTATTTCTCACCGGTAACGGCGCTATCCGTCGCCTGTTACTTAATCATTCCGAAGTGGAAGAGGCATTTAAGGAAACGTCCGAGGCGGGCAATTTCAACGCGGAAACCTGCCAGCCAGGTCAAGCCTGCGACATCTTTATCGACCTCTACTACAGCTACCTGAATCCACCCACCATCGGACGCAACCTGCTGGGTGAGGCGGGTTACAACTGGCTGATGGGGGAACTCGGTCCCGGTGAGCACGCCATTGCCGTGATGGCCAACGGTGTGTACTCCTTCAAAGGTTCCGGCTACGTGCGCGGTGGAATCTTCGACAGGATCCAGCTTGTGCAGGGTGAGCAGACGATCCTGTTCCGCGATCGTGATCATCACCGGATGGAGGATGTGTTTCTGAGGGGGATGCCCAAATTCCAGGAAAAAGAGATCTTCATCATACGCCAGGGTTATGAGTTCGATCCTGGAAGTCCCTGGCAGCTGGAACTCCTTGTACGACGCCAGGTGGGTGCTCTGCAGAGTGTCTATACAACATTTACCGCCGAATATGAGATCCCTGAGGCCTACATCGAACGCGCAACACCGCCGCCGAGCGCGATAACCGCGGAAGAAGAGCCCTTGTGGGTGAGTATCTGGCGTGAACGCTTAATCGAGATCGCGGTGCTGCTGTTTTCCCTCCTGTTGCTGACCCTCATCCTGATATTCCAGGACTGGATTGCACGGCGACCAAAGCTGTTGACCTATGTACGTAATGGCTTCCTTCTTTTCACGCTCATAATCATAGGGTGGTACCTGTCTGGCCAGCTATCCGTGGTCAACATCCTGGCCTTTACCAATGCCATGTTCCAGGGCTTCGATTGGAACACATTCCTGGTTGACCCAATAGTCTTTATCCTCTGGACCTTTGTAGTGGTGACCCTGTTGCTGTGGGGCCGTGGTGTCTATTGCGGTTGGCTTTGCCCGTTCGGCGCATTGCAACAACTGGCCAATGAACTCGGCAGGAAGTTGCGTATCCCACAGTGGTATATCCCTGAACCGGTTCATGAGCGCCTCTGGGCGGTGAAATACCTGATTTTGTTTGTGCTGTTCGGGATCTCCCTGGCATCGGTTTCCACGGCGGAGCGCTACGCGGAGGTCGAACCGTTCAAGACCGCGATCATCCTGAATTTTCAACGTGAGTGGCCGTTTGTGGTCTATGCCGCAGGCCTTGTTGTGATCTCGGCATTTAATAGCAAGTTCTACTGCAAGTACCTGTGCCCGCTGGGTGCAGGGCTGGCCATCCCCGCTCGGTTCCGACTCTTCAGCTGGTTGAAACGGCGCAAGGAGTGCGGCAGTCCGTGCCAGATATGTGCCAACGAATGCACGGTCCAGGCGATCAATCGTCTGGGCGAGATCAACGCCAACGAGTGCCATTATTGTCTAGACTGTCAAAAGAGCTACTGGAATGACCACAAGTGTCCGCCGCTGGTGCATCTACGCAAGCGGTGTGAGCGGGCGGCAAGATCCCCCGAGTCAGTACAGTGGTCAGAAAACAATCCGGGCCAAGACGATCAGAATAAATAAACCAGCTTTTGAAGCAGATCCGTAAAGGCCTCCATGTGGCTGCCATGTCGACTGAAAATTCGGGTGATTGCGATACCAGAGGAGGAAGCTGTTATGGCAAGCGAAAAAGATAAGGAAGGGCTTTCCCGGCGACAATTTCTGGCCACGAGTGTCCTGGCCGGTAGCGCAGGTGCCGGTATTGCCGGTGGTTTAATCCACGGAATGTCGCCGGCAGAGGCAAAGAGCGATGATGATGAGAGGCCCCATGTGCCGCCGGGCGATCTGGATGAGTACTACGGCTTCTGGAGCGGCGGCCAGAGCGGTGAGCTGCGTATCTATGGCATCCCGTCCATGCGTGAGCTGGGACGCATCCCGGTGTTCAATTTCGATGGGGCCATCGGCTGGGGCATTACCAATGAGAGCAAGCGTATTCTCGGTGAGAATGCCCCGTTCAACGGCGATGCCCACCATCCCCACATGAGCCAGACCGACGGTCACTATGATGGCCGTTATCTCTATGTCCAGGACAAGGCCAACGTGCGTGTGGCCCGGATCCGCTGTGACATCATGCGTACCGACAAGATCATTACCATTCCCAACGTCTCGGCGATCCACGGCCTGCGGGTTCAGCGGGTACCCAAAACCGGCTATGTGTTCTGTAATGCGGAGTTTCGCGTTCCCCAGCCCAACGATGGCCGCCATCTGGATGAACCGGAAAAATACGGCACCCTGTTTACCGCCATCGACGGTGAGACCATGGAGATCGCCTGGCAGGTGATGGTGGATGGCAACCTGGACAACACCGATGCCGACTACTCCGGACGCTATGCCGCCTCCTGCTGTTATAACTCGGAGGGCGGTACACTGCTGGCAGAGATGATGCGAAACGAGCGCGACTGGGTGGTGGTTTTCAATTTTCCGCGCATTGAGGCGGCGGTGAAGGCGGGGAACTATACCACCATTGGCGATTCTGATGTGCCGGTGTTGGATGGTCGTCATGGCTCGGATCTCACGGTGTACATCCCGATATCCAAGAGCCCGCACGGTCTGAATACCTCACCAGACGGAAAGTACTTCGTCGCCAACGGCAAGCTCTCGCCCACCTGCTCGGTGATCGCCATCGACAAACTGGATGAGTGGTTTGAGGGCAAGCTGAAGAATCCGCGTGACACCGTCATCGCAGAACCTGAACTGGGTCTGGGTCCACTGCATACCGCCTTTGATGGCCGCGGCAATGCCTATACCACGCTGTTTATCGACAGCCAGATCGTAAAATGGAATATCGCCGATGCCGTCCGCGCCTACCGGGGCGAGCAGGTGAACTACATACGGCAGAAACTGGATGTACACTATCAGCCGGGCCATAACCACTCATCGATGGGCGAGACCCGGGATGCCGATGGCAAGTGGCTGGTGTCGCTCAACAAGTTCTCCAAGGACCGCTTTTTGCTGACCGGGCCACTGCACCCGGAAAACGACCAGCTCATCGATATTTCCGGTGAGACGATGCGACTGGTCCATGACGGACCGGCCTATGTGGAACCCCATGACTGCATCATCGTGCATCGCAGCAAGGTACGCCCGTTGCGGGTGTGGAAACGCGATGATCCCTATTTTGCAGAAACCGTAGGAATGGCGAAGCAAGACGGTGTGGTTCTGGAGCAGGATAACAAAGTGGTTCGCGATGGAAAGCGGGTGCGTGTGTATATGACCTCTTCCGCGCCTGTCTTCGGCCTCACCGAGTTCAAGGTAAAACGTGGGGACGAGGTGACTGTGGTGGTTACCAATATTGACCAGGTAGAGGACCTGGCCCACGGTTTTTGTCTGGTTAACCATGGGATCAATATGGAAATCTGTACCCAACAGACCTCGTCGGTGACCTTTATCGCCGATAAGCCGGGTGTTCATTGGTACTACTGCACCTGGTTCTGCCACGCCCTGCACATGGAGATGCGTGGGCGAATGCTGGTGGAGGCCTAGCCGAAGCCAACTGTCGTGAAAACGGATGATGGCATGAACATTCAGCTGCGTGACTTGGCCCGCTCCAGTGCGGTGCGTCTTGTGCGTAACATGCTGTTATTGATGCTGCTTGCGCACACGGGCGCAGCCGGGGCGGCTGAGCATATCGTCCGGGGTGGTTTTGACAGGCTGATTGCGGCGCTTAACCGGGCAGCCTCCGGTGATACGGTGGTGGTGGAGCCGGGAACCTACAGCGGACACCTGGTGCTGGAGCGCCCGGTGCAGCTTCAAGGCCGGCCGGGGGCCATACTGGATGGTGGTGGCACGGGAGATGTGGTCAGGGTGCGGGCGCCGGATGTCACCTTGCGTGGCCTGCGTATCCAGCATTCGGGCACCAGCCTCAATGAGATGAACGCCGGTATTTTCGTGGAGCGGACGGCGGCGCGTGTGACCATTGAGGACAATGAACTTGAACGCAACGGCTTCGGCATTTGGCTGGACGGTTGCCCCGATGCCAGGATACTTGGCAATCGCATTCACGGCGACCCTGTCCTGCGTTCACAGGACCGGGGTAATGGCGTTCATCTTTACAATGTGCGGGGGGCGTTGGTGGCGGGCAATGAGATCTGGGAGGCACGGGACGGAATTTACATCGATACCAGTACCGACAGTGTACTTGCCGACAATGATATCCATGACCTGCGTTTTGGCATCCATTACATGTATTCCCACGACAACCGGGTCACCGCCAATCATACCCGCCAGACCCGTACCGGTTATGCATTAATGCAGTCCAGGAAACTCACGGTGACAGGAAACCGCTCTGTCAACGATATCAACTACGGCATCCTGATGAACTTTATTACCTACAGCGATATCGCCGGTAATAGGGTACTAAGCGTTGCCCGCGGCAAAGGTTTCGTCAGCGGAGGTGCGGATGTGGCGGGGGCGGAGGGAAAAGGCATTTTTATATACAACTCGCTGTATAACAGCATCCACGACAACCTTTTTTCTGACAGTGACATCGGCATTCACCTTACAGCCGGTTCGGAGGACAACCGCATTTACGGCAACGGCTTTGTCGGCAATAGAACCCAGGTCAAGTATGTGGCCACCCGTGAACAGGAATGGTCCTTAGATGGCCGCGGTAATTATTGGAGTGATTACCTGGGCTGGGATCTCAACGGCGACGGTATCGGGGACCGTTTCTATGAACCCAATGACGCGGTCGATAAGCTGCTGTGGAAATACCCGCTCGCGCGCATGCTTATGAACAGTCCGGCAGTACAGGTACTGCGCTGGGTCCAGGAGCAGTTCCCGGTGTTAAGGTCACCGGGGCTGCGTGACAGTTTTCCAGTCATGACTCCGTTTGGGCCGCAGAAGGGCTGACATGACAGACGCAGTAACCCTGATCAATCTCCACAAGCGTTATGGTTCCATCGCTGCACTAAATGGCGTATCGCTCAGCGTGCGCCGGGGTGAGGTGCTCGGACTTCTGGGGCACAACGGGGCTGGCAAGACCACCTTGATGAAGCTAATCCTTGGACTAGCTTCCCCCAGCGAGGGTGTGGTAGAGGTATTTGAGCAATCGCCCTGCGGAAAGAGTGGCCGGACACTACGCCTTAACGTGGGTTTTCTACCCGAAAATGTCGCGTTCTACGGGCAGCTGACGGCAAGGGAGGTGCTGGATTATTTTGCCCGCCTCAAGGGTGTCGCCCGTGCAGAACGGGACGAATTGCTGGAAAGGGTCGGCCTTGCCGGCGCCGCCGATCGCCGTGTAAAAGGTTTTTCCAAAGGCATGCGTCAGCGCCTGGGTCTTGCCCAGGCGCTGCTTGGGCGGCCGCGCCTTTTGTTGTTTGATGAACCCACCGCCGGTCTCGACCCGCTTGCGATTCGTGATTTCTATACGCTGCTCGATGAGTTGCGCTCCACTGGAACCACCGTGATCCTCTCTTCACATGTGCTCGCGGGCGTTGAACATCATATTGACCGTGCTGCGATCCTGGGGAGTGGACGGTTGCTGGTGATCGGCAACCATGAAGAGCTTGGACGCCGTGCCTGTCTGCCGTTCACCATCTGGGTACGAGGGCGTTTCAATGGTGGTGACTGGAAAAGACTGCTCGAAGAAAAGGGAGCGCGGGTGCGCCGGGTCAGTGAGACAGAGCTTGAACTGACCTGCTCGGCGGAGGCAAAGCTGATGATTATGCGTACCCTTCTGGATATGGAGGGGCTGGAGGATCTTGAAATGGAGCCACCCACCCTGGAAACCGTGTACGCCCATTTTGAGAAGGGTAACGGGCACGGGCGCGAGGAGTCATCATGCGCCACGTCCTGATCGTTGCCGGTAAGGAGTTTCGTGACGGGCTGCGTAACCGTTGGCTGCTGGCTATTACATTGGTATTTGCACTGTTTTCCATGGGGTTGGCCTATTTCGGTGCGGCGGCCGCCGGGAGCGTTGGATTTACCTCCATTGCAACGACGATAGTGAGTCTGGCCAGCCTCGCGGTTTTCCTCATCCCGCTTATCGCGCTACTGCTGGCCTATGATACGGTGGTCGGTGAGTATGAGCAGGGCACACTGTTACTGCTTTTGACCTATCCAATTAATCGAGTTCAGTTGCTTGCGGGCAAGTTTCTCGGCCATGGTTTGATTCTGGCGGTGTCTACGGTGATCGGTTTTGGCGCTGCAGCCGTGCTCATCGCCCTAGCAAGCACGCGGATCGAAGGCGTCGAAATCTGGTTTTCCTTCGCCTACTTCATTCTCAGCGCCATACTCCTGGGTTGGGTGTTTGTTGCCTTTGCCTATCTCATCAGCGTTTGCGTGTCGGAAAAGTCCCGTGCAGCCGGTCTGGCGCTGGTTGTTTGGTTTATGTTTGTGCTGGTCTTTGATCTCGGACTACTCGGTGTGCTCGTCTCCACGGGTGGAAAGGTGGGGCAGGACATTTTTCCGTATCTATTGTTATTGAATCCGACTGACGTGTTCCGCCTGGCAAACCTGGCTAATTTCGAACCGGCGCGTAGCTACGCCGGAATGGCTGGCGTGGTAGGTGATCGGCAACTTGGCCCCGGAGCGCATACCGCGATACTTATCCTATGGGTAGTGCTGCCGTTCGCTATGGCTGCCTGGCGTTTTCAGCGACGTGAGGTCTAGCTTGCGGTATGTTACGGGGCTAAGAGGGAATAGAGGAGCATGAGCGTACAGGGCTGGGATGGGCGTTTTGTTATCCCTTACAAACTGCTCAACACTTTGTTGCTGGTCATTCTGTCCACCGTGGGTTGCGATCAAGCTCCTGAGAACAAAGACAGCCATTCACCACAGGCTATCGGTGCGAAGGATGAGTGCCACGTGTGCGGCATGATAATCAACCGCTTTCCAGGGCCCAAGGGTGAAGCATTTGTTCGGGGAAGCACGCAAGCGTTGAAGTTCTGTTCTACTCGCGACCTTTTTGCTTACCTGCTGCAACCTGAAGCGGCCGCTAATGTACAAGAGGTCTATGTGCACGATATGGCAGGTGCCGAATGGAAGCATCCCCAGGATGCTGCATTGATTGATGCACGCTCGGCCTGGTATGTCGTCAATCACTCACGGAGAGGCGCAATGGGGCCAACGCTAGCGTCTTTCAGCAAGCAGGCGGACGCGCAAGCCTTTGCTGAGCGATATGGGGGAAGCCTGCTGCGCTTTGAGAAAATCGGCCTGGATGAGATTGCCAATCTTGGTTATGGAGGGCGTTCATCCGTACACACACCCATCGATAAGAAATATGAAGAATCAGGTTGAAAAGCGCTGAACGTGAAAGTCATTGCGCAGCACGAGGCTTGCTGAAAGATGTTGTTTTTTGCTAATTTTTAGCGGGTCGGAAGGTGATTCATCATAGTGCAAATATATGGACAAAAGTTCTTACAATCTATTATTTCACTGATGCTGCTATTTGGTTGTCATGTTTCATCGTAAACATGTAAATTATAAGTCCTGTATATTGCAGCGCTTTTCTATGCGCTCCACTATACTGGC
>JBFEUI010000012.1:0-41528 GCA_041547565.1 Thiohalomonadaceae bacterium
CGTTATTCTGGCCGAGGCCACGCGTGACGGCGAGCGGATTCGCGGTGAAGGCGATGGTAAGGCCTCCGAGATCTATGCCAAGGCCTTCGGCCAGGATGAGCAGTTCTATGCGCTGTACCGCAGTTTGAATGCCTACAAGAAGGTGTTCAGCGACAAGGAGGACGTGCTGGTACTGGACCCCGACGCGGAGTTCTTCAAGTACTTCAAGGAAGCGGCCGGGGCGCGATAGTGGATGCAGGCAGGGGCGGTGCATACCGCCCCTGAGCATTATCGGGGCATAAAATGCACCGTGTTTCTGATAATCACCTATTCAGGTAAACTAACACACTGTCCGGGCGATGCCCGGCTTTTTGTGTGGGGGAACCATGTGGACTGATCTGTGGGTTGCACTGGCGCTGGTGATGGTGCTCGAAGGGGTGTTGCCGGCCCTGTCGCCGCGCTTCTACCGAAAGACAATGATTAATATTGTACAGATGGATTCCCGTTCGCTGCGGATGACCGGTCTTGTCAGTATGGTGATCGGTGCCGTATGGCTTTATTTCATTAAACATTGAAAACCATGGAAAACGACCGCTGGTTATTGCCGGAAGGCATCGAAGAACTGCTACCTGCCCAGGCGGCCCGCATGGACAGGCTGCAGCGCGAACTGCTGGATATGTACCAGTGCTGGGGCTACGAGCGGGTGGTTCCCCCCTTTATCGAATACCTCGATTCACTGCTCACGGGTACCGGCAACGATCTGGACCTGCAGACCTTCAAGCTGACCGATCAGCTGACCGGACGACTGATGGGGGTGCGTGCGGACATGACCCCGCAGGTGGCCCGCATTGATGCGCACAACCTCAAGCGTGATGTGCCGACCCGTCTGTGCTACTTCGGTACCGTGTTGCATACCCGACCCGAGAGTCACGGCGGTAGCCGTAGCCCGCTGCAGATCGGCATTGAGCTTTACGGCCATGCCGGGATTGAAAGCGATCTGGAAGTGCTGCGGCTGATGCTCCGTACCCTGAAGACCGCCGGGCTGGAACAGGTCCATATCGATCTGGGACATGTCGGTATTTTCCGGGGTCTGGCGCGCCAGGCCGGGCTGGAGAGTGATGTGGAAGCCAGTCTGTTCAATGCCCTGCAGCGCAAGGCCATTCCCGAGATTCGCGAAATTCTTGCCGCGCAGGATATAGAGGCACCGCTCAAGGCGATGCTCGATTCGCTGGCGGTACTCAATGGTGACCGAAGCGTGCTGCAGGAGGCCAAAACCCTGCTGGCCGATGCCGACAGGGGAGTGATGGCGGCACTGGAACAGTTGCAGGCGATTGCCGATGCGGTTGCCGATGCCGATGGGGTGAGTTTCCATTTCGACCTGGCTGAACTTCGTGGCTACCACTACCATACCGGTGTGGTATTTTCGGCCTTTGTCCCCGGAGAGGGACAGGCCATTGCGCAGGGCGGACGCTATGATGATATTGGTCGGGTTTTCGGCCGGGCACGCCCCGCCACCGGTTTCAGTACCGATCTGAAGGCGCTGCTGGCGCTGGTACCTGCCCAAAACACCCCGGATCGTGGTATCTTTGCACCCTGCAGTGACGATGCGCAGCTTGCAGAAGTGATTGCGGAGTTGCGTGATAAGGGAGAACGGGTGGTGCAGGAGTTGCCCGGTCAGGTGGGGGATGCCGCTGCCATGGGGTGTGACAGAAAGCTGGTGCAGAAATCAGGGCGCTGGCAGGTAACTGAGCTATAATGCTGCGGCCACTTATGACACAAGCATGATTTTGAAATAGTGCGGCTTTCTGTTTAACAGGTGAGCCGTCTTTTTTTGTCTGAAATTAGCGAGCGGGACAATGGGGAAAAACGTAGTAGTAATCGGTACCCAGTGGGGTGATGAGGGCAAGGGCAAGGTTGTCGATCTGCTGACTGAAAAGGCCAGTGCCGTAGTACGCTTTCAGGGAGGGCACAATGCGGGCCATACCCTGGTCATCGACGGCAAGAAGACCGTTCTTCACTTAATACCCTCAGGCGTGCTGCGTGAGGGTGTGGAATGTTTCATCGGCAACGGTGTCGTACTGGCGCCTGATGCACTGCTCACAGAGATCGATATGCTGGAGGGCAACGGTGTGCCGGCCAGCGAGCGGCTCAAGATCAGTGAAGCCTGCACCCTGATACTTCCCTATCACATCGCGCTGGACCAGGCGCGGGAAATCGCCAGGGGCAAAAAGGCCATCGGCACCACCGGTCGCGGCATCGGGCCGGCCTACGAAGACAAGATCTCACGTCGCGGCCTGAAGGTCGGTGACATGATGCACCGCGAGCGTTTCGCCGCGCGTCTGGGTGAGGTGCTCGACTATCATAATTTTGCTCTGAAAAACTACTTCAAGACCGACACCGTCGATTTTCAGCAGGTGCTCGACCAGGGCCTGGAGATGGCCGAGCGGCTGCGACCGATGGTGGCCGATGTCACCGGCCTGCTGCACCAGTACCGTGCCGAGGGCAAGCACATTATGTTCGAGGGTGCACAGGGTACCCTGCTGGATATCGATCACGGCACCTATCCCTATGTGACATCGTCCAACCCGACCGCCGGCGGTGCATGCACGGGAACCGGTGTCGGGCCGCGCGACCTCGATTACATTCTCGGCATCACCAAGGCCTATACCACGCGTGTGGGTGCCGGTCCGTTCCCGACCGAACTGTATGACGGTGAGGGTCTGGTCGATGAAATCGGACGCCACATGGCCGAGCAGGGTCATGAGTTCGGCTCCACCACAGGTCGTCCGCGTCGCTGCGGCTGGCTGGATGCCGTTTCGCTGCGCCGCTCGGTGGAGATCAACAGCCTTAGCGGAATCTGCCTGACCAAGCTCGATGTGCTCGACGGCCTGGAGGTTCTGCGTATCGCAACCGGCTACGAGTGCGATGGCAAGAGTCTCGACACGCCGCCTATTGGGGCCGATGCCTATGAGCAGTGCAAGCCTGAGTATATCGAGGTGCCCGGTTGGAGTGGTACGACCGTGGGCGTGCGCAACTACGATGACCTGCCGGACAATGCCAAGGCCTACATCAAGAAAATTGAAGAGGTGGTAGGTGTACCGGTTGATATTATTTCCACCGGACCTGACCGGGAGGATACGATCGTCCTGCGCGATCCCTATGCAGTCTGATTGTTAATATTCATTATTTGTTTTAAGCCCGATATCGCTGTGCGGTATCGGGCTTTTTCTTTTCCGGACTGAGCATTTGTTATGCCTTCTTGACAACCGTTCTCATTGACCTAGTTTCATTACTTAAGAGGAGTCGAGCCGAAAACCTGAATTGATGCGAGAGGGGATTTTTCATCTCGGCGATACAGGTCACAATAACCACTCAAGCTATATGGACGCGCCGCGAAAGAAAGAGACATCTATGAGCGATAGATGGTCCACCTCCATGTTGGATGGCGGAAATGCATCGTATATCGAGCAGCTCTATGACGACTTCCTTAATGATCCGCAAAGCGTTGATGAGAAGTGGCGCCGTTATTTCTCCGCTCTGCTACCCTCGCAAAGCGCTCAGGTCGATGTGTCACATTTCCCGGTGCGGGAGCAGTTCCGCCATCTGAGTCGCAAGGCGGGTGCTGTCGTTCGACAGGTCGGCGGCGACGAGTCAGAGCAGAGCCGCAAACAGGTTCATGTGCTGCAACTGATTAACGCCTACCGCTTTCGCGGGCACCAGTGGGCCAGGATCGATCCACTGGAACAGCGTGAGTTTTTCGATATCCCTGAACTGCGTCTCGACTATCACGGTCTGTCGGAGGATGACCTGGATACGGTCTTCAATACCGGTTCGCTGGTTGGTCCCGGAACGGCGACACTCAGGGAGATTATCGATATTGCCTCCTCCACCTACTGCGGCACGCTCGGTGCCGAGTACATGCACATTACCAATACGGTAGAAAAACGCTGGTTGCAAAATTACCTGGAGGGCCAGCGCGGCAGGCCGGATTTTTCTGCCGAGAAACGTCGCCATATTCTGCGGCAGTTGATTGCCGCCGAGGGGCTGGAGCAGTACCTGCACCGAAAATATGTGGGGCAAAAGCGTTTTTCCCTGGAAGGTGGTGATGCCTTCATACCGTTGCTGCACGAGCTGATTCAACGAGGGGGGGAGCAGCAGGTCAAGGAGATCGCGGTCGGCATGGCCCACCGTGGGCGGCTTAATGTGTTGGTCAATGTGTTGGGAAAAACTCCGAGTGAATTGTTCCAGGAGTTTGAAGGCAAGGAGCGGGGCAATACGGTGGGCACGGGCGACGTGAAATACCACATGGGCTTTTCGTCGAATATTCGCACCGCGGCGGGGCCGGTGCATGTGGTGCTTGCCTTCAATCCCTCTCATCTTGAGATTGTCGGACCGGTGGTTGAGGGATCGGTGCGTGCCAGACAGGATCGGAGGGAGGACAAAAACGGCAAGGAAGTGATACCGATACTGGTGCACGGGGATGCATCATTCTCCGGGCAGGGGGTTGTCATGGAAACCTTCAATATGTCCCAGTCGCGCGGCTACTCGACCAAGGGGACGCTCCATGTGGTGCTCAACAACCAGATCGGCTTTACCACCAGCAACCAGGAGGACGCCCGCTCAACCTTTTACTGCACCGATGTGGCGAAGATGGTCAATGCGCCTATTTTCCATGTCAACGGTGATGATCCGGATGCAGTGGTGTTCGCCGCCAAACTGGCGATGGACTACCGCATGATGTTTCTGAAAGATGTCGTCATTGACCTGGTCTGCTATCGCCGCCATGGCCATAGTGAAGCGGATGAACCGATGGCTACCCAGCCGATGATGTACAAACGTATCCGCAAGATGCCAACCACGGCAAAGCTCTATGCGGGCAAACTGATGACCGATGGCGTGGTTAGCGAGGAGCGGGTGCGCCGGGAGATCGATGAGTACCGCGATGCCTTGTCGGCGGGTGAATGTGTCGTCGAGGAGTTCATTCCCTCCGGGGAGGCCAAATATCCCTACCACTACGACTGGAGCAGTTTCGGTGCCGTCGACGCCTCCGATACAATCTTTACGCATGTACCGCATGAGACGCTGCTGCGGCTTTATCGGCAACTGGACAATTTGCCCGAGGATTTCGTACTGCAGCCGAACGTGGCAAAGATACTGGACAGCCGGGCGCGTATGGTCAGGGGCGAGATACCCGTAGACTGGGGTTTTGCAGAAATCATGGCCTATGCCAGCCTGATCAATCACGGTTTTGCCGTGCGACTGTCCGGGCAGGATTCAGGGCGGGGTACATTTTTTCACCGCCATGCCGTGCTGTATAACCAGGAGGATGGCAGCACCCACATACCACTGCGTAACATGGCAGAGGAGCAGGCGAGTTTTCTGGTGATCAATTCACTGCTGTCAGAAGAGGCGGTGCTCGCCTTTGAGTATGGCTATGCCACGACCGATCCGCAGACACTGACCATCTGGGAGGCGCAGTTCGGTGATTTTGCCAACAATGCCCAGGTTGTCATCGATCAGTTTATCAGTGCCGGTGAGCAGAAATGGAACCGGCTGACCGGACTTGTCATGTTGTTGCCGCACGGTCTGGAAGGACAGGGACCGGAGCACTCATCGGCGCGCCTGGAACGCTATCTGCAACTGTGCGCCCAGCACAATATGCAGGTGTGCGTGCCTACCAATGCCGCGCAGATTTTTCATCTTCTGCGCCGCCAGATGCTTATGCCGGTAAGAAAGCCGCTGGTGGTGATGACGCCCAAGAGCCTGCTGCGTCTACAATCCGCGTCCAGTCCGCTTGAGGCTTTGACCGCCGGGCGATTCCACGAGGTGCTGCCAGATGGGCATGTGGCGGATGACAAAAAGGTGCGGACGGTTATCCTCTGTAGTGGCAAGGTCTACTACGATTTGCATGATCGCCGCCTGAAAGATGGCCGTGACGATGTGGCCATCATCCGTTTCGAACAGCTTTATCCATTCCCCGAGGTGGATGCCAAGCGTGAGATACGCCGCTATGCAAAGGCGACGCGCTTTGTCTGGTGTCAGGAGGAGCCGATGAACCAGGGGGCATGGTATTCGAGCCAGCATCATATGCGTGATGCGATCGGGCGTGATAACTATCTGGAGTATGCCGGGCGCCCACTGCTTGCAGCCCCCGCGGTCGGCTATCCCTGGTTGCATGTAGAGCAATTGAAGGCCCTGGTAGACGAGGCGCTGGGCAAGAAACAAAAATAAGGGATTTCGCATGTCTATTGAGATCAAGGTTCCTGATTTTCCCGAGTCTGTCAGCGACGGCACCCTGGTGACATGGCACAGGAAACCGGGGGAACCGGTCGCGCGCGACGAGGTGCTCGCCGATATCGAGACCGACAAGGTGGTATTTGAAGTGCCGAGCCCGGAAGACGGCGTTGTCGAAGAACTGCTGGTTGAACCTGATACGGTGGTCGAGGCGGGGCAGGTGATTGCGCGCATCTTGAAGGGCGGGGCTGTAGCTAAAGAGGAAAGGACGACCGTGGTGCAAAAGGCGCAAGCAGCCGAAACGGCCGAGATACTGGTGACACCTTCGGCAAAAAAACTGATTGCAGAGAAGGGGCTGGCAAGCGAACGCATTCGCGGCAGCGGCAAGGACGGGCGCATTCTCAAGGAGGATGTGATCAAGCATCTAGAAACGCAGGGTGCTGCGGCATCAGATGAGGGAGCGACAGCCGCGGATGCTGCGGCTGGTGTGCGACCGGAGAAGCGTGTCCCCATGACACGCCTGCGCGCACGCATTGCCGAGCGGCTGGTCGAGGCGCAGCATAATGCCGCGATCCTGACCACGTTTAACGAGATTAACATGCAGCCGGTGATGGCACTGCGAGGGCAATACCGAGAGGTGTTTGAAAAGCGACACGGCACACGCCTCGGTTTTATGTCATTTTTCGTCAAGGCGGTGGTGGAGGCGCTAAGGCGCTTCCCCGAGGTGAACGCCTCTATCGACGGCAAGGACCTGGTCTATCACGGTTATTTTGACATCGGCATCGCCGTGGGATCACCCCGCGGACTGGTTGTGCCCATACTGCGTGATGCGGATCTGCTTACCATGGCGCAGATTGAGCAGCAGATTGCCGATTTCGGGCAACGTGCCCAGGACGCTGCGCTGTCACTGGATGAGATAACCGGCGGCACCTTCAGTATCACCAACGGTGGCGTGTTCGGTTCGCTGCTTTCCACCCCCATTCTTAATCCCCCGCAAAGTGCTATTCTAGGCATGCACAAAATTGAGAAGCGCCCTGTGGTTGAGAACGATGAAATTGTTATCCGCCCGATGATGTATGTGGCACTGTCCTATGACCACCGGATTGTTGACGGTCGCGAGGCCGTGCAATTTCTTGTAACCATCAAGGATATGATTGAAGATCCAACACGAATGTTGTTAGAGGTTTAAGCAATAACGAGCATGGATACATATGATGTTGTGGTGATCGGTGCCGGTCCTGCCGGCTATGTCGCGGCGATTCGCTGTGCGCAGTTGGGGATGAAAACGGCCTGTGTCGATGACTGGATGAATAACGGCAAACCATCACCCGGTGGCACCTGTCTGAATGTGGGGTGTATTCCCTCCAAGGCACTGCTCGAATCTTCTGCGCTGTACGAGAAGGTGGCGCAGGATATGGCCGAGCATGGCATCAAGGCCAGAGGGGTTGCACTGGATTTGGCTGCCATGATGCAGCGCAAGGAGGCGGTTGTCGGGGAGCTGACCTCCGGTGTCCAGACACTGTTGCGTGCAAACGGCGTTACGTTGATCAGCGGCAGGGGCAGGCTGCAGACGGACAAGACGGTCCGCGTCGTACAGGACAAAAAGAACAAGCCACTGCTGTTGGCGGCGCAACACATTATCCTTGCCCCGGGCTCGTCCCCGAGAGCACACCCCGCCGTGCCGTGTGACGGCAAGCATGTGGTGGACTCCTCGGGCGCGCTTGCGTTTGATGCGGTACCTGAGACAGTGGGAGTGATAGGCGCCGGCGTGATCGGGCTTGAACTGGGAAGCGTCTGGCGCCGTCTCGGCTCCAGGGTGACACTGCTAAAAACCGGTAAGGGAATCCTTCCCGGTGTCGATCAGCAGGTTGTTCGAATCGCACAGCAGCAGTACAAAAAGCAGGGGCTGGAATTCCGGTTTGACAGCAATGTGGTCGGCAGTGCCATCAAAGGCGGCAAGGTGGAACTGCATGTCGAGCAGAAGGACGGCGAGAACAGGCTGAGCTTCGATAAAGTGATTGTTGCCGTAGGCCGCACGCCCAACACGGCGGATTTATTTGATGAGCAGGCAGGCATAGTGCTCGATGAGCATGGCTTTATTCAGGTTGATGGGAAATGCCGCACGGACGTTGCCGGCGTGTATGCGGTGGGTGATGTGGTACGCGGACCGATGCTGGCACACAAGGGATCGGAAGAGGGTGTCATGGTGGCTG
Organism: Thiohalomonadaceae bacterium; assembly: GCA_041547565.1. Classification (GTDB taxonomy): domain Bacteria; phylum Pseudomonadota; class Gammaproteobacteria; order Thiohalomonadales; family Thiohalomonadaceae; genus JBFEUI01. The sequence goes on from JBFEUI010000012.1 coordinate 8,427, forward strand.
AACTGATCGCCGGGCATCATGCGGAGGTCAATTATGACACCATCCCTTCGGTGATCTACACACATCCCGAGGTGGCCTGGTGCGGCAAGGGTGAGCAGGAATTAAAGAGCTCCGGTATTGACTATAAAACGGGCAGCTTCCCCTTTGCCGCCAATGGCAGGGCCCGTGCCGGCGGAGAGTCCGCCGGACTGATAAAGGTGTTGGCGGATGCGGAGAGTGACAGGGTGCTCGGCGTACACATGGTCGGCCCCCATGTCTCCGAGTTGATTGCCCAGGCGGTTATTGCGATGGAGTTTAATGCCAGCAGCGAAGACCTGGCGCTGACGGTTTTCGCCCATCCGTCCTTGTCGGAGACGCTGCATGAGGCGGCACTGGATGTGGCGGGCAATGCGATACACAAGGCGCGGCCCAAATAGGCTGACAGTAGTGATAAAAAAAGCCTGGCTATTGCCAGGCTTTTTTTATCGTCGATATAGCTGGCGGCCTGTCTAGAGAAAGGCGAGTACCTCTTTCTCAATCTCCCCCTTGTCGATCACGGTTGCCTGGGTGATCGCCTTATCGAACAGCTCGGCAATAATGGCGGGTATGGCCGTGTTGGCTTTCTCGGCAATGGATTTGAGTGCCTGCAGGTCGTGTGTGTCGATCTCACCGGTCAGCGCATTGGCAATGGTCGGAGAGAACTTGGTCCACTCCGCCGTGGAGTAGGCGATGGTCTTCAGCGGTTTGTCACGGCAGGTTTCGTGGGCCTTGAAACAGGTCGCGGTGTGGGGGTCCATCAAGTAGCCGTTTTCGAAGCTGCTCTGGATATAGCGTTTGCCCGCCTCATCATCACAGTAGTCGGCCGCGAAGATCGCCTGCAGCTTTGCAAGCTCCTCGCCGTTTAGCTCATAGTGCTTTTCGCTGTCCAACTGCTGCATCAGCTCACGGGTGCGTTCGGCACCATAGAGGTCGTAGAGGATACGCTCGATATTGGAGGATTTGAGAATATCCATCGCCGGTGAGGTGGTGGCAATCACCGGGCGATCGCGCAGGTCGTACTTGCCGGTGTTGATCAGGTCGGTAAGCACGTTATTGCGGTTGGAGGCGATCAGGATCTTCTCCACCGGCAGTCCCATCTTCATGGCGTAGTAGCCGCCCAGGGCATTGCCGAAGTTACCGCTGGGTACATCGAGGTAGACCTTCTCGCCCAGTTCGATGGCACCCTGGCGCACCAGTTCCAGGTAGCTGTGGATGTGGTAGATCTGCTGGAAGATGATACGGCCGAAATTTACCGAGTTGGCAGCTGAGAGGAGCGTGTTTTTCTCCTTCAGCCTGGCGCGGAAACTCTCGGAGCTGAGCAGCAGTTTGAGCGCACTTTGTGCATCATCAAAATCGCCCTTGATGCCGATGACCTTCAGGTTTGCCGCATCCTCGGTCACCATCTGCAGGCGCTGGACATCCGACGTACCGCCATCCGGGTAGAGGCAGGCGACCTTGACGTTGGCCCTGTTTTTAAAGGTTTCCAGTGCTGCCGGACCGGTGTCGCCACTGGTTGCCGCCAGGATCAGGTAGTTCTCATTACGCTTTTGCGCCAGGTCTGACAGCACCACGCCGAAGGGCTGCAGGGCCATGTCCTTGAAGGCGCGGGTAGGGCCGTGATAGAGCTCGCTGACATAGAGGTCGTCGGTTACCTTGACCACCGGTACGGGGTTGGCGGCATCGTCGAAGGCATCATAGGTATTGAGCGCCTCGTCGATCACCGCCTGCTCAATGTCCACCTCAAATGCGGCCAGTACATTGCGCGCCAGTGTTTTGTAATCGCTTTCCAGATTTTTCTCCAGAAAGCCGGTGCCCAGCTCAGGCAGGCGCTCCGGAACGTAGATGCCGCCAAAGGAAGACATGGGACTGAGAATGGCGGCAGAGAAGCTCACCTCTGCCGGATGCTGGCCGTCGTTGCCGCGCGTTTCGATAAATTTCATGGCTTGCCTGGGTTCTATATAAAAGATGGGAGGGATTATACCTGAGGCAATCGGCCGCTTATAGAGTCGCGTCAGGGAATACGCTCTCGGATCCTGCAAGCCCTGGATTCTCATGATTGATGTCCGCTGGCTGATACGAAATCATACTAGCCGTGTAGGTCTGGGCTGAAATGAAAAAATAGGGAAGATTACAAACGAATAAGCATTAAGCTTATGAATTTGCGAAATAAAGTTTAGATAGTGAGATAGACTTTACTCGGTCTAAAAGCACAAGAAACGCACTATCACATTTACATGGAGGTCGATATGAGAATCCGCAAACATTTTCTGGCTGTCATGGCCACACTGCCCGCGTTGTTTATGCATACTGGGGCCGTTCAGGCTGCCTGCCCGGTGAGTATGGATGTTGATACCCTGGTCGAGTGCATCATCATCGAAGGCTCCGATACCAACTATCAGGTGTGGAAGAAAGAGTATGAATTGATCGGTACCGGCAGGTCCAGGGATGAAGACCCCTCTGCGCATGTCACTGCCGAGGATTTCAAACGCTACCACCGGTGGTTCGCCTCAGAGAACCATGCAACGAATTAAACGAAAATCCCCCAATTGTGACCGATGCTTTTAACACCGCTTTTAAGCGGTGTTTTTTTGCCAGGGCCCATCCGAAGAGTGCGCCCTGTTATTTATATTGTGAAGCCCTCAGGTTTGAGGGCCGAATATCCGGTTGGTATCTACGGTGGGAGTATCTGCAGGGAACAGTGGCGGCGGATGCCGCCTTTTGTTTTTCGGTAGTCGCTCTGAATGCAGAAAAGAAAAAACCCGCACCAGATGACTGAATGCGGGTTCTTCGGAATATGGTGCCGAGGAGAGGACTTGAACCTCCACGGGGTTGCCCCCACTAGCACCTGAAGCTAGCGTGTCTACCAATTTCACCACCTCGGCAATAGACCACAGCAAGGCTGCATGTCTAGAGGACGCGAACTTTACAATGCTCGCGTGCGCCTGTCAACGCCCCCTGTCTGCGCGACACAATTTTTTGCACAGTGCGTTAGAATAGAGGATTGAACACGCCCTTGAGGGCCGCAGGAATACTATTACATGTCAAAACGACTACCCAAAAAAGACCCCCATCAGAGCCGCGAGGCGCAGAAATACGACAATCCCATACCCAGCCGGGAATTCATCATGATGTTGCTGGAGAAGGAGGGACGGCCGTTAAATCGCAAGAAAATCGCCCGGGCGCTGGGCATCCGCGGTGAGGAACAGGAGGAGGGTCTGCGCCGGCGTCTCCGGGCCATGGAACGGGATGGTCAGGTGATCTTCAATCGCCGTGGCGGATACGGGCTGGTCAGCAAGATGGACCTGATACGCGGCCGCGTCATCGGTCATCCCGACGGTTTCGGTTTTCTGGTGCCCGAAGAGGGCGGTGATGACCTGTTTCTCTCTGCCCGGGAGATGCATCGCTGCCTGCACGGTGACCGCGTCGTGGCGCGGGTGTCTGGAGTTGACCGCCGCGGACGTCGTGAGGGCTCCGTGGTCGAGATACTGGAGCACGCCAACCGGCATATTGCAGGGCGTTACTATTTCGACAAGGGCGTGGGTTTTGTCGTTGCCGATAACAAACGCATCAACCAGGATATTCTGGTGCCCGATGAACAGGCCTATGGTGCGACGAGCGGTCAACTCGTGGTGGTCGAAATACAGGAGTATCCCAGTGCGCGGCGTCAGGCCCTGGGGCGCGTTATAGAGATCCTGGGCGATCACATGGCTCCGGGGATGGAGATCGATGTGGCCATTCGCAGCCACGACCTGCCCCAGCAGTGGTCCCCGCTTGTTGAGGCAGAATGCGAGCACTTGCCGATGGAGGTGGCCGAAGAGGCCAAACAGGGGCGGACCGATTTGCGCGGTATGCCCCTGGTGACCATCGACGGCGAGGACTCGATGGACTTTGATGATGCCGTTTACTGCGAACGCAACGGCAAGGGGTGGCGCCTGGTGGTGGCCATCGCCGATGTCTCGCACTACGTACAGCCGGGTACCGCCCTGGACAGCGAGGCGCGCGTGCGGGGCAACTCGGTCTATTTCCCCGGCCGGGTGCTTCCGATGCTGCCCGAGGGGCTGTCCAATATTCTCTGTTCACTCAATCCCGATGTCGACCGGCTTTGCATGGTCTGCGACATGCAAGTGAGTGAGAAGGGCAAGCTGGGCAAATACCGCTTCTACCCCGCGGTCATGCGCTCCCATGCCCGTCTGACCTATAACAAGGTGGCGGCCATGCTGGTTGAAGGTGATAAGGTCTTGCGCCAGGAGTACCAGGCAGTGGTACCGCATCTGGAGAATCTCTATGGCCTCTACAAAAGGCTGCACTCCCAGCGGGTGAAGCGCGGTGCCATCGATTTTGACACCACCGAGACGCGTATTGTCTTCGGCGAGGGCAAGAAGATCGAGACGATCGTGCCGGTGGAGCGCAATGATGCCCATCGCCTTATCGAGGAGTGCATGCTGCTGGCGAACGTGGCCACGGCGGACTACCTCAGCAAGAACAAGATCCCTTCTCTCTACCGCGTCCACGATGCGCCCAAGTCGGAAAAATTGACGGGCCTGCGCGAGTTCCTTGCAGAACTGGGGCTCAAGCTCAAGGGGGGGGAGAAGCCGGAGGGGCAGCACTACGGTGAACTGCTGGCGAAGGTGAAGGACCGCCCCGATGCGCACCTGATCCAGACCGTGATGTTGCGTAGCCTCGCCCAGGCGGTCTACAGCCCGGAGAATCACGGCCACTTTGGCCTTGCCTATGAGGCCTACGCCCACTTTACCTCTCCCATTCGAAGGTATCCTGACCTGTTGGTGCACCGGGCCATCCGTCACCTGCATGAGGGTAATCCGCCGGAGACCTTCCACTATGGCATGGAGGATATGCTGGTGCTGGGCGAACACTGCTCCATGACCGAGCGTCGTGCCGATGAGGCGACCCGCGATGCGATGGATTGGCTCAAGTGCGAATACATGATGGACAAGGTGGGCGAGGAGTTTGAGGGGATCATCAGCAGTGTCACGGGCTTTGGTATCTTCGTCGAGCTGTCGGATATCTATGTCGAAGGTCTGGTACATGTGACCGGGCTGAGCAACGACTACTATCACTTCGACCCGGTTCACCACCGGCTGGTCGGTGAACGCACCCGCAGGATCTACCGCCTTGGCGACAAGGTGCGGGTACAGGTCGCCCGTGTCGACCTGGATGAGCGTAAGATCGACTTTGATATGATGGATGAAAAGCCCAAGGGCGGGCGTCGGTGAGCGAAAGCAGCCTCATTTTCGGCTTGCACGCCGTGGAAGCGGCGATAAAAAGTGAACCGGCGCAGGTCGAACAGCTGTGGTGTGACCACCAGCGCAAGGACAGGCGCATCCAGGACCTGGCGTGTCTGGCCGAGAAGCGGGGTATTCGCCCGCAGTGGGTGGAAAAAGAGGCATTGAAAAAACTGCTTCCGGAAGGCCGCCACCAGGGGGTGGTCGCCCAGGTGAAAAGTGCCGCCGCGGTGCGCAATGAAACCTTCCTCGAGCAGTTGCTTACCGAACTGGAAGTGCCGCCGTTTCTGCTGGTGCTCGACGGGGTGCAGGACCCGCACAATCTGGGCGCCTGCCTGCGCAGCGCCGATGCAGCGGCCGTCCATGCGGTGATCGCCCCCCGTGACAGGGCCTGTGGCCTGACCCCCACGGTGCGCAAGGTGGCCAGCGGCGCGGCCGAAACGGTACCGTTTGTGCAAGTGACCAATTTGAGCCGTACCCTGAAGAGCCTTCAGCAGGCGGGGGTCTGGGTGGTCGGCACCGCACTGGAGCATCAGGCCGTCTCCGTATACGAGGCCAACCTGACAGGTCCGCTGGCCCTGGTGATGGGGGCGGAGGGGGCCGGCATGCGCAGGCTGACGCGCGAAACCTGTGATCAACTGGTCTACCTCCCGATGCTCGGTACGGTGCAGAGCCTGAATGTGTCTGTGGCGACAGGCATCTGCCTGTTTGAGGCCCGGCGCCAGCGCATGGCGTAGCCGCCCGTATCGGCCATTCAACACCATTATTGTCATTTTTCAGTCAATTACGTATAATCTCGCGCTCTCCGGAGTAGACCGGAAAAGACAATTTGGTTTTCTCCTTGTTCCGGGCGTTGGGTCCGGGGCTGATAACCCGTAAGGAGCAGTTAATGAAGCACTACGAGATCGTGTTTCTGGTCCATCCTGACCAGAGCGAACAAGTTCCTGCCATGGTTGAGCGTTACCGCTCAATGATCGAGACCAATGGTGGCACCATTCACCGTCTGGAAGACTGGGGCCGCCGCCAGCTTGCCTACCCAATCAATAAGGTCCACAAGGCCCACTACGTGCTGATGAATGCCGAGTGTTCTGCCGAGACCATGAAAGAACTGGAGTCGGCGTTCCGCTTTAACGATGCGGTTATCCGTAACCTGATTTTGAGCGTCAAAGAGGCCGTCACCGAGGCGTCTCCGCTTGCCAAGAGCAAGGAGGAGAAGCGCGACGAGGAGCCTGCCGCCAAGGCTGCCCCGGCTGCCGAGGCCAGTGAAGAGGCGTCAGAGGCCAGTACGGCCGAGTAATCGGGTAGTTACGGTAATTCCCGCGGAATATCGTAACCCTCTATTCATAAAAGAATTTGACAGGAAAATACAATGGCTCGTTATTTCAGACGTAGAAAGTTCTGCCGCTTTACCGCTGAGGGCGTAAAGCAGATCGATTACAAGGATCTCAACACCCTGAAGAACTATGTGACCGAGAGCGGCAAGATCGTACCCAGCCGTATTACCGGCACCAAGGCCAAGTACCAGCGTCAGCTGGCCACGGCCATCAAGCGTGCCCGCTACCTGGCGCTGCTGCCGTACTCAGACGCCCATTAAGCGGGCGTTTTCCCGGACAATATGTGCCGGGTAAACAGGAATAGTTGAGGATGCGTTTTCTTGCGGCCTATGTGATGAAAGGTCGCATGCAGGCGATTTTGGTGACGGTGGTAGCGGCGATACTGTCGTTGTTGTTGCCGCCACTGAGTTATCTGAGCGGGGCGGCCGTTGCCCTGGTAAGCCTGCGGCTTGGATTTGTGCAAAGCGCACAGGTGATCGCCGGTGCGACAGTGGCGACAGCCGTATTGGCCTATCCGGCCATGGCCACGCCCGTGCCGGCCCTAGTGTTCCTGCTGGCACTATGGCTGCCGGTATGGGTCATCGCACTGAGCCTGCGACGCACCATGAGACTTTCCAGAAGCCTCATACTGGCAGGCCTGTTCGGGGCCACGCTGGTTTTGGGGATTCATGCCGGAACCGAAAATCCTGCCGCCTGGTGGCAGGAGGTGTTTTACGAGGTGATGCAAACTGGCGTCGAACAGGGTGCGGAGCCGATACCAGGACTGGAACAGGCCATTGGCGAGATGGCGCAGCTGATGACGGGTATGATGGCGGCAGGATTTGCCTTCAGCCTGATCGGTTGTATGCTCCTCGGCCGCTGGTGGCAGGCGATATTGTACAACCCGGGCGGCTTTCGCCAGGAGTTTCACACTCTAAGGGTGGGACGCTTGCCTGCCGTGACGGCTTTGATCCTGCTGCTGGCCAGCCAGATAGACGGGGCCGGGCTGGCAGGGGTCGCGGGTGACCTGGCCATCGTCGCAGCAACGCTCTTTTTGTTGCAGGGGGTGGCGGTTGTTCACGGGCTGGTGGCCCGTACCGCTGTTCACAGTGGATGGCTGGTGGCCATGTATGTATTGCTGGTGCTGCCGGTGACCATGGGCCAGATGGCGATAGTGCTCATCATCGCCGGGATGGTCGACAACTGGTTTGATTTTCGAGCCTTTTTCGGTGACAAGGCGCAAGATTGACGGTTCTGTCCGTGTCTTCACGGGCGCGGACAGAACAGGTTAAAAACTCGAGGTAAAGAAAGATGGAAGTCATTCTGTTAGAAAAAGTACGTAACCTGGGTAATCTGGGCGACAAGGTAAACGTGAAGTCCGGCTATGGCCGTAATTTCCTCATTCCGCAGAGCAAGGCGGTCATGGCCACCAAGGAGAATGTGGAGAAGTTCGAGGCCCGTCGCGCCGAACTGGAAGCTAAGGCCGCTGAGGAACTGGCCGCTGCCCAGGCACGCGCCGAGAAGCTGGCCGAAGTGGCTGAAGTCACCATTCCCGCCAATGCCGGTGAAGAGGGTAAGCTGTTCGGTTCCGTTGCGGCATCCGATATCGTCGACGCATTGAGCGCGGCCGGTGTTGAGGTGGAGAAGCGCGAGGTGCTGCTGCCTGAGGGACCCATCCGCCAGCTTGGTGAATTCGATATCGAACTGGCCCTGCATACCGACGTGACCCAGGTCATCAAGGTCAAGATCGAGGCCGAGTAATACCGGCTCTATGCCCGCTATCCCGTTTTTTCGGGATGGCGGGTTTTTTCGCTTCAAACCGGCCGGCTCATCGAGTACCCTGTACTGATATCGTAAACAGCCAGTGATAGGCTGTGTTATTCCAGTGTGTTTAGGTATTCAAGCGTATGCAGGATCCTGTTGTCTCAATCGGGCGAGATGATGCCACCCAGTCGGTCAAGGTACCGCCACACTCCATAGAAGCCGAGCAGTCGGTGCTCGGTGGATTGATGCTCGACAACGAGGCCTGGGACCGTGTTGCCGATCAGGTTGGGGAAACGGATTTCTACCGGCGCGACCACCGCCTTATCTTCAGTGCCATCAGCCACCTTGCCGAAGAGAGCAGCCCCTTCGATGTGATCACCCTCTCCGAGTGGCTGGACAAGCACGGTGAGCTGGAAAATGTCGGTGGCTTTTCCTATCTGGGCTCCCTCGCCAACAACACACCCAGTGCTGCCAATATCAAGGCCTATGCGGCAATCGTTCGCGAACGCTCGGTGCTGCGTCAGCTTATCAACGTTTCCAACCAGATCGCCGACAGCGCCTTCAGCCCCGAGGGGCGCAAGGTCCATGAACTGCTCGATGAAGCGGAAAAGCGTGTTTTCGAGATCGCCGATCAGGGGGCCCGGAACCGCAAGGGATTCATCGGTATGAAAGACCTGCTGGTCAAGGCAGTCGATCGCATCGACTACCTGTTCCAGCAGGACAATCCGATCACCGGGGTTGCCACCGGCTTTGACGATTTCGATGAGATGACCTCGGGGCTGCAGAACTCCGATCTGGTTATTATTGCCGGGCGTCCCGCCATGGGTAAGACCACCTTTGCGATGAATATCGCCGAAAATGCTGCAATCAAGAACCAGGTGCCGGTGGCTGTATTTTCCATGGAGATGCCTGGCGAGCAGCTGGCGATGCGCATGATGTCCTCGTTGGGGCGTATTGATGCGCACAAGATGCGTACCGGAAAGATGGATGACGACGACTGGCCGCGCCTGACCTCCGCCGTCGGCATCCTCTCCGAGGCGCCCATCTATATCGACGATACCCCCGGGCTGACACCCACGGACCTGCGCGCACGTGCCCGTCGCCTAGTGCGAGAACACGGTCTGGGCATGATTGTGGTCGATTACCTGCAGCTGATGCAGGTGGCTGGCGGTTCGGAAAATCGTGCCACGGAAATCTCAGAGATATCCCGTTCGCTCAAGGGGCTGGCCAAGGAGTTGAATGTCCCGGTTGTTGCCCTGTCCCAGCTCAACCGCAGCCTGGAACAGCGCCCCAACAAGCGGCCCGTGATGTCGGACCTGCGTGAGTCGGGGGCGATCGAGCAGGATGCGGACATCATCATCTTTATCTACAGGGACGAGGTCTACAATGAGGACAGCCCGGACAAGGGCACGGCAGAGGTCATTATCGGGAAACAGCGTAATGGTCCCATCGGCACCACGCGGCTGACCTTCCTGGGCAAGTACACCCGCTTTGAGAATTTCACCCCTGGTGAATATGCCGCCGTAGAAGGACCGGCTTGATGCGCAGAACGCAGGTCCTGATCAGCCTGCCCGCCCTTCGTCACAATCTACAACGGGTCCGTGAGACTGTGCCGCAGTCGCGTATCCTGGCGGCGGTGAAGGCAAACGGCTACGGACACGGTCTCGAGCGCGTTGCGCGGACGCTCGATGCTGCCGACGGTTTCGGCGTGGCGCGCCTGAGCGAGGCGGTGGCGTTGCGCAAGGCGGGCGAAACACGGCCGATTGTGCTGCTCGAGGGGGTTTTCGACGCCGAGGAGCTGGGTACCGCAATCCACTACGGCTTCGAACTGGTGCTTCACCAGGCCTATCAAATCGCTTTGCTGGAACAGGCCAAACTCTCCAGCCCTTTGGCCGTCTGGCTCAAGCTCGATACCGGGATGCACCGTCTCGGTTTTCCCCCCGAACAGGCTAGAGAGCAGTTTCAGCGCCTGACAATTCCGGGGCAGGGGATTGAATTTCGGGGTTTCATGACTCATCTGGCCAATGCCGATGATCGTCGTGATCCGACCACGACCGAACAGCTGAAGCGGTTCAACCTGGCCACCGAGGGGATGGCCGGTGCCCACTCTGTCGCCAATTCGGCAGGTATCCTCGGCTGGCCGGACAGCCACAGTGACTGGGTCCGCCCCGGTATTATGCTCTACGGCGTATCCCCCTTCCTCGGTGGCACGGGCGCTGATGAGAATCTGCGTCCGGTAATGACGCTCAAATCACAGATCATCGCCATCAATCAGCTGCAAAAAGGGGATGCGGTCGGTTATGGCGGCACCTGGCGCTGCAGCGAGGAGATGCCGGTCGGCGTGGTGGCAATCGGCTACGGCGACGGTTATCCGCGCCATGCCCCATCGGGTACCCCGGTGCTGGTGAACGACACACGCGTGCAGCTGGTCGGGCGGGTGTCGATGGATATGATCACCGTGGACCTTCGCGGTTGCCCGGATGTGGCCGTTGGTGACGAGGTCACCTTGTGGGGGGAGGGGCTGGCGGTGGAGGAGATTGCCGCCGCCTCGGGCACCATTGCCTATGAGCTGCTGTGTGGGGTCACCCAGCGTGTGCAGAGTCTCGAACTGACCGAGTAGGGTGCCGGAGCGATGCAGCCCCACTGGCCACAAATAGGTGTCGGTGCCGTGGTGCAGCGTGATGGGTGCGTGTTACTGGTGCGCCGCGGTACAGCGCCCTATGCCCATCGCTGGGCCATCCCCGGCGGTCGCCAGCGCCCCGGTGAGACACTGCAGCAGGCCGCAGAACGCGAAATATTGGAAGAGACAGGTATTCGTATCCGCGCTGGGAAACTCATCTATCACACCGAATATATCGAACATGATGCCTCGGGTGGGGTGCGTTACCACTACGTGATTCTCGATCTTGAGGGAGAGTACCTGGACGGTGAGCCTGTTGCAGGGGATGATGCGTTGGAGGCGCGCTGGGTGAATCTGGCAGATGCCGCACAACTGGATCTGAACGATACCACGCGGGTCGCACTCGAACGGTTGTTTCCGGCGTTGCGCCAAGGTGCCGGTGAAACGGCTAGCGGGGACAGGGACTAGGACAAACATGGCCAAAAACAAGATCAGCTACAACTGCAGCGAGTGCGGGGCGGTGAGCCCGAAATGGGCGGGGCAGTGCGGTGAGTGCGGCGCCTGGAACACCCTTAGCGAGGTGGCGGTGGCGGCCACCTCTGCCAAAGGACGTTTTGCCGGTTACGCCGGGATGGCCGCTGATTTGAAGGTGCAACGGCTGGCTGAGGTTGCGCCAGATGATGTCGAGCGGGTGGCGACCGGTATCGGTGAGTTCGATCGGGTTCTGGGCGGTGGGCTGGTGCCCGGCTCGGTGGTGTTGATTGGCGGCGATCCGGGGATCGGCAAATCCACCCTACTGGTCCAGTCACTGGCGCGGCTCGGCAGGCAGTTTAAAACACTCTATGTCAGTGGTGAGGAATCCCCGCAGCAGGTCGGGATGCGGGCCCGGCGCCTGAAACTTGAGCTTGATTCTCTCAATATGCTGGCGGAGACACGGGTGGAGGGTATCCTGGCCACCACGGCCAGGGAGAAGCCGCAGGTGCTGGTCGTCGACTCCATTCAAACGGTCTACAGTGAACAGCTGCAGTCGGCGCCGGGTTCTGTGGCACAGGTGCGGGAAACCGCAGCCCAACTGGTGCGCTATGCCAAGCAGAGCGGGGCGGCGCTGTTTCTGGTTGGCCACGTGACCAAGGAGGGGCAACTGGCCGGTCCCCGGGTGCTGGAGCATATGGTCGATACCGTGCTCTACTTTGAGGGGGACAGCGGCAGCCGTTACCGGGTGATCCGGGCCTTCAAAAACCGCTTTGGTGCGGTAAACGAACTGGGCGTGTTCGCCATGACCGAACTGGGACTGAAGGAAGTGGCCAATCCTTCGGCAATCTTTCTTTCGCGTCACGAGAGCGATGTGCCGGGCAGTGCCATTATGGTAACGCTGGAAGGCAGTCGCCCGCTGCTGGTCGAGGTTCAGTCACTGGTCGATGAGAGCCACTTGAGCAATCCGCGTCGGGTGACGGTGGGCCTGGAGAACAACCGGCTGGCAATGCTGCTGGCGGTGCTGCATCGTCACGGCGGCGTCGCCACCTATGATCAGGATGTCTTCGCCAATGTTGTTGGCGGCGTGCGCGTGACTGAAACCGGGGCTGACCTGGCGGTGCTGCTGGCCATCATATCCAGCCTGCACAACCGGCCGCTGCCACAGGGGCTGGTGGTCTTCGGTGAGGTGGGGCTGGCCGGTGAGATTCGACCGGTACCGAACGGCCAGGAGCGGTTGAGGGAAGCGGCGAAACACGGCTTTACCCGGGCGATCGTGCCCCGCGCAAACCGTCCCAAACAGGCCGTGGAGGGTATTGAAGTGGTGGGTGTCAGCCGGCTGGCGGAGGCACTGGAGCAGATCTAGCGACGAGGCGCTAGTTACTGTGGACGCGGATTAGATCGCTCAACTCACGTTCCAGTTCGGCTTCATCCCCCACATTGAGTTCAACGATTCGGCGCAGGTGCGAGATGCTGTCCAGGTCGATGTGATCGCAGCGGAAGCCCAGGTGCCGTTCGTCACTGTGCGTCAGGGTGACCGCCATGCTGATGGTGACCTCACACTGGGCCAGGAAGATAGTCAGTGAGCAGGTGTTGCCGGTGTCAAGCTGAAAGCCGTCCGGCCGGCTAACCAGCGCGCCCTTGAGGGAGACGTCCAGCAGGACGCTTCTCCAGAGGCTGCCATTGCAGTCGAGTTCAACCTCGCCATCCATGACGATCCGGGTAAAGTGGCGTTTATCGCTGTCGCTTCTCTGGCTACACATCGGCCTACATCCCTTTTCTCTGGTGACAGGTCACTATTCGAGTGAAAACAGCAGCTTAACGTTGCCTATTTGTATGACATCGCCGTCCTGGAGGTGATAGGTCGATTCACCGATCGACTTGTCGTTGACTGCGGGGGCGTTTTTTCCCTCAAGATGCGACAGGAAGAAGCCGTCGTTGCGGCGTGCAATGACGGCGGTCTGAACGCCGGGTTTACCCAGATTGGTCAGGTTTTTGTTGAGACTGATGGTTTTGCCCAGATTCTGGCCGGAGAGAATTTGCAGCCAGGCCTTCTTGTGCCGGGTGCTCTCTGCTACCGACTGCAGTGAAATTTCGGCACCGGACTCGTTTCTGGGAGCCTCCACATCGGAGTGGGTGTAGATAAGGGTGTGCTTGCCCACGCGGATATGCTCATCGTCTTCAAGGATGTGCGTATCCACCTTTTTGTCGTTCACGAAGGTGCCGGCTTCCGTATCGTTATCCACCAGAATCGACTGATTGGATTTGGTGGTAATGACGGCATGCTGGGGGCTGACAGCCAGGCTGTCGATAAATATTTCACACGACGGATCACTGCCGACAGTCATCTTTCCCTGCTGCAGCGGGAACACGCGCAGTACCTTGTCCTTGAATTTAAGTGTCAATGTTGACACCGACCACCCTCCATCATTGTTATATATCAAGCAATTATAAGCATAACCTTGAGTTGATGGTATAGTTTTTCGCGTTCGTCAGTGCCGATTTTGTGCTGCGCGGCGTTCGCGGAAAGCCGGATCGATACGTACCGTTTTCACCGCATTGCTGCTGGTTTGCACAATTTCGATGGGGTAGTCGGCGAGCAGCAGGCTGGTGCCTGCCTCCGGTATGGTTTCGAGATACTCCACGATCATGCCGTTGAGTGTTTTGGCGCCGTCCGTGGGCAGGGTCCACTTCATCACCCGGTTAAGCTCACGAATGTTCGCGCTGCCGTCAACAAGGTAGGTGCCGTCTTCCTGCGGATGGATGTCCTTGCTGCTGGTCGCCGGGTCCGTGGTGAACTCCCCGACAATCTCCTCCAGGATATCATCGAGGGTGACCAGTCCCTGGATGTCACCATATTCGTCCACCACCAGTGCGATACGTCGGCGCTGCTTCTGGAAATTGAGCAGTTGTGTATTCAGTGGCGTCGCTTCAGGCACAAAGTAGGTCTCCCTGACCATCTCCTGGAAGCCTTCCATGGTCAGGCTTTTGTTGCGTTGCAGATCCAGTACGTTTCGCAGGTGCACAATTCCCACTACATTATCGATACTGTCGCGGTACACCGGCAGCCGCGTGTGCTGGCTGTTGGACAGTTGCTTCAGGATCTCGTCCCACTCATCGTTCAGATCGATGCCCGCAACTTCATTACGCGGCACCATGATGTCTTCCACCGTCACCTTCTCAAGGTCCAGTATGCTGAGCAGCATCTGCTGGTGTCGCTGTGGGATCATGGCGCCGGCCTCGGTGACGACGGTACGCAACTCTTCCTGGCTCAGGCTGTGTTGATCGGCGTCGCTCGGGTGCACTCCGAGCAGGCGCAACAGGCCGTTTGCGATGATGTTGATCAGCCAGACCAACGGGTAGAACAGCTTTAACAGGGGGCCAAGTATAAAACTGGCGGGGAAGGCGAAACGCTCGGGGTGCAGGGCGGCCAGGGTCTTGGGTGTCACCTCTGCAAACAGCAGGATGACAACGGTCAGGATGAAGGTCGCTGCCCACACCCCGTTGTCTCCCAACAGCCTGATTGCGATGACTGTTGCGACCGCCGAGGCGAGGATATTGACGAAGTTGTTTCCCAATAAAATGATGCCGATCAGCCTGTCTGGGCGTTGCAGCAGTTTACTGGCGCGCAGTGCACCGGCATGTCGGGCCTTGCTCAAATGCCGCAGACGGTAACGATTGAGGCTGATCAGGCCTGTTTCAGAGCCGGAGAAAAATGCAGAGAGAACAATTAATACAATCAGGACGCCCAGCAGGACGCCTATGGGTACATCGTTTATCAAAGAAGGAGAAACCCTGGATTGGAAAAGTGATCGTTATTTCTAAGGGAGATATCACGGCGTGTCAAGCCGTGAGCCCGCTACAGAATCAGTTCCAGCACCATTTTGCTGCCGAAATAGGCCAGCATCAGCACAATGAATCCTGCCAGGGTCCAACGGATGGCGATGCGGCCGCGCCAGCCGAATTTCCAACGCCCCCACAGCAGGATGGCAAATACAACCCAGGCGACAACTGAGAGCACGGTCTTGTGGACCAGGTGCTGCTCGAAGATGTTCTCCAGGTAGGTGGCGCCGGTAACCAGCGACAGGCTGAGCAGCACATAGCCCAGGCCGATGAACTGGAACAGCAATGTCTCCATCGTTTCCAGCGGCGGCAGGGCGCGGATAAAACCGCCCGGATGGCGGTTGCGCAGCTGACGGTCCTGGATAAACAGCAGCAGGGACTGGACCACCGCAATGCTGAGCAGGCTGTAGGAGGTCAAAGACAGCAGGATATGGGCCTCGAGACCGGGCGACAGATCGCTGATGGGTGTGCCGGTGTCTGTGGTGATCTGCTGCAGTATCAGGGCTACGACCGCAATCGGGAGAATGAATACCCCCAGGTTCTCCAGCGGATGTTTCAGTGCGCTCAACAAGACAATCGCCACTACCAGCCAGGCCGTGAGTGACAATACGTTGAAAAAGGCCAGGTCAATGCCGTTCGCCGTGTACAACGTCTGCACCAGCATGACGGCATGCAGCAGAGCACCGACCATTCCCACGCCCAGTGCCATGAATTTGCTTTGTTGCGCCGCCATGGCGCCGAGTCTGAGGCGGCGAGTCAGCAGGCCCGCACCGATCAGATACATGGTGGCAGTAATAATGGTTGTGAATATATTCATGCCGTTATCCTTTATATCCGCGCATGATCGCACAAGCCGCAGCCCTATTGAAGGGGCTAGTGTGAACTCGTAACGATATTTGACCGATAAATGGGCTTTACTTATTGATAACCCTATGATGTTAATTGCATTTGTGTTAATTGATAGGGTTATGGGTTAATATTTGAACAGTCTCGTGCGTTTCGGGGCGATGGTTTAAGGATTCAGACAAGAATAATTGAAGGGCGGTAGGGAGTTTGTGCTCACCAAGTTTTGTGGGTGCATTGCTGGAGATAGTGGATGGAGATTAGGGTACTTGGGTGTAGCGGTGGCATCGGGGACGGTCGCAGTACCACATCGTTTCTTGTCGACGGCGAGGTTCTGGTTGATGCCGGCAGCGGCGTGAATCGACTGAGTCTGGACGAGATGCTGCAGATCCGCCACATCTTCCTCAGCCACTGCCATCTCGATCATGTTCATGCCATTCCGCTTCTGATAGACAGCGTATTCGACAAGCTCCGTGACCCGATTGTTGTGCATGCCCTGCCCGAGACCATCGCCGCGTTGCGAGAGCACATGTTCAACTGGGTGATGTGGCCCGACTTCACAACCCTGCCAAGCCCGGAACATCCTGCACTGCGTTTTCAGGAGATGCAGCCGGGGGAGACGGTGCAAATTGAAAACAACCGCTTCGAGATGGTGCCGGTCAACCATATCGTGCCCACTGTCGCCTATATTGTCAGTGGCGGTGACCGGGTATGTGCCTTCAGTGGTGATACCACAACCAATGATACGTTCTGGGATGGCCTGAACCGCTACACACGGCTCGATGTGCTTATCGTCGAGACTGCATTTCCAAACCGCAACAGCGAGCTGTGCCGGGCGGCTAAGCACTACTGTCCGCAGATGCTGGCGGATGACCTGTTGAAGCTGCGCCACGACCCTCCCATCTATCTCAGCCATGCCAAACCGGGTGAGGAGCAGACCATCGAAAAGGAGTGTGGTGAGCTCATCAAGGACAGGCAGGTACAACTGCTGTCAGGTGATGAGGTTTTCACGTTATAATTACCCCTGATTCGCCCGCGGCCGACGTGATGGCCCGAATGTCCCCCTGTAATTCCGGATAACCTATGTTTGACAACCTGACAAAACGACTCAATGACACGTTTCGTGCCTTGCGCGGTAGCGGTCGCCTGACCGAGGCCAATATCAAGGACACCATGCGCGAGGTGCGCATGGCGCTGCTGGAGGCGGATGTGGCCCTGCCGGTGGTCAAGGAATTTGTTGAGCATGTGCGTGAGCGTGCGGTAGGCACGGAGGTGCTGGAGAGCCTTACGCCCGGGCAGGCCCTGGTCAAGGTGGTCCATGAAGAGCTGATCAAGCTGATGGGCGAGGCCAATGCCGAGCTGAATCTCAGCACACGACCGCCGGCTGTGGTGCTGGTGGCCGGCCTGCAGGGTTCGGGCAAGACCACCAGTGTCGGTAAGTTGGCACGCTGGCTCAAGGAGACGAAAAACAAGTCGGTGCTGGTGACCAGTGCCGATATCTACCGCCCTGCCGCCATCGAGCAGCTCAATACCTTGGCCGGCGAGGTGGAGGCGGAGTTCCATCCCAGTGATACCAGCCAGGATCCGGTGGATATCGCCCGGGGTGCTATCGAGCAGGCCAAAAAACAGTTTATCGATGTGGTTATCATCGATACGGCCGGCCGTCTCCATATCGATGATGAGATGATGGGGGAGATCAAACGCCTGCACGCGGCCATCGACCCGGTCGAGACCCTGTTCGTGGTCGACAGCATGACCGGTCAGGATGCTGCCAATACCGCCCAGGCCTTTAACGAGGCGCTGCCGCTGACCGGTGTGATCCTGACCAAGACCGACGGTGATGCGCGCGGTGGCGCCGCGCTGTCGGTGCGCCATATTACCGGCAAACCGATCAAATTCCTCGGCGTCGGGGAGAAGACCACTGCGCTGGAGCCGTTCCACCCGGACCGGGTGGCCTCGCGCATTCTCGACATGGGGGACGTGGTCTCACTGGTCGAGGAGGTCCAGCGCAAGGTCGACCACGACAAGGCCGAGAAGCTGGCGAAGAAATTCAAGAAGGGCAAGGGCTTTGACCTGGAGGACTTTCGTGACCAGCTACAGCAACTGCAGAACATGGGCGGCATCACCAGCCTGATGGACAAGCTTCCCGGCATGGCGAATATTCCCGAGGCGGCCAAGAACCAGGTCAACGAGAAGGAGTTCGGCCGCCTGGAGGCGATCATCAATTCCATGACGCCGCAGGAGCGGCGCCGTCCCGACATCATCAAGGGCTCACGCAAGCGTCGTATCGCCCAGGGATCCGGTACCCAGATACAGGATGTAAACCGCCTGCTGAAGCAATTTGGCCAGATGCAGAAGATGATGAAAAAGATGTCCAAGGGCGGTATGGGCAAGATGATGCGGGGCCTGAAAGGGCGTATGCCGCCCGGAATGCCCTTCTAACGCCAAATAAATCGTTAAAAAGTCTACCCTTTCAGGGATTTTCGTCGTAAAATAGCCGGCTTTCCGGATAGCGGTGGGTCGCCTGTGGCGGCCCCGTTTGTTTTTGAAACGAGGAATTCATCGGTATGGTAACCATTCGCATGAACCGTGGTGGCGCTAAGAAGCGCCCCTTTTACAACATTGTTGTCGCTGACAGCCGTAATGCACGTGACGGCCGCTTTATCGAGCGCGTAGGTTTCTTCAATCCCGTTGCGCAGGGCAACGAGGAGCGTCTGCGCATTGACCGTGAGCGTGTTGATTACTGGATGTCCAAGGGCGCCAAGGCTTCAGAGCGTGTAGCCAGCCTGCTGAAGGCGGAAAACGCCTAACAGCATCTGCTGTGTCATTGTACGGGCAGCAAATGGCTGTGTATGGCAATGACTGAGGCGGAACAGGAAGCATACATCGTCGTAGGGCGCATTTCCGGTGTCTACGGCGTGCGGGGCTGGGTCAAGGTCTACTCCCACACGCAGCCTCGCACTAATATATTGAGCTATGGGACCTGGTACCTGCGCGGCCAGAACGGCTGGCAGGAGGTGATGCTGAAGGACGGCAAATCCCACGGTAAAGGTGTTATCGCGCAGCTCGAGGGCTGTGATGATCGCGATCAGGCGCTTGCCCTGAGGGGGCGTGATATCGCCATACGGCGTGAGCAGCTTGCCGAGACCGGCGCCAATGACTACTACTGGGACGACTTGATCGGGCTAGATGTCGTTACTGAAACAGGCGTGGAACTCGGTACCGTGCATCACCTGTTCGAGACGGGTGCCAACGATGTGCTGGTGATCCGGGGGGAGCGGGAGAGGCTGATCCCGTATATACCGGAGCAGGTTATCGTGAGCATCGACCTGGAAGCGGGGCGTATCGTCGTCGACTGGGATCCCGAGTTCTGAGCCGGGCAGATCATCCGATGCGTATTGATGTGGTGAGTCTGTTTCCGGCCATGTTTGCGGCGCTGACCGAGCATGGTGTAACGGGGCGCGCGCTCAGTCGCGGACTGGCTGAGCTTGGGTTGTGGAATCCACGTGACTACACCCACGACAACTATCAAACCGTGGATGACCGTCCCTACGGTGGCGGACCCGGGATGGTAATGAAGGTCGAACCGCTGCGTGATGCCATTCGCGCGGCCAGGGATGCCGGCCCTGCAAACGGGCATGTGATCTACCTCTCGCCGCAGGGCAGGTTGCTGGATCAGGCCGGTGTGCGGGAGTTGGCGGCACATGAACATCTGGTGCTGGTAGCCGGTCGCTACGAGGGTGTCGATGAGCGGTTGATCGAGACCGAGGTCGATGAAGAGTGGTCCATCGGTGACTACGTGCTCAGTGGCGGTGAGTTGCCCGCGATGGTGCTGATTGATGCACTGATACGACTGATACCGGGCGCACTGGGTCATGATCAGTCGGCGCAGCAGGATTCGTTCAGCGGGGGATTGCTGGATTGCCCGCACTACACGCGGCCTGAACAGTTCGAGGGGTACGCGGTCCCCGAGGTGCTGCTCAGTGGCGACCATCAGGCAATTGCCCGTTGGCGATTGAAACAGGCACTGGGACGAACGTGGTTGCGGCGCCCCGATTTGCTGGAAGAGATGAAACTGGATGAAGAGCAACAAAAATTGTTGCAGGAATTTATCCAAGAGCATGAATCCATTTGAATTTATATGTATAATTGGCGGAATTTGATTCCCGGAGCAAGCAGACAATGAGCAACATCATCAAAGAACTGGAAGCTGAACAGATGAATCGTGAGGTACCGGAGTTCGGTCCCGGCGATAACGTTGTGGTTCAGGTCAAGGTCAAAGAGGGTAACCGTGAGCGGCTGCAGGCCTTTGAAGGTGTATGCATCGCCAAGCGTAACCGTGGTTTGAACTCATCATTTACCGTGCGCAAGATTTCTCATGGTGAGGGCGTGGAACGTGTGTTCCAGACCTACAGCCCTGCGGTGCAGGAGATAAGCGTGAAGCGTCGTGGTGATGTGCGTCGCGCCAAGCTCTACTACCTGCGTGGCCTTACCGGTAAGGCTGCACGTATCAAAGAGAAGCTTGCCAAGTAAGTCTGGCACGGTTCACCTGACGGACAGCATGCTGTCAGCATCAGGGCCAGTGAAGCGGACTTGTAGAAGCGGGTGCCACCGGTCGGGTGGCACCCGCTTTTTGCGTTTTTTACTCCTCTCTTTCTTCCTGCCGTTTTACCTCACTGTTCATGCCGAAACACTGGTTTCTGCCACGGAACTGGCGCGGGCGGGTGCGCCGGGTCTGGCTCTTGCGTTGCTTGAGCAGCAGCAGCCTGACTACAGCGAGGCCCCTCAGGCATGGCTGCGTTGGCATCGCCTTCGGGTCAAGGTTCTGGAACAGTCCGCCGCGTGGGACGAAATACTCAAAACAGGCCCAGAGCTTCCGGCTGGTATTGATCCGGCCTATCGCCACTGGCTCGAGGGCCGCAGGGTGAATGCCTATCTGTCATCGAATCGCCCTGAGCAGGCGAGGGCTCTACTACAGCGGTTAATCTGGGAGGAGCAGGCGAGTTCTGCGCAATTAAGGCAGTGGCGACACCTGGTGATCCGCAGTTACCTGTCACAGGGCCTGCGTCAGGATGCCTACGCGGCAACACTGCGCTACCGTCATGACTACCGGATTGCCGACAGCGAGGCGCAGTTGCTTCATGCTCGGGTGTTTCTAAGTAGTGGGAAGGTGGAGGAGGCCCGGCCAATTCTGCGTGAACTGATTCAGGACCCGGAAGCCGAGGCGTTATTGCTGTTGGCCCGGTTGCGGCGCGCAGGCTCCACCGATGTGATTCGTGACAGGGCCGGGGCATTGCTGAAGCGCAAAGGTTTACCCGCCGGGGTGGCAGAACTGCTGTGGGCGGTGCTGGCTGAAATCGGGGAACAGGATGCCGATCTGCCGCTTCGAATCAACGCCCTGCAGCAATTGCTGGCCACAGCGAATCATGGACGTGGTGTCCAGGACCTTTTCAGTCTCGATGCCGAGGCGCTATGGGCCGCCTACCTGAACTATGCAGAATACACGGCGAATCGTTCTCGATTGCTCAAGGGTAATGATGTCTCATGGTTTCAGGCGGCTGAGCAGGCCGGGCGCAAGTATCCGATCAAACATCGATCGCTGCTGGTGTGGTTGGCGCATAACGCGGGAACCGCCGCAGGGCGCGACAGGGCGCACAAACTGTTGCTGGAGAATCTGCAACAGCATGACTGGGGTGGGATCCTGGCCGAGCAACTCTATCTGCATTCCCCGCGTTTCGGTAAGCCTGCACGACTGCCCATGCCGGTGCGGTATTTTCTTGCGGGCAGGGCCATCGCAGAGGCGCGGCTGGAGCTGGCATCAGAGCTGATGCAGGGGCTGGAACTGCCGCCGGAGGGGACTGATCGTTTTCTGTGGCAATTGCGCCGCGCCCGTGTCTTTATCCTGGCGGGTAAGCCGCAACAGGGTATTGTGACCCTGGAAGGGTTGTTGCGTACCGAGCAGGGATTGCAAGCGAGCCAGATCGACGGCATCGTGCAGACACTGTTTGACCTGCAGACAGTCAAGGAATACCAGGCCGCCTATGACCTGTTTCGGCAACTCTATCTGAGGATCGATGATATGCAGCGGCAGCGTGAACTGCTCTACTGGATGGGAGATTCGCGCAAGGAGCAGGGTGAGTACGTCGATGCCGGTCGACTCTACCTGCAATCGGCGATACTGCCAGGCCCGACGAGCATGGACCCCTGGGCACAGACCGCACGCTATCAGGCCGCTGGTGCACTGGCCCGTGCCGGGTTGACTGCCGATGCCCGCGTACTCTATCAGCAATTGCTGAAGGCGACGAGTGACATGGCCAGACGGGCGGTGCTGAAGCGTGAATTGGAGCAACTGCGGCTAACGGAACAGGTGGAGTAATGATTGCCACAGGCAGTCAGTTCGACGCGATTGTCCCCACGCCGCTACCGGGACAACTGCGCATTGGTGTTGTCACACGCGGCGATGCGCTCGTGCGCCTGGAATACCTCCCCTCCCGAATACCCACCCATGTTGCCGGTCCAGGGCCGGCAACCGCGGTATGCAGATATCTGCAGGCCTATTTTGACCGCGACTGGGAAAACTGCACCGCGAGTGTTTCGCTTTGTCTGGAGGGGACCCCATTTCAACGGCGCGTCTGGTCCTGCCTGCAGTCGATCGATGTCGGCCAGACGCGAAGTTATGGTGAAATTGCGGCAGGCATCGGCTCAGGGGCACAGGCGGTGGCAGGCGCCTGCCGGGCCAATGCGGTTCCGCTGCTTGTCCCCTGCCACAGGGTTATTGCCGCCGATGGGCCGGGCGGTTATCTGGGACACACCGGTGGTGCTGCCTTGTCACTCAAACAATGGTTACTGGAGCATGAACAGGCTGCCTGAACAGGATATTGTCCTGATTGAGCGGTTTCTCGATGCGCTGTGGCTGGAGCGTGGACTGAGTGCGAATACCCTTGCGGCCTATCGGAGCGATCTGGTGAAGCTGGCGGAGTGGTTGCGAGGCAAGGGCCTTTGCCTTGTCGATGCCGGGCGTGAGCAACTCCAGCGCTACCTGGCGGAACAACACAGCCGGGGTGTGCAAGCGCGCACGACAGCTCGTTTTCTCTCCACGATTCGCCGCTTATATCAGTACCTGGTACGCGAGGAGGTGATAGAAACCGACCCCAGTGCCAGGATAGACGCACCGAAACTGGGGCGCCCATTACCCAAGTCACTGACCGAGGAGGATGTAGAGGCATTAATGGCGGCACCGGATACTGATACCGAACTGGGCTTGCGTGACAGGGCGATGCTGGAGGTGCTGTATGCGACGGGTTTGCGAGTATCCGAACTGGTGGGTTTGTGTCTAAGCCAGGTGAATTTGCAGCAGGGTCTGGTGCGTGTTATCGGTAAAGGCAACAAGGAGCGGCTGGTGCCATTGGGCGACGAGGCTGTTGAGTGGCTGGAACGCTATTTCCGTCATGGCCGTAGCCTCCTGCTTGCTGAGGTCGGTTCCGATGCGGTATTTCCCAGCAAGCGCGGCAGCGCTATCACGCGCCAGGGATTCTGGCAGTTAATCAAGCGCTATGCGGATGTTGCGGGAATCGACAAGGGCCTGTCACCGCACACGTTGCGCCACGCCTTTGCGACGCACCTGCTCAATCATGGTGCCGACCTTCGGGTGGTGCAGCTGTTGTTGGGACACAGCAGCCTTTCCACCACTCAGATCTATACCCATGTGGCACGTGAAAGACTCAAGCGGCTGCATGGCCAGCACCATCCTCGTGGATAATTTATTAACGCGTTCACAGTTCTATTTGTTAGTATCTGGTAGTGTGGAAACTGGAGTAGTAGGTCCTGTTTTTATGGTGAAAAAACTGCCTAAGGGAACGCCGCATGCGAGGTAAGGAAAAAGTTGCTGTTAGCGAACTGAAGATCGGCATGTACGTGTGTGAGCTCGATCGCCCCTGGCTCGGTTCACCATTCCTTTTCCAGGGTTTCCCCATCCGCACGGTCGAGGAGATCCAGGCACTACAGGATTATTGCGAGTATGTTTATATCGACCTGGAACTTAGCGTCAGGCGAGTTGCCGGGAAGCGGCGTGTCACCAGGAAGGTCAGGACTCAGTTTGAAACGCAGCAGCTGAACATCAGCTTCAGACAGGGTAAGCCTGAACTGGAAGTGAAGGCACCCCTTGATGCGGAACTGCATCGGGCAGTGGCACTGTATCAGAAGGTCCACGAGAACATTAAGTCGATCTGGAGTGACGCGTATAGCGGCAAGACCATTCATGTACGCGAAGTGAAGAAAATGGCCGGCCAGATGGTCGAGAGCATTATCCAGAATGAGAATGCCATGGTGTGGCTGTCCCAGTTGAGAAAACGGGATGAGTACACCACCCAGCACTCGGTGAATGTCTGTGTCTTTGCCATCCTCTTTGGCCGCTATCTGGGGCTGGCGAAAGCGCAACTCAAACTGCTGGCATTCGGTGCGCTGTTTCACGATATTGGCAAGATGCGTGTGCCGCTTGAGGTCCTGAACAAAACGGGACAGTTGAATTCGCAAGAGTTGCAAATGCTCAAGCAACACCCGGTACACGGTCGTGACATCCTGCGTGTCGACGAGTCACTGCCGCCGGAGGTGCTCGAGATCGCCTACTCGCACCACGAGCGCTACGACGGTAGCGGTTATCCTCGCGGCTTGTCGGGCGATGAGATCAGTCGCTTTGTCTATATCGTCTCGATTGTAGATGTGTATGATGCAGTCACCAGCGATCGTGCTTACCATATGGGCATCTCACCGCATGAAGCCCTTAACCTGATCTATGGCTCTGCACCCGAGAGTTTTCCGCAGGAACTGGTCGAGGAGTTTATTAGTTGCCTTGGGATTTATCCGATTGGCAGTCTGGTTGAACTGGATACCGGTGAAGTGGGTGTCGTGATGACGGTAAACAGAAACAGGAAACTCCGCCCGACGCTGACCCTGGCTCTGGATAAAGAAAAGAAAGCCTATCCAAGATATAAATTAATAAACCTGGATATAGGGCTTGACGATGAGAGTGGCCAGGTCGGGATAAGAAAGATTCTCAAGTCAAATGCTTACGGTGTGGATACTCAACAGATCATCGCCGAGAGTACCCGTGAAATTACTGCGGCTGCAGTATGATATTGGAGGATGGCCATGCCGTCGTTTGATGTGGTGTCGGAAATCGACAAACACGAACTTACCAATGCTGTCGATCAGACAAACCGGGAGGTCAGCAATCGTTTTGACTTCAAGGGCAGCAATGCGAAGGTCGAACAGAATGACAGTGAATTGACACTGGAAGCACAGAGTGCATTCCAGATTGAGCAGATGCTTACCGTATTTCACCAGAAGATGACCAAGCGAGGGCTGGATGTCGACTCGCTCGAGCAGGGTGAGATTGATGAACGTGGCAATCGGGCCTATCTGGGCATTCGGGTGAAAGAGGGGATAGACAAGGAGACGGCAAAAAAGATCGTCAAAAAGGTCAAGGACGGCAAGCTTAAGGTACAGGCTGCGATACAGGGAGAGCAGGTGCGCATCACAGGAAAAAAACGTGATGACCTACAGCAGGTTATTGCGTTGCTGAAGGAAACACCACTCGGACTGCCTCTGCAATTCACCAACTTCCGCGACTGAACTTAAACACGTTACTATCGGTCTATATTCAATTATGAGATACCTGCTTATTGCACTGCTAATATTTACCCCGCTTGCCCAGGCCTTCGCTGCAGACAGTGATATCGATGATATCAGGTCCGTGCTGGCGCAATACCTGCCAGGCAGCCCCGATTCAATCACTGCCGCTCCGATTCCCGGCATGTATGCGGCAACCTATGGCACCGACCTGATCTATATCACCAAAGACGGCAGATATTTACTATCCGGTGCCTTTTATGATCTGGAGCGTGGTGCCAACCTGACAGAAGAGCATCGCACTGGTGTGCGTCGTGAACTGATGTCTGAAATCGATGCGCAATCGATGATTGTCTACCGGCCGAAAGGTGAAGTGAAACACGTGGTCACGGTATTCACCGATATCGACTGTGTCTATTGCCGCCGTCTGCATCAGGGCATGGAAGAGATGAATGACCTAGGCATCGAGATTCGTTACATGGCGTTTCCCCGAGCAGGCATCGGCTCGCCCTCATACCAGAAGGCGGTTAATGTCTGGTGTGCAGGTGATAAAAACCTGGCCATGACCGCTGCCAAGAACAACAAGTCTGTCGAGACAAAAAACTGTGAGAATCCTGTGTCCGAACACTACAGTACCGGGAAGAAGATGGGGGTGAACTCCACGCCGACGATGTTGTTGCAGGGCGGACGCCTGATTCCCGGCTATGTGCCGCCCAAGCGCTTGGCGCAAATGCTCGATACGGTCACACGCCAGGCCGGGATCAACTAACTGAATTTCGGTTGCCGTCTCTAGCCGCGCTCGTCAATCGGGACATAATCCCTTTTCTCTGCGCCGACATACAGTTGTCTGGGGCGTCCGATGCGCTGTCTTGGATCGGCGATCATTTCCATCCAGTGGGCAACCCAACCGACGGTTCTGGCGATAGAGAACATCACGGTAAACATGTTGGTGGGGATGTTTAGCGCCCGGTAGATAATGCCTGAATAGAAGTCGACGTTAGGGTAGAGTTTACGCTCTACAAAGTACTCATCCTTAAGTGCAACCTCTTCCAGTTTGAGTGCCAGTTCGAAGGTCGGATTATGGCTGTCGGCATACTCCTCGAGCACCTCATGGCACATTTTCCGGATGATGGTCGCTCGCGGATCGAAATTCTTGTATACACGATGACCAAAGCCCATCAGGCGGAACGGGTCGTTTTTGTCCTTTGCCTTGGCGATGTATTTGTCGATGTTTGAGACATCGCCGATCTCCTCGAGCATGGTCAGTACCGCCTCGTTGGCGCCGCCGTGTGCCGGCCCCCACAGTGAGGCAATACCTGAGGCGACACAGGCAAAGGGATTGGCCCCGGAGCTGCCAGCCAGGCGTACCGTCGAGGTGCTGGCGTTTTGTTCATGGTCGGCATGCAGGATAAACAGCAGGTTGAGTGCCTTGACTGCGATCGGATCGGGTTCAAAGGGTTCGCAGGGCGTCGAAAACATCATGCTGAGGAAGTTCGAGCAGTAATCCAGGTGATTTTGCGGGTACATGATGGGCTCACCGACACTGTGCTTGTAACAGGCAGCGGCGATGGTGGGCATTTTGGCAATCAGCCGGTGTGCCGAGATCTCCCTGTGACGTGGATCCTGGATATCCAGTGAGTCATGGTAGAAGGCGGACAGTGAGCCGACCACCCCGATCATGACCGCCATAGGGTGTGCATCGTAGTGGAAACCGTCAAAGAAGTTTCTCATGGTTTCCTTGATCATAGTGTGGTGAGTGATGATCTGTTCGAAGTGCCTGAGTTGGGCCTTGACGGGTAGTTCACCGTAAATCATCAGGTAGGCCACTTCCAGAAAATTACTCTTCTCGGCGAGCTGTTCAATAGGATAGCCACGGTAGAGCAGCACACCGTTTTCTCCATCAATGTAGGTGATGGTGCTTTGGCAGCTTGCCGTTGAAACAAATCCGGGATCATAGGAGAGGATCCCCATCGTGCTGTTAAGCGGTGACATCTCCAGCGCTGCGGGACCGGTGCTGCCTTCGCGCACCTGCAGGTCGATACTCTGGCCCGTCGTGTTATTGGTCAAGGTATAGTGGTCGGCCATACCCGAATCTCCTTAAGCGTTGTTGTGTGTACTCACTGAGCCGTGGTTGTGAGAGAAAGCGTCGCTGATGCATTCGATTATTCGTATATATTTCACTTTATATCAGAGTATATAGGTACGATATTATCGGTTTTCACGTAATCATATGAAATTATGTCGTCGCACGGTGGAATATCTGTCGTAAACCAGGGTAAGTCAATGAAATTTAAATGTATTTTTATGATTCCCTGAAAGTATAGAATACTGTGGGAATAATGCCCTGTCGGCAGGCCGCAGCGAACCACCCCGGCGGCATGGGTTGTGTGTACCGGGGAGTCGGAATTCGGGGGATTACAGCAGGATACTGGCCATTTTGCGCCGATAGAGCGCAACCAGCTCATGGTCATTGCCCAGCAGTTCGAAGATCTTGATCAGGCCTTTGCGGCCGGCATCATCCTTGTAGGTACGGTCCCGTCGCATCAGTTCAAGCAGGCTGTCCATCGCCATTTGGTACTCCTCCGCTGCCAGATAGAGGGTGCTCAATTGGTAGCGGGCTTCGCTGTTGTCCGGATCGGCGGCCAGGGACTGTTCCAGCTGTTCGATTTCAGGCGCCTGCTCGGCAACCTCCGCGAACTCGATGCGTGTCAGCAGTGATGAAATGGACGGTTCACTGTGCAGCTCTTCGGGCAGGCCCCTGATGAACTCCCGGGCCTCGGCATAGCGACCGCGTTGTGCCAGGATTTCGGCCTGCAGAATGACAGCGTCCCTGTTCTGCGGTTCTTCGTTGAGCAGTTGCGACAACTGTGCCTCGGCCTCCTCAATATGACCGTTTTGCAACAGGGCGTGAATATTGCTCATGCGACTGTCTGGCACCTGTTCGATATGCCTGTCTATGATTTCGCGAATGGCGTTTTCCGGCAGGGCGCCGGTAAATTCGTCGACCACCTGTCCTGCCTTTACCAGCTTGACGGTAGGTACACTGCGCACACCGAACTGTGCCGCAAGCGACTGCTCATCGTCCACATTCACTTTTGCCAGCACGAACTGGCCACTATAGTCTTCGGCCAGTTTTTCCATCAGTGGCAACAATGTCTTGCACGGGCCGCACCACGGTGCCCAGAAATCGACCACGACCAGGGTGTTGTTGGACTGCTCGACAACTGCCTGGGAAAAATTATCGACTGTAATATCAAGCGCGTAAGGGGATTGGGTCATTGGGTTGTCCGTTCTGCAAAGCCTGTTGGTCGAGAGAAATCCCGGGAGCAGTGGCTATAGGGTGGTGCTATTGCGGCCATTATTCAAGTGTGATCTCGAATGGTTGACGACAGGCGGTAAACAGCAGAATTGCCCGAACCGCCTTATCCGGCCACAAGCGCCGAATACCCGCAATATAGTAGCCCATCTGTTCCCGATAGGGGGCGGCAAATTGCGATAAATTCGCGCCGGTGGCGTGGGCATGCGTCTTGTAATCGACAAGCCAGACCTCGCTGTCGTTCACCAGCAGCCGGTCGATGATGCCGTGCACCGTCTTTCCAGACTCTTCCAACTGATAGATGATGGGTACTTCATTTTCCGCCAGCACGGGTTGCTCAGGGTGAAAGAACTCGGTAAAGGCGGGATCGTCATAGAGTGTGCATGCCTCGCGCCACCACGATATAAAGTCTGCTGACTGTGGATCGTGGCGCACATCGTTGGCAACGATGCCTGCCAGTTCATCCCACGGCCGCTCTCCGTGCTCACAGAGCATTTCCAGCATTCTGTGTATGGTGATGCCGCGCAGCTTGCCATCCTCATCGCCTTGTCCCACGGCATCGTGGCGTGAAGTGAAAGCGTGGCTGGGGGCGATCTCGCGGCCCTGCACCAGGGTGTCGAACGGTTTGAACAGTCGTGGGTCGAGCTCAATTGCGGCTTCTGCCGGGGGCACAATTGCCGCTGCGGCGGCTGGTGGCTGTCCCGTCTCCAGTAGCAGCGGCTCGGTCACCTCGCCACTGGTGCTTGTACCGAGTGCGGCGGTGATGATGCCGTACCAGCCGTACGCTTCACCACGACTCGGCTTGCAGCCGGAGACATAGAGCAGCTGACGGGCACGGGTCAACGCCACGTAGAGGAGGTTGGCCGATTCACGCTGTTCAGCCCGTGCCTCATGTTCGAGCTGTTCCAGGGTATAGGGAGCACGTTCATGCTTTCTGCCGACCAGCAGCAGGCTGCGGGGCCGGGCCAGTTCGGTTGGCCAGTCAACAATGGCGCGGAATGGACGATCGCGCTCTTTGCCTGATGTGGCATCAGCGAGAAATACCACGGGTGCCTCAAGGCCCTTGGCAGCATGGATTGTCATAATGCGTACCCGCTCCTGGGCCCCGGCGGCAGGTGCCTCATCCGGGGCCTCCTGTGCATCCTGCCGCAACTCCTCCAGGCGCTCGAGGAAACGGGTCAGGCTGGGGTAGCGGCCGGCATCGATCTCCAGGGCCAGCTCGATAAAGCGGGTAAGATTCGATTCGACCCGTGGCCGCAGGTGTTCGGGAAAGGCTGCACGATAGCGTCCAATGACATCGCCCTCCTTAAAGACCCGGTCGAGCAGATCATGGATGGGAATATGACCGGCCAATTGATGCCATGATTGGAGTTTTTCCGCGGCATAGCGAAGCGGGCTGTCTGATGGCAGTTGCCCTGCCAGACGGCCCAGTCTCCCCATCCAGTCGTCTGTGCGGTCGCTCGACTGGGCGAGCTGTATCAGCGCGTCGTTGTCACAGCTGAATACGGGGGAGCGCAGGACCTGGGCGAGGGCGAGATTGTTGTACGGGGTTATCAGCAGGTTGAGCAGGGCGACCATGTCGCGTACCTCAAGGCTCTCCAGCAGGGTGCCCCGTAGTGCACCCAGATAGGGGATGGCGGCCTCGCGCAGTGCCTGTTCGTAGTCGCTGACATGATTGCGGCTGCGCACCAGCAGCATGATGTCACTGTAACGGATGCGGTGGGCATCCTCGCCCGTACCAATGATCGTCCTGTTTTCTACAAGATGCCTGATCTCAAGGGCAATGCTGCGGCCTTCACGAAGGTAACGATCGTCAACATGCAGCCTTCTTGGTGCCGTGAGCGGGTTGCGCAGTACCTCCTGTCCCTGTTCACGCTCTTCATCTTTGTCTGTGCTGATCAGCGGCAGCACCGAGACCCTTCCCCACAGACCGGACAGGTGGGTGTCGTGCGTTTCAAAATCTTTAATCAGTGCATCCAGTGGTGGTGTGCTGAACACCTTGTTGACGAAACGCATAATCGCGGGTGCAGAGCGCCATGAACGGTGTTGCTGGAAGCGTCTGGCACCCATCTCCGTCTGCAGCCATTGATCGGCCTCGAGTAGCAGTCGCGGATCGGCGCGACGAAAACGGTAGATGGACTGTTTTGCATCACCCACAAGAAACACGCTGCGCTGGCGCTCCGGATCGCCGGCGGCCATTTCACTGAGCAGGGGCAACAGCAGTCGCCACTGTGTCGGGTTGGTATCCTGGAATTCATCCACCAGCAGGTGGTCAATGCGCTGGTCCAGCTTGAACTGTACCCATTGTGCGTTTTCGGTCTGCGTCAGCAGGCGGTAGGCGCGCCACTCAAGGTCGACAAAATCGAGGGTGCGCCGTTCCAGCTTGATACGTTGGTAGTGCTCCAGCAGGCGTGAGCCGGCCCGTTGCCAAACAAGGTTTGCCTTGAGCGAGTGCAGGCTGGCAATACGCTGCTGGCACTCAAGTGCGGCCTGGTGGAGCGATTGAGCCAGTTCCACAAAGCGCTCCCGTTCTGACGCATCCATTTTGTTCGTCTTGGCCGAAGAGACTTTGAACTGTCGTTGTTTACCCTCCCTGGTGAAAAACAGTGCACAGGTAGTCCTGAAGCGCTCATCTTCCGGCAACTCGCTGTTGCGGGCCACTTCGAGCTTTTCCAGATGGCCGAGGTGGGTTTTGGTCGGGTGCCGGGCGAGCAGTCGGGAGAACTCTTCGAGCTGCATCGCCCGCTCAGGGGTGAAAAAGAGGGGGTATGGATTGTAGTCCTCTGTTGTTTCGAACTGCTTGCAGAGGATTTTCCGGGCCGTGGCGAGCGGATCTTCGGCACCCTCGGTGAATGCCCACCAGTCACTACGATGCTCTAAAAACGCATTCAGTGAGTGGGTGAGGTTGAACTGGCTGCCACAATAATCGAGCAGGCGTTCCAGGTCCTCGGCAAGCTGAGTGTCAGGCTTGCCGGTCACCTCACTGAGTAGTGCGTCCCAGGCGGCACGTCTAAAATCACCGGTTCGTTCCGCCAATTCAAAACCGGGCGGAATGTCCGCTTCAAGTGGGAAACGCCGAAGGATGGTCTGGCAAAAGGCGTGAAAGGTGGTGGTACGTACCGGGTGGGGGTAGCGTAACAGCTGTTCATAGAGGCGACGGGCGGAGGTGCGCGTGCTGCTGCTGGGTAACAGGTGCAATTCACGCAGTTGGCTGTCAAGTTCGTCATCCCCGGCACGCGCCAGTTCGAGCAAACGCTCTGCCAACCTGCTCTGCATTTCGGCGGCGGCTTTTCGTGTAAAGGTGATTGCCAGAATGGCATCGGGACGGGCACCGCCCATTAGCAGGCGGACCAGACGGGTGACCAATAGCCAGGTTTTGCCTGTTCCTGCGGAGGCAAGTACCGTTGCGTTGAGGTCAGGCGTGCTGGCGTTGGGGGCGTGTTCCATCAACACAGGATAATGGGCATGGCATTACAGGTAAACCTACAATAAATAATAAGGAAACTGCTTATTTGCGTGTAGGGCATTGACGTTTAATTTTGTCATCTATCTTTGTCGATAAAATTGTTATGTCTATGTAACGCTTTGGTTTATAAGAATTTATATGTTTGTTGAATTGGTCACATTTTGTGCATATGGTTGCCAGTCTACCTTGTAAATAAGGGAGACTCTGATAAGATTTTTACTAACCAGGAGGGGGAAACAGGGAGTTCCAGGACGGATAGAGGCCAGGATGCCCGATCTGCAGGAGGCGGAGAAAAGGAAATAAGCATACAGGATATGGAAAGCCTTTTGGGAGGTTCAGAGGACGAATTTCATTACATGATGTGGTGGAAAGGGATGTCAGGATATGCTGAAAAGAGACGGCCATAGGCCGTCTCTTTTTTTATCTACAACATGATCGCAGGGCCGATGTGGACTAAGCCATACTCTTCCAGGTGCTGAGCCGGCAGATACCATCCATCTGACAAAAACCACATACCTTCTCGTCACCCCAGGCAGGAAATGGGGCACCCTGTTGCATCATCTCCACCAGTTGCTGCA
>JBFEUI010000013.1:0-41352 GCA_041547565.1 Thiohalomonadaceae bacterium
CGGCAAAAACGGACATGGGAAGCGCCAGCAGACACAGGCCGGCAATGATGCTGTTTTTTTTCATTCTATTCTCCTTGTAGGTGACCGCTAACTCCTATGTCACCAGCCTGTGTAGCGGCGATACAGGCTGGTCAAAAACATTGTGACCAGGCGATATGTATTCGGGGGATTGCACAGAATGTGTTCAGTCGCACTGACGCTTAGCGAGGGGAGAGTGGTGGTTCCCTACCGTGATCCTTTCCCTTTTAGATGCATTCTATATCGCGTAAGTAGCTGAATGTATAGGTGGATTTCGTATTAATGCGGGAGGTTGCTGCCCGGTTTGCGGGGTCAGATTTTGTCTGCGGTGGGGAATAGTGACCATGCCTGCTCGGAGCCTGCCAGCAAAGCCAGTCCGTCGCGGCCGGGCTGGTTGCAGGGCCGGGCGTTGCAGGCCCGGGCCACGTCGATTGCCGCCGGGGTGAAATAGAGCACAAGTTCGCAGTGCAGGCGACCCTCCGACTCGTGGCGTGCGAACACGGCCATCTCGGCAGGGGATTGCCCCTTTGCGTATTCGGAGTGAAAGGCCCGCTGGATCTGTGCCGCGGCTTCTCCTGCCAGCATGGCATCGCCAAGATTTTTCACAAACCAGTGGTTCATTGTTCGGCTGTTGCCCCGCTGCTTGTCTTGGTGTCGATTTTACTGAGCTTCTCCTGGACGCTGGCAAGTTCGTCGAAGATCAGGTTGTTTTCGACGGCAGCGGTTTCGTTGAGCAGCAGGTAATCGAGCACTGTATTGAGGGCAGCGGCCTGTTGCGCCGTGAAGGCGGCCACCCGCTCGGGCTGTTCCAGGTGAAAGACAAACTGTTGCACGTAGGCATCGGCCTCGCGCAGCACCAGTTCGACAAGTGCGGGCATCAGGTAGGCATAGGCCTCGTTGCAGGCAAAACAGATCGGGTCCCAACCCGGGTTGTCGAGTTTCTCCAGCGGCAGCTGCTCGGGCGGCAGGCTCTGCATCGTCGCCTCATGCTCCATGCACTCCTCACACAAACACGTGCCGCGGATAAACTGCTGTGGACGCGGGAGCCGCCCGAAGGCGTTATGCACCACTTCTATCACCTTTTCACGTGTCATGATAAATGTACCTGCCCGGATTACTGCACAAGATTGTCCGGCCAGCCGTACTTGTCAATGTAGGCCTGAAGATTGCGTGGGCGGTATTTTTGATCTTGATCCCAGCGCGCCTTTACCGATTTGTGTATTAGCACCGGCCCCTTGCCGTGGTCGATGGCGCGGTAGAACCTTTTCTTCACCCGGTAAAAACTGCGACGCGAGTTATGCAGCGTGGCGAGCGGATTGCCGTTAATCTGCGTATCGAGGTGATCTTCCGTGGTCAGGCCGCAAGCTTTTGCCTCTCCGAGCATCCATGCCAGGGCGATGTCAGACAGCAGCGAGCCATCCCGGTCCGGCTTGTAGCTGCCGCCTATGTTGCTGTGCGCGCCGCAGAACCACACCTGTTTCATGTCCATATTCTCGCGCAGGTTCCACACCGTCGGCTCGAAGTCGCTGCGGTGCTCGTCGATGGCCATGGCGTGGCGGGCGATGCGCACGTTGCGTCCGATCTTGGTGTCGTAAAACTCATCCTTGTCATCGAACAGACCGAGGAAGGAGAGCGGGATACCCATGGCCCCGACCGTGTCCCATACCCCAACGAACTTAACCTCCCGGGAGGGGTGCGAGTGTTGTTCGCGAAACTCGACCGACTTTTTGCCGCGCGGGGCGTAGGCGGTGCCGCTGCGCTTGTAGTGGTTGAACGCCTGCTGGATGAGCGCCGCATCGGGCCGCGTGACAATGCCGCAGTTGTTAATCAGTCCACACAGGCAACGTATGGTGTAGGCGCCGCGGCTGAAGCCGAACAGGTAGAGCTCGTCACCCGGCTGGTAGTTCTGCACGATGTAACGGTAGTCGTCCATGATATTCTTGTGCAGGCCCCTGCCGGTTGCCCCCCCTATCACACGGTCGTAGTAGGCGCCGACGCCCCAGTCATAGAACACCTGCTGCGGCACGCCGTCGGGTGCCACGGGGCTGATGGCCCGTGCCAATTTGAGCACGTTGGTGGGAAAGTCGGTGTTGAGGTTTTTCTCAGGCCGGTTCCAGGTGCCGTCGGCACAGATCACAATGCGCTTTTTCATGAGAACTCCTTTTCGCTGAATCTTTTGTTGCTGTAATTTCAGGTCGGTGCGTTACCGCTGATATCTGCAGGTGACACTGGTCGGCAACTATGAAAACTATAACCTGATAGTTTCCCCTTTATAGCTGCCATGTTGCTAAACGCTGTGAGATCTAGTCTAAATTGTGCGTCTTGCGAATATGGATCTTCATATCGTTCACGGTCTTGAACTGGCGATAGAAGGCAATGACCTCATTGGTGTCTTTGACCAGCCACTTAACAACGCTTGGGACTTTATCTTTTCCGAACATTGCAACGAGAATGGGTGCAATGTCCTCACTGACATTCTTCTCAAGCTCTGAGCGCTCCAGCTTGAGCATGTCGGCCTCCAGCATGCGATAGACGAGTATGGAGCGCTTGAGCATTGCGGCGAGACGTAAAGGTTCCAGTTTTGATAAATCACCGGATTGAGATGCCGGGAAGTGGATATGCCACTGGTCCGCCTGTTTGCGTAGAGCGACTGTATGGCCACGTTTCATGAGCAGGTCATAGCCGCTTTCTACGGGTGTAACCTTTGAGATATTCTGCACAAACTGCTCGGTTTTGAATCCAGTGTTTAATTTGAGATTCAGGCTGACATCCAGTACGTAAAACGTGAAACTGGGATTGTCCGGGTAATGTTGTTTGAGATACCTCTTGAAGCCCGCCTCAGTTTTCTCAAGGGCATCGAAGACGCGGACCAGCCGAAACATGGGCTCGCCACCCTTGATATAGGGTTCGCAGGCGAGCATGCCCTGCTGTTCGCAGATGCCGATTATCTGTTTGACGACATGTATTGCAGATTCCCGTGGTGTAGTATCCGAGGCGTTCGACGCCGAGCTGAGTACAAGGAGTGTCGCAAAGATCCACTTTTTCATGATAACGTCCTTTTAAATGTATTCTGTCATACGCTTGAACGCAGCGCCGGCTTGCGTTTAACATTCGCTGGCATCGCCATAAGGGTATGTGACCTGTACGCGTTTCGTTGAGCCTCGTCACCGCGGTTCAGGTCGGCTCAGCAAGAATGCGAGCACGGTGAGAAACAGCAGTGCCAACAAAAATAATACCCAACCGTGGTCGATACGCCAGTACATCACAAACCAGCTTGTCAGCAACAACACCGCGGCGATAATCTTGCTGCGGCGTGATATCGCACCCTGTTGCTCCCAGTCGATCAGCAGGCGGCCGATATGCGGATGTTCATAGAGCCAGCGGTGCAGCCGCTCTGAGCCGCGCGCGGCGAACCATGCGGTCAGCAGCAGAAACGGTACCGTGGGCAGACCGGGAATGATAATACCGACCAGGCCCAGCGCGAGAAACAGGTAGGCGAGGAGCAGCGAGGGCCAGCGGGTTAGTGGAGACATGGCAGTAATGGCGAAAAAAACCGGGTCAGAGAGCATGGTTCACTAATATTACAAACAATTGCTTTCCGACCCGGTATGTTTATTCTGAATTGTTAGTTGAATTTCAACTCTACCCTTGCAACCTCGCCGGCGTCCACGGTTTTGTTTCTGTTTTTATCATCCCAGATCGCCAGGTAAATTGGCTGGTTGATCTGGGTTACCGGAATGTTCCCCGTTTCTTTGCCGGAGAAATCTGAGACGGCGTAGGTGTTCTTGCCGCCACGCTGTTTCGCACCATGCGATGTGTTTAGCCAGTTTGCACCACCGATGTCGACAATCAGTGTACCGCCCTCGGCAGGCAGCCCAAAGGCCTTGAAGACAAACAGGCATGATTTGAAGTCGGACATCGTATCGGTAGCGCTTGTCGCCTTGTCGAATACCGCCGGCTTGGTCGAGGCGCATACTCCGATTTGATCGGCAGCATAGCTGAATTCAAACGGCTGCTTTTGCAGCTCAATGCGCTGGTAGTTTTCACCGGTGTCATGAACGGTCAGTTGTGCGCCGGATTGCGTGATGGTGACATCTAATCCGCCCAGGTTGTTAGCTGCCATGGCAGTTGCCGTTATACTCATTGACAGGCAGGATGCCATGGCCAGGTGTGACAGTGACTTCATCAAATGCTCCTTTCCTTGAGGTGTTGTTGCTGTTTTTTTATCAATTCCAGAATTTCAATATGTTTCTTAATTTTTGCTATGCTGGCTGGCGAATTGCCAAACATATCAGACAGGTTCGGATCGGCACCATGTGCAAGCAGCAGTTCGACGGCTAGTGTATCGTTGTTGTTGACGGCGAAAGAGAGGGCAGACTCGCCCCGGTTGCCACGCACATCGATGCTGGCCCCCGCCTTGATAAGACGGTGCATCACCTTGTGCCGCTTGCGCAGTGTCGCCCACATTAATGCGGTACCTCCAACGGCACTTTGAAAGTCGATGTCGGCACCCGCCATGAGCAGATGCTTGACGATCATGTCATGTCCCTTGATGCTGGCGCGTATGAGCGGACTGAACTTCCCCTTTGTAGTGGTAATGTTGGGGTCTGCGCCGTGAGTGAGGAGCTGGATGGTAACGGCTACATGTCCCTCTTCGCTGGCCAACAGCAGCGAAGTGGTAACACCGTCCGGTGTGCGGGAATTGGGATCGACGCCCCTGGACAGAAGCAACTGTACCCGTCCTACATCGCCCTGCAATGAGGCGCGAATCAGCTCCTGCTCCGGTGTTGTACTTTTTGTCTGTGTGTTCTGACAGGCACTCAACAGCAAAAGCAGAAGCAGGTGCAGTGCGAACAGGGCATGGGTCCGGTACAGGCCTGAGCGAGGTGTAATGGTTCGATTATGTATTGACAATATCGGTGACTTTCGATGAAACGTTGATTGACGCTCTATCATTGCTCGACTTCCCTGTTGTTGTGGTTACTGTGTTGCCTCCAGGGCAGCGGTGATGTCGTGAATAGCCTGTTCCCTGCGCCGTGCCATTTCCTCAGAGAAAAACTTTTCGATCTGAGGGCCGAAAAGCTGTTGGGTCAGTTGAGACGTTTGCTGCAGGATGGTATAGGTCTCCTGGGAATACTTGCGGCCGACTGGGGTTTGTAAAAATGCAATAACCTCTCTGAGCTCCTCCTCGGTAAAACTTGCCGAGAGTACGGGGTGGTAAACCTCGGCCTGCAGTCGTTGATAGGGCATCAGATTGTCGAGATTGTCCAGCAGTGCGGTCTTTGCTGACATGACGTGAGGTCGCATCGCATTAACGGCGGCGACAATCTTGGTGTCTGGCAAGCCCTTGCTTTTCATGTTTTGCGCAATGCCACGTAGTACCCCGTCTAGCAGAGGATTGATCATCACCTCATAGGTGGCTTTGAGGTTGCCTTGCACGCCAAGCGCATCCAGGTAGCTGTTTGATGTCTCCATGCTGAGTTCCTTTGCTGACGCATTAGCACCAAATGCAAGCATCAGAATCAATACGGTCAGCTTTCTCATTACAAATCCTCCTGATTTTTGTAGAGTAGGTCACGATTACGGTACTCACTAATATTTGAAACAATTGTTCTCTGAACCTACTAATTCAAAATTCATGAAACCGTTCTACACGTAACTATAAGCAGAGGGCCTAAAAGGCCTGTTTAAATCGGTCATTTAGGCTACGTATGTATTCAGAAATATCGGATATGTATCTGTTATACATGCGCTTCACGATTCCCTAAATTTTTATTTGGACTAAAACGTATGCAAAAGGGATATGCGATGGGAGGGTGTGTGTGGCTGTTCCCTCAACCGCATTGTGCATCCGTTGCAGACCATCCTACAACGTGGTCAGGCGGGAGTGAAGCGTGGAAGGGTCGATGCAAATTAGACTGAATAAAAAAGGGCGCCGTGCAGCGCCCTTTTTTGTCTGGAAAGGTGTTTCGTGCTACTTGCCGAAGAAGCGGCCCAGCGCCTTGGAGACCCAGCCCTTGTCGACCTTGGTGTTGATCACCTTGACGTAGTCGCTGTCCTCGCTCTTGATGTGGCTGGTCAGCCAGATCTTCAGGTCGTTGAGCAGCTTGCGCGAGATGTCCCTGCCGGCGTTCAGTTCCTTCTGGTATGTCTGGATGCGGCCGGTGAACATTTCGTGCACCTTGCGGTGGGCGTCGGTGTGCATGTAGCCGTGCTGCTCCATCAGGCTTTCCTCGAACGAGAAGTGGGTGACAGTGTAGTTGATGAGCTGGTCAAGCACATCGGATACCGCTTCCTTGTCCTTGGTGGCGATGGCGGTATGCAGCGTGTTGATGTAGTCGACGATGCGTTTGTGCTGCTCGTCGATGACCTCGATACCGGTATCGAGCGATTCGTCCCAGGTAAAAAACATTGGCGAGTCCCCTGTAGTGTTACGTAAAGTCTGACATTGCTTGCTACGACAAATTCGCTTTGTTTTTATTGGCATCCAGCCTAGGTAAAATCCCTAGTAAATATGTGCGAATTATCTGGTGCGATTCTAATCAATCCGTGTGATTTTGGCCAATTTGCAAACCAGACTCATTAAAAAATGTGTGAATGATCACAGTTTTTATCAGTTCTAAACGGTAGGCAGGAGATACGGTGGGATTGACTGAATGCTGGAGATAAAAAAAGGGGCACCGTCTGGTGCCCCTTTTTTGTTGAAGACTCCTTCGATCAGCCGGTGGGCTGGAACTCGGAGGGTTCCTGCTCGGCCATGTGCTCGTAGGTCTCCCAGCGCAGGTCGAGTGACTCCTGCGCCAGTTCCATCAGCCTGGCTGCCTCTTCCGGATTGCTCTTTTGCAGCAGCTTGTAGCGCATCTCGTTGTAGGCGAAGTCGGCCAGCTTCATGCGCGGACGCGGGGAGTCGAGCACAAACGGGGTCTTGCCCGCCTTGCGCAGCTCCGGGTTGTAGCGCATCAGCGGCCAGTAGCCGGAGGCCACCGCCATGTTCTGCTGGTCCAGGCTCTTGCGCATGTCGATGCCGTGGGCGATGCAGGGGCTGTAGGCCAGGATGATCGACGGGCCGTTGTACTCCTCGGCCTCGCGCATGGCGAGCAGGGTCTGCTGCGGGTTGGCGCCCATGGCCACGCGGGCGACGTAGACGTTGCCGTAGGAGATCGCCTGCAGTGCCAGGTCTTTCTTGCCGATGGCCTTGCCGGCGGCGGCGAACTTGGCGGTCGCCGCGGTCGGGGTCGACTTGGAGGCCTGACCGCCGGTGTTGGAGTAGACCTCGGTGTCGAGCACCAGCACGTTGATGTTGCGGCCGCTGGCCAGTGCGTGGTCGAGACCGGCCGAGCCGATGTCATAGGCCCAGCCGTCACCACCGACCAGCCAGACGCTGCGTCGCACCAGGTGATCAGCGACGGTAAGCAGGCGTTTGGCCCTGGGGTCGTCGATCGCCTGCAGGCGTTGTTTCAATTCGCGCACCCGTTCACGCTGATGGCGCATCTCGGTGCCGATCTGCTGATTGGTGTCGAGCAGCGAGTCGATAAAATCCTGCTCCAGCCACGGCGTCATCACCCTGAGCAGGTCCTTGGCCATGTGCAGTTGCTGGTCGGCGGCGACACGCATGCCAAGACCGAACTCGGCGTTGTCCTCGAACAGCGAGTTGGACCAGGCCGGGCCGAGCCCCTCCTTGTTTTTGCTCCACGGGGTGGCGGGCAGGTTGCCGCCGTAGATGGAGGAGCAGCCGGTGGCGTTGGCCACCAGCAGGCGCGGACCGAACAGCTGGGTCAGCAGGCGCACGTAGGGGGTCTCGCCGCAGCCGGCGCAGGCGCCGGAGAACTCGAACAGCGGCTCCAGGTACTGGGCGCCGCGCACCGAGGAGAAGTCGATGCTGGAGCGGTGGTTGACCGGGATGGTGTCGAAGAACTCGATGTTCTTCTTGCCGTCCTCGAATATCGGCGCCTTCGGCGCCATGTTGATCGCCTTGCGTGAGTTGTCTTCCAGATCGTGGGCCGGGCAGGCCTCGACACACAGCCCGCAGCCGGTGCAGTCCTCCAGGTAGATCTGCAGGGTGTAGCGGGTCTCGGGGAAGCCGCGCGCGGTGACCTCGGCCGATTCGAAACTGGCCGGGGCCTTCTCCAGCAGCTTTTCGTGGTAGAAACGGGCGCGAATCACGCTGTGCGGGCAGACGAAGCTGCAGTTGCCGCACTGGATGCAGACCTCCGGCTCCCACTTGGGCACGAAGTCGGCGATGTTGCGCTTCTCCCAGCGCGCGGAGCCGCTCGGGTAGGTGCCGTCGACCGGGATCATGCTCACCGGCAGGTCATCGCCGTGGCCGGCCAGCATGGGCGCGGTGACCTCCTGCACGAACTTCGGCGCCAGCGGCGAGACCACCGGCTTCATTTCGTGTTTGGAGCTGACCTGCTGCGGCACCTTCACCTGGTGCAGGTGATCGAGGGCGGCATCCACCGCCTTGAAGTTCTGCTGCACCACCTCGGTACCCTTGCGGGCATAGGTCTTCTCGATGGCCACCTTGATCTTCTCGATCGCCTCGTCGCGCGGCAGTACGCCGGACAGGGCGAAGAAGCAGGTCTGCATGATGGTATTGATGCGCCGGCCCATGCCCGCATCGCGTGCCACGGTGGTCGCGTCGATGACATAGAAGTCGATCTGCCTGTCGATAATGGTCTGCTGCACCGGCTTGGGCAACTCGTCCCATACCTGCTCCGGTCCGACCGGGCTGTTGAGCAGGAACACCGCCTTGTCGGCCGCGTTGTGCAGCATCTCCACCTGGTTGATGAAGTTGTACTTGTGGCAGGCGATGAAATTGGCCGACTGGATCAGGTAGGGCGCGTGGATCGGTTCGGGCCCGAAGCGCAGGTGCGAGGTGGTCTGCGAACCGGCCTTTTTCGAGTCGTAGACGAAGTAGCCCTGACAGTACAGGTCGGTGCTCTCGCCGATGATCTTGATGCTGTTCTTGTTGGCGCTCACGGTACCGTCGGAACCGAGGCCGTAGAACAGGGCGCGGGTGACGTTGGTCGGTTCGATATCGAAGCTGGTGTCGACCTCGATGCTGGTGTGGCTGACATCGTCGTTGATGCCGACGGTAAAGTGGTTTTTCGGCTCGTCCTGGGCCAGGTTATCGAACACCGCCCTGGCCATCGCCGGGGTGAACTCCTTGGAGGAGAGGCCGTAGCGGCCGCCGATCACCTTCGGCATGGTGTCGAGCTGGCCGTTGCCGAATGCCTCGGCAATACCGGTGACTACATCCTGGTAGAGCGGTTCGCCGGCGGCACCCGGCTCCTTGGTGCGGTCCAGTACGGCAATTCGCTTGCAACTGGCCGGCAGCGCCTCGATCAGGTGCTTGCTGCTGAAGGGGCGGAACAGGCGCACGGTGACCACGCCCAGCTTGCGGCCCTCGGCGTTGAGCTTGTTGATGGTCTGCTCCACGGTCTGGGCGCCGGAGCCCATCATCACAATGACCTCCTCGGCATCCTCGGCACCGTGGTATTCGAACAGTTTGTACTGGCGTCCGGTCAGCTTGGCCAGCTCGTCCATGGTCTGCTGGACAATGTCGGGCACCCTGGCGTAGAACGGGTTGGCGCTCTCGCGGCCCTGGAAGTAGACGTCGGGATTCTGCGCAGTGCCGCGGATGAAGGGGTTGTCCGGGTTCAGTGCGCGGCGGCGGTGCTCGTGCACCATCTCCTCGTCGATCATGTCACGGATCTGCTCGTCCGGGATCAGGCTGATCTTGTTGATCTCGTGCGAGGTGCGGAAGCCGTCGAAGAAGTTGATGAACGGCACCCGTGCCTTGAGCGTGGCCGCGTGGGTGATCAGCGCCGAGTCGTGCGCCTCCTGCACCGAGGAGGAGGCGAGCATGGCCCAGCCGGTCATGCGCGCGGCCATCACGTCCTGGTGGTCGCCGAAGATGGACAGTGCCTGCGCGGCAATGGAGCGGGCCGCCACATGGAATACCGTGGAGGTGAGCTCGCCGGCGATCTTGTACATGTTCGGCAGCATCAGCAGCAGGCCCTGCGATGCGGTGAAGGTGGTGGTCAGGGCGCCGGTCTGCAGAGAGCCGTGCGCGGTGCCGGCGGCACCGCCCTCGCTCTGCATCTCGATGACCTGCGGCACCTGGCCCCAGAGGTTTTGCAGTCCCTGCGTGGCCCACAGGTCGGAGAGTTCCGACATGTCCGAGGAGGGGGTGATCGGATAGATGGAACAGATCTCGCTCACCCGGTAGGCAATGTGGGCGACCGCATGACCGCCGTCGACGGTGACCTGTTTGGATTTGCTTTGTTCGCTCATGCTTGTCTCACTTATTGTTCTGCGGCTGCGGTTTCGGGCACCATCTCGATGGCGTGGCAGGGGCACTGCTCCATGCAGGTGGCGCAGCCGGTGCAACGGCTGTAGTCATAGCGGTATTTCTTGCCGGGACCCAGCTTGATGATGGCGTCCTCGGGGCAGGAGCCGTAGCAGCCATCGCACTCGAAACAGTTGCCGCAGGAGAGGCAGCGTTTGGCCTCGTAT
This sequence comes from Thiohalomonadaceae bacterium, assembly GCA_041547565.1. Lineage (GTDB taxonomy): Bacteria > Pseudomonadota > Gammaproteobacteria > Thiohalomonadales > Thiohalomonadaceae > JBFEUI01. Next base: position 10,537 of record JBFEUI010000013.1, read on the forward strand.
ACCGCATCCTTTTCGGCGATGCCCTGCAGGATCTCCTCGAAGCCGCCCAGACGCTGTGACAGCGGCAGCTCGGGCTGCTCGACCTGGGGGGCGGCGCTACGGTACCACAGGTGCAGTTTCTCGTGGCTGATGATCGGGTGTTTGGGCCGCGGGATGTAGGTTTCGCCGCGCAGCCAGGCGTCGATGTGGCGCGCCGCCTTCTTGCCGTGGCCGGTGGCGATGGTGACCGAGCGCTCCGAGGGGACCATGTCGCCCCCGGCGAAGATGCCCTCGGCGCCGGTCATCATGCGCTCGTCGACGATAACGGTGCCGTCGCGCTTGAACTCGATGCCCGGTACGCGGCCGAGGAAGCCGGTGTCGGTCTCCTGGCCCACGGCCATGATCAGCGAATCGGCCTCCAGCTTTTCATATTTGCCCGTGGGCTGCGGACGGCCGTTCTCGTCCAGTTCCATGATCTCGACCTCGATGCAGGAACCGTCGACCTCCTTGATGGTGCGCAGCCAGTTGATCTTGACGCCTTCCTCCAGCGCCTCGTCGGCCTCGAACTCGTGCGCGGCCATGTTGTCGCGGTCGCGGCGGTAGATGATCATCGCCTCTTCCACGCCCATGCGTTTGGCGACACGGGCGGCGTCCATGGCGGTGTTGCCGCCGCCGTAGATGGCCACGCGACGGCCGAGTTTCAGCGGCTCGCCCTGCTCGACGCTCTTGAGGAAGCTGACCGCGTCCATCATACCGCGGGCGTCACGCGCGGGGATGTCGATCTTCTTGCTCAGGTGGGCGCCGACGGCGATAAACACGGCATCGAAGTTGCCGGTCACGCGTTCGGCCTCCACATCGTCCACGCGGTGGTTGAGGTGGATCTTCACCCCCATCTCCTCGACGCGGCTGATCTCCCGCGCCAGTTCATCGCGCGGCATGCGGTAGGCGGGGATGCCGAAGTGGATCATGCCGCCGGCGATGGGGCCGGCCTCGTAGATCTCGACCTCGTGGCCGCGGCGGGTCAGGTGGTAGGCCGCGGAGAGCCCGCTGGGGCCGCCGCCGATGACCAGCACCCGTTTGCCACCGGGGCGCGGGGTGAATTTCGGCTTCCAGCCCTGCTCCATTGCCATGTCACCGAGAAAACGCTCCACCGCGTGGATGCTGACCTCCTGGTCGGTGTAGGTGCGGTTGCAGGCGGTCTCGCACGGGTGGTAGCAGACGCGGCCGTGAATGGCGGGGAAGGGGTTGTTTTCAATCAGTTTTTGCCAGGCGGCCTCGTATGCGCCAGCCTGTGCCAGGGCGAGCCAGCCCTGAATGTCCTCCCCTGCGGGGCAGGCATGGTTGCAGGGGGGGAGAAAGTCCAGATAGACAGGGCGCTGGGTGCGCAGGGCACCGGTACCTTTACCGTGCAGGGTCAGGTCCAGATTGGCTGTCATGTCCTTGGTAGTCATATGTATTCACTCTCGTTCCACGGGATGTGTCGGGCCCATATTCTGTTTTATGCGGGCGCAAAAAAACGCGAATTGTACCCCAGTTCAGCTTGAACCAATACAGTTTATTAAAAAAGACAATACTGCTCGCGCTATTCTAAATACAATACGATACTGCCCGTTGATGATCAGGATGTGAAGCCGCCAATGCCGGGTGGGGAATAAAGAGTGCAGCAGACCAGGGCGGTCTGCTGCCGCGGGTTAAACGAGGGGAAGAGAGGGGATACCCGCTAGGTAAACGCCAGCTTGCCAAGCACCTGGTTGGCGCATATGGGCAACGCGTTTAACTGTTTCATCGTCTTGTTTGAGCAGTTGTGCAACGCCAGCACGGTCATTTGCCCGGACTGCACGACCTGGGCCGTAAAGCGCTGTGTCTGGCGGTTGGGCAGGGGTATGGTCACCTCGACCTCGGCATTCTTGTAGAGCTTGATGTGACCGGTATCGATGGCCATCAACTCGTCGTCTATCGACGAAGCCTTCGCATGCACCAGCCCCAGGGGCCGGTAGTTGAGCATGATGTCGATGGTGGGGCCCCTGGCCGTATCCTTATTTAACATATCCATGTCGCCTCCCGTGCGGTGTCTTGCTAAATGTCATTTTTATAGTGGAGATCAAACCATAGCCAATGTTTCTTACATTGCCATGACAAAAAAATATTAATTAAATTAATGGATTAGTTGAATAGCCCGGCCCGGCCGGCGGGCCTCGGCAAGCTATCTGTCAACTAAGATGAGAATTGTTCCATAGCTTTTCAATGGCTTATCGGCCATTGTTTCAGCGGTTTCTGGCCCTTGTCAGGCCCGTTTCCCGTGCGAGGCATTGATAGCATGTGAAAGGTTAATAATAAATATTGATAATTGTCGGGGCGCAATACGCCTCTCGCGGTGGTGCTCAGGCCGACAGCAGGGCGTGCCAGCTGTTGTTTTTGCGCAGTTGCCGCAGAAAGGCCGGGTACTCCACCTCCAGTTGCTGCTGCAGGTCCCTGGCCCTCGCATCCAGTTTTTTCAGTTTCTGTCGCGGTATACCGCGGCGGCAGGCGATGCCGATGATGTTGTCCTTGCCCTCCACCGGGAGTTTTACGATCTGGCCTGCAAAGGCGGTTTTCAGATCCTCCAGCAGCTCACGCGGCGACATGTAATCGCCGGACCACAGGTTCATGCTCATCACCCCGTTTTCCGACATGCGTGCACGGCAGTGGTCGAAAAAGGAGATGCCGCAGACCGAGCGGGAGATGCCGTCGTCGACAAAGGCGTCGACCAGGATCAGATCGTAAACGCTGTAGCGCGCCTCGTCGGCTGTACGGATGAAGCGGGCCGCATCGTCGACATGCAGTTGCAGTCGCGGGTCGTCGCGCAGGCGGAAGTAGCCCTGCGCCAGTTTGATGACCGCCTCGCGGTATTCGACCGCATCGATGTGACAGGCGGGAAAGTGGTGCAGCAGGAACTTTGCCAGTGAGCCGCCGCCTAGGCCGATGAGCAGAATGCGCCGGGGGTCGGGCTGGAACAGCAGTGCACAGGTCATGGCCCGGGTGTAGGAGAGGGAGAGGCGAATCGGGTCGTGCAGCAGCATGGTGCTTTGCCTGGGGCGCGTGCCGAAATGCAGCGAGCGCTCGTGGGCGTTCTCCACGACCTCGAGTATGCCGTGCTCATCCTTGCTGCGATGAATGATTTTTCCGCCGTATAGCTGCATGGCGTTATTGTATCGCCGGTGCCGCTGCTGACAATCCATTCTGTTCTTGTGAAGGTTACGTGAATATCATATGAATAAACATTAAGAAAAACTTGTAATATGCTGAATAATAATCTATTTTCAGAATTAATGATTTCTCTTCCTGCCAAGGGGACTGCCATGCCGAGTGGAATTGTGATCAATTTCGATTATGAAAATAACGACCATGGTCTGGTGCACGAGCTGTTTGAGGCGGTGCGAGACGGCTTGATTGCCTCGGGCTTCCGCCAGCACGAACGGCTGTTTACCATCGACAGGCCGGTCGATGAGGCGTGCCAGCTGGCCCGCCTGGTGATGGAGTTCATCGAGTCGGGTCAGGACGCCTACAAGCAACATATTTTCAGCTATATCAAAGAGTTCTATGGTTTTGAGATGGAAAATATCGCCAATCTCATGGTGCCCGGTGTGCGCGGTATCGAGGTTGACGAATCGGTCGATGCCGAGGATATCGAGGCATTGGTGATCGAAGGATACGACCTGGCCGTCTGAGCCGAATTACCACGTCAAGCGCGAAGGGACTCGCGCCACCCCAATACCGGCTGTCCGTTCCAGCCCCGCATCTGCTACTATCTGCCTTGCCAGGCAACCAGCGGTTGATACCGATTATCTAATGAAATCAAGTCGTTGCAGTGACAGCTTGCTTGTTTCCGCACTGGATTCCGAATGGGCCGACAGGTTGTCGTTGCGCATCAGCCGGCGTGCCCGCCATGTACGTCTGGTGGTCAAGCCGCCGGGTCGGGTCGAGGTGGTGGTGCCGGAGGGCTTTGATACCGCCGGGCTGCCCGCACTGCTGGCGCAGCGGCGCGACTGGCTGCAGGCGAACGTGGCGAAGATGGTGCGCGAGTACGGTGCCGAGGCCGAAGCGTCGCCCCCCCGACATGTGCAACTGCCCGCCATCGATGCCGCCTGGCAGGTCGAATACGACCGGGGAAGCCGCAGCGGGTGCCGGGAACGGGACAACCGCCTGCGGGTGACCCATGGGGATGACTGGCGTACGCCACTGCAGCGCTGGTTGACGCGTACCGCAAAGCAGGTGCTGCCGGCATGGCTGGAACAGGTCAGCCGGGAGACCGGGCTGGTGTATGACTCGGTTACGATCAGGGCGCAGCGTACCCGCTGGGGAAGCTGTGCGGCGGGACGGCGCATCAGCCTCAATCGCGGGCTGCTGTTCCTGGAACCGGATCTGGTGCGCTACCTGCTGGTCCATGAGCTGTGCCATACCGTGCATATGAACCACTCGCGCCAGTACTGGCAACTGGTTGAAACGCATATGTACGGCTACAAGGCGCTGGATCGGGCGCTACGGGGCGGGTTTGCGCGAATTCCGGCATGGGCGAGGCCGGAGTCGGCCTCCTTTTAGTGGGTTGTACGGCGGATTTCACCCGCTGGTCAGTTCTTCACCCCTTTTGACGTATTTGCCATGCGGGCAACAAATAGCAATTCACACAAATATTCTAAAGAGTAAACAAACCCTACTCTAAACCCCAAACCTCCCCATACTCATGCCATCCCCGCTGCAACCGCTTGTACTGCCGTACCATGCGGATGGCCATCTGGATGGTGGCCGGATTGATCTGCCTGACGCCAAGTCCGATGGTTATCGGGATGGGTGAGTCCCCTGTGGCGGCAATGTCGATGAAATTGCGCAGGCCCCCGGCGAGTGACTCCGGATGGTGTTTGGCGTAGCCTGTAAGGGTGTAGAGGGTGGCGTCCCACACCACCTCGCTACCCTCGAATGGGCCGCTAAACTGCAGCCGCGCACGTTCTCGCGTGACGGGTTCGAGCAGCAGGTAGTCCTGTTTGCCGGCCCCAAGCTGCTGCCTGAGACTTGAAAGCACGTCGTTAGTCATTAAATTGTAAGTAAGCGTTAACTTGAACCAAGGGGTTTTAGTGAGTATACCGAAGATCGAAACCGCCATTCCCAAGCGCCGTTACCAGATCGGCACCTTCAGCGCCGTGATACTCGGGGATATCGAGAGTGAGGATGATGTCCGCTATCGCTACATCTGTGCCCTGGTGCCCGAGGGGGTGAATGAGCCGGTGCTCTATATCGCGCATATCCGCCAGTCCGGCGGTGATATCGTACGCATCGCCTCGGCTGACGGTACCCAGGACCTGGTGGCTCCCGATTCGATACAGGATCTGGACAGCTTTTGCGATCAGGCCCTGCCGGTGGCGCAGAAACTGCTCTCACTGACCGACGAGATGCCCGCCCGCCTGATGTAACAGCGCTGTAACAAAGATTCATGCGACTGTAATATTCCTGTCATATTACCCCTCTACCATGCCGCAACCACTCCTTATAGGACGGATCGTGCGGCATGAGCGCTAACCCTCCACTTTTTCAGCCAGAACAACTGCTGCGGCTGCAGCGCTGGCGGTTATTGAAGGACAAACTCGCCCGTCATGGCATTGCAGTCGGCGGTCTGGGGGTGATCTTCGCCATTGTCCTTATCTTCTTCTACCTGTTTTACGTGGTCTTCCCGCTATTTATTCCCGCCTCGGTGGAGCGGCAGGAGGGCTACACCTTGCCCGGGGGTGGCGGCGCGAGCCTGCATCTTGCCCTGGATGAGTTGAACGAACTGGGGGTGCGCTATACCGAAACGGGGGAGGCGGTCTATTTCCGCGTGGCCGATGGCGAGGTGGTTGAGCGCTACCAGACGGCCATCGGCAAGGTGGCGACACTGGACACCGAGGGCGTGATTGGACGGCTTACGGCACTGGCCGATGAGCGCGGTCAGGCCCTGCTGGTGCACCACGGGTTCAGGGTGACCTATCCCGATGATGTTCGCACGGTGCTACCCCGGTTTGAGTATCCCTACGGTGAGAAGCCGCTCACAGTCGATGATGAGGGCAGCGTGTTAAGACTGCTTGAACTGCGTGACGGTGAGGAGCGGATGACGATCGCCGCCATGACCGCCGATGAGCGGCTGCTGCTCAATACCTTTGCCAAGGAAAGCTCGTTTCTGAATGAGGACGAGGTCACCCTGGAACGCAGTGTGACACAGCTTGAGGGTGTCGATATCGATGTGCAGTTTCTCCTCGTCGACCCCGGGCAACGCCACCTCTATGCTGCCGCCGCCAATGGCGAGCTGCTCCATTACGATATCAGCGACCCGGATGAGATACACCTGATCGAGCGGCTACACCTGCTGGCGGAGGGAACGCGGCTGACCTCACTGAAATTCCTGCTCGGCGGCTATGCGCTGCTGGCAGGCGGCAGTGACGGCTCGGTCACGCAGTGGTTCCCGGTGCGCGATGCGCACAACGTCTCGACGTTGCAGTCGATTCGTTCGTTCCATGATCAGGATGCCGCTGTTGTCGATATCGCCCCGGAACATCGCCGCAAGGGTTTTCTCGTCGCGGATGGCAAGGGCCGGGTGGGCATCTACCATGCTACGGCACAACGCACGGTACTGATCGAGAATGTGGCCGATGAACCGCTCTCCCTGGTGGTCATCTCACCGCGAGGCGACTACATGCTGGCCGAGGGGGAGTCGGGGCGGATGTACCGCTACCGCATACACAACCAACACCCGGAAATATCCTGGCACTCATTGTGGGAGAAGGTGCATTACGAGGGGTATGCCGAAGCGGAGTACATCTGGCAGTCCTCATCGGCCGATAATGACTTTGAGCCCAAGTTCAGCCTGACGCCACTGTCGTTCGGTACTCTGAAGGCGGCCTTCTATGCCATGTTGTTTGCTGTGCCGCTGGCGATACTCGGTGCCATCTACACCGCCTACTTTATGGCGCCCGGCATGCGCACTATCGTCAAGCCCACTATCGAGATCATGGAGGCGTTGCCGACTGTGATCCTTGGCTTCCTGGCCGGCCTGTGGTTGGCGCCGTTTATCGAGTCCTACCTGCCCGGTATCTTCGCGTTGCTGTTGCTTCTGCCGCTGGGTGTGTTGGCTTTCAGCTATTTCTGGCAACAGTTGCCCCGCCAGATACGCATGCTGGTGCCGGAGGGCTGGGAGGCGGTGTTGATGATCCCGGTGATCCTGTTCCTTGTCTGGTTGTCCATCGCCCTGAGCATCCCGCTTGAACAGGTGCTGTTTGGCGGCGATATGCGTGCCTGGCTGTACAACGACCTGGGCATCGGTTTCGACCAGCGCAACTCGCTGGTGGTGGGGCTGGCAATGGGTTTTGCCGTGATTCCGACCATTTTCTCGATCACCGAGGATGCCATCTTCGGCGTGCCCAAGCACCTGACCTTCGGCTCGTTGGCACTGGGCGCATCGCGCTGGCAGACCCTCTCGCGGGTGGTCATCCTCACCGCCAGCCCGGGTATCTTCTCCGCCGTGATGATCGGGCTGGGGCGAGCCGTGGGCGAGACCATGATTGTACTGATGGCCACGGGCAACACGCCGGTGATGGACATGAACATCTTCCAGGGCATGCGCACGCTGTCGGCCAATATCGCGGTGGAGATGCCCGAGTCGGAGGTGGCCAGCACCCACTACCGCGTGCTGTTCCTCGCTGCCCTGGTGCTGTTTATGTTTACCTTCGTGTTCAACACCCTGGCAGAACTGATACGCCACCGCCTGCGCAAGAAGTATTCATCGCTGTAGGCGCTGAAACACGTTGCACGACATTTGCGCGGTTAACCGAAGACAAAAAAGTGATGCGAGTAAATCTGAAAAAGTGGTTCCATGACGGCGATGCCTGGGTCTGGCTGAACGCTGCCGCACTCAGCGTCAGCCTGCTGATGGTGGTCGGCCTGTTGCTGCTCATCGCGGTACGCGGCCTGGGGCATTTCTGGGCCAAGCCGGTGCATGAGTTCGACTACCGTGAATCGGATACCCAGGTGCTGCGGCTTATCGGCGAGATCCATGATGAGGAGCGTGTCCTTGCCGAGCAACTGCGTGCGGCGGGCATGGAAGTTGCCAGTGATGAGGAGATGGTGACACGCTACCTGTTCAAGACAGGCAACCGTGATGTCGGCGGCCTGGATTTCCGCTGGGTACTGGATGAGCGCATCGAGGCGCGTCGTCACCCCGAAAGCCTCACCGTGCTGGAACGGCGCGAGTGGGGCAATTTTTACGGTTATGTTCGTGCGGTCAAGGAGCAGGGCAAGGTGGTGGCCGAGGGCGAGTCGGCGTGGCCTGAGTTACAGCGGCGACTGGAGCGCGTCGGCAACATATACAGCCAGATCCAGAAAATCCAGAAGGATGAGATCGGCGCCATCAATTACCGCATGGAACGCCTGCGTCTCAAGGGGCGCAAGATGGAGCTTGAGGGTGATAATACGCCACAGGCACTTGCAGCAATCGCGGCGGAAAGGGCGGAACTCGATGCTAGCTACCAGGTGTTGCAGAAACAGCTCAACGAGTTGTATAGCCGCGTGCAGCGCGACAGTGTGGCTGTTGAGGTGATGGACGGGCAGCTGGTGGAGTTGCCCATGGACAAGGTGGTGCGGGCCTACCGTCCCAATGCCATGTCGTTTTTCGACAAGCTGGCCTTTTATCTAGAGAAGGTGTGGGAGTTTGTTAGCGACGACCCACGTGAGGCCAACACTGAGGGTGGTATTTTCCCAGCGATCTTCGGCACGGTGATGATGGTGATCCTGATGTCGATTATCGTGACGCCGTTTGGTGTCATCGCGGCGGTCTATCTGCGCGAGTACGCCAAACAGGGCCCGGTTACACGGCTGATACGTATCGCAGTCAACAATCTGGCCGGTGTGCCCTCGATTGTCTACGGTGTGTTCGGTCTCGGTTTCTTCGTCTATTTTCTCGGCGGCAACATCGATGCACTGTTCTTCCCCGAGGCCGACCCTGCACCGACCTTCGGTACCCCGGGTATCCTGTGGGCGGCACTGACGCTGGCGCTGTTGACCCTGCCGGTGGTGATTGTCGCCACCGAAGAGGGGTTGTCGCGCATTCCCAGTTCCATACGCGAGGGCAGCCTGGCACTGGGTGCCACCAAGATCGAAACATTGTGGCGCACCATCCTGCCCATGGCCAGCCCGGCCATGATGACAGGACTGATTCTCGCCGTGGCCCGTGCCGCGGGCGAGGTGGCGCCGCTGATGCTGGTGGGCGTGGTGAAACTGGCCCCCTCGCTGCCGCTGGACGGCAACTTCCCCTTTATGCATCTGGAGCGCAAGTTCATGCACCTGGGTTTCCACATCTACGATGTCGGTTTCCAGAGTCCGAATGTCGAGGCGGCACGTCCCCTTGTCTATGCGACCGCGCTGTTGCTGGTTGTTATTATCGTTGCACTGAACCTCGCCGCGATCGCAATTCGCAACCATCTGCGTGAAAAGTACCGCGCACTGGAACATTGATTAACAGGTTACTCCTATGACTGAAGCTGCACAGACCATGAACGAAGAGACGCCAATGACGCACGGGCTTGACCTCGGCGCGCTGCAACGCGAGCGCCGCACCCTGAACCTGCAGGATGAGACCATTGCCCTGGAGGTGAACAACCTCGACCTCTACTATGGCGAGAAGCAGGCGCTGATGGGGATCAACATGCAGATCCCGCAAAAGCGTGTGACCGCCTATATCGGACCCAGCGGTTGTGGCAAGTCGACGTTGCTGCGTTGTTTCAACCGCATGAACGACCTGATTGACGGTGTGCACATCGATGGCAATATCACCCTGGATGGGGAGAATATCTACAGCCCGGCCGCCAACGTGGCGGATCTGCGCCGCCGTATCGGCATGGTGTTCCAGAAACCCAATCCGTTTCCCAAGTCGATCTACGAGAACGTCGCCTACGGACTGCGTATCCAGGGGATCAAGAACCGCCGTGTCATCGACGAGGTGGTGGAGAAGGCACTGCGTGGCGCTGCGCTGTGGGATGAGGTCAAGGACCGCCTGCACGACAACGCACTGGGACTTTCCGGCGGTCAGCAGCAGCGGCTGGTGATTGCCCGTGCCATTGCCATCGAACCGGAGGTGTTGCTGCTGGACGAACCGGCCTCGGCGCTTGATCCGATTTCAACCCTGAAGATCGAGGAGTTGATCTATGAGCTCAAAGACAAATACACCATCGTTATCGTGACGCACAACATGCAGCAGGCGGCACGGGTATCGGACTACACGGCCTTCATGCTGATGGGTAAACTTGTAGAGTTCGGGGATACCGACACGCTGTTTACCAACCCGAAGATGAAGGAGACTGAGGATTACATCACGGGACGTTACGGATAACAGGCTTACGCCGAAAACAACAAACGCCACAAAGTGATCGCCTGAGCAACGGAGCAGACAATGGAAACAACATCTATCGGCCACCATATCTCACAGCAGTTTAACGTTGAACTGGAGGAGATCCGCAATCGCGTTCTGTCGATGGGCGGTAAAGTGGAGGAACAACTGGCCAATGCCGTGACGGCCATGCTGGAAGGGGATACTGCACAGGCTGGACAGGTGGTGCAGAACGATTACCAGGTCAACGCCATGGAGGTGATGATCGACGAGGAGTGCAGCCGCATTCTCGCCCGGCGTCAGCCGGCGGCCTTCGACCTGCGGCTCATTGTCGCGATTATCAAGACGATCACCGATCTTGAGCGCATTGGGGATCAGGCAGAACGTATCGCACGCATGGCGACAGAACTGGCAGAGTGCAGCGGTTCAGGCGGGAGTAATCAGTGCCTGGAGCTTGAACATCTGGCGCAACACGTCAAGCACATGCTGCACAGCTCGCTGGATGCCTTTGCCCGCATGGACCCGGAGGCGGCGGTTGAAGTGGCGCGCCTGGACGATCGCATCGACAAGGAGTACGAGTCGATGATGCGTCAGCTCATCACCTTCATGATGGAGGACCCGCGCACCATCACCCGCACCCTGCACCTGATGTGGGCGGCGCGTGCTCTCGAGCGTATTGGCGACCATGCCAAGAATATCTGTGAATATGTCATCTACATGGTCAAGGGCAAGGATGTGCGCCACACCAGCATCGAGCAGATGGAAGCCGAGGCGCGGGGCGAGGGTTAATCAGTAGCGAGTGGTGGGTTATGAGGGGCGAGGACGAACAACCTTTGCCTTTTGATACTGGCCGCGCGTTACTCGTTCACTTTTCCAGTCGTTGTTTCCAGTAGGCCGCGCGCTGCGCATCCTTCTGCAGTCCAAACTCGCCGCTTTCGTAGACCCGCACCAACGCCTGCCGCGCCTTGGTATAGCCCAGCAACGCCGATCTTTCCCATAGCGCAAGAGCCCGGACCGGTTCCTTTTTAATCCCGTAACCGTAAACCAGGAGTACGCCGAGGTTATACAGGGCCTCGGGGTGGTTTTGTGCAGCCGCCCTCTCCCACCAGTGTGCCGCGCGGCTGCGGTTTTTAAATACCGACTTGCCCTGAGCATACATCAGGCCCAGATTGTACTGTGCCGGTGCATAGCCCTGTTCGGCGGCGGCACGATAGAGGGTCATCGCCGTGCGCAGGTGTCTGGGCGCTCCCTTGCCGTTTTCATACAGCAGTGCCAGGTTGTACTGTGCCTTGGCGTCGCCCTGCTGGGCGAGCGGTTTCCACAGGTCGTGGGCGCGTTGGTAGTCACCGGTGTTATAGGCCTGCAGACCATCATCTAACGGGCCGGCCTGAGCGCCTGGGATGAAAATGAGGAGAAAAATTAAGGGTAAAAGGACACGGCTCAGCAAAGAGTGAAGAGTGAAGGGTGAAGGGTGAAGTGAAGTCGCTGTGGAATCGGGGTGACTACTCTCGGATTTAAACACAATTCGCTTCACGCTTCACACCTCACTCTTCACCTTCATGCTGATTGAAGCAGACGTGTCCTGTCTCCTCCGTGATGGGGAAAGGTTCAACCTAAACGAGCAGGAATTCAAGCAGTGCCTTCTGCGCATGCAGGCGGTTTTCCGCCTGATCCCAGGCCAGGCTCTGCGGGCCGTCGATCACCGAAGCGCTGACCTCCTCGCCGCGGTGGGCCGGCAGGCAGTGCAGGAAGATGGCATCCTTGCTGGCGCAGGCCATAATGGTGTCGTCGACCTGGTAATTGGCAAAGGCCTTCTCCCGCGCCGCCTGTTCCTCTTCCTGCCCCATGCTCGCCCAGACGTCGGTGGTTATCAGGTCGGCACCTTCCGCCGCCTTGATGGGATCGCGTATCAATTGAACGCTGTCACCGGCTGCCGCCAATATCTGTGAATCCGGCTCGTAGCCCTCCGGGCAGGCGATGTTGAGCCTGAAGCCAAACTGGCGTGCGGCGTTGATGTAGGAGTGGCACATGTTGTTGCCGTCACCGATCCAGGCGACGGTTTTGCCCTCGATGTCACCACGCTGCTCGACAAAGGTCTGCACGTCGGCGAGCAGCTGGCAGGGGTGGTACATGTCGGTCAGTGCATTGATCACCGGCACCCGCGAGTATTCGGCAAAGGTCTCGATCTTCTCCTGTTCGAAGGTGCGGATCATGATGACATCGCACATGCGCGAGAGCACCCGCGCGGTGTCCTCGATCGGTTCACCACGGCCCAACTGGGTGTCGCGCGGCGACAGGAAGATGGCATGTCCGCCAAACTGCACCATGCCTGCCTCGAAAGAGACGCGGGTACGGGTTGATGATTTCTCAAATACCATCCCCAGCACCTTGTTCTTCAGGGGCTCGTAAATCTCACCCCTGTGCTGCATCGCCTTCAGTTCGATGGCGCGGGCAATGAGTTGCTTAAGTTCGCCCTTCTCCAGATCAAGCAGGGTTAGAAAGTGACGGGTTGCCATGATTTAAATTCGTTGCGGGTTAGGCGGCAGCATTGCTGCCGGCAATAAATTCGTTGATCAACTGGGTGACCTTGAGCACGATGGTGCTCGCCTCGTCATCGCTGATCACCAGGGGGGGTAACAGTCTGATCACGTTGCCTGCGGTGACATTGATCAGCAGCCCCTGTTCCAGGGCCATGCCCACCAGCTCTGCGCAGGGGCGATCCAGCTCGATACCGATGAGCAGCCCCTTGCCGCGGATGTCGTTGACGTATTCGTGGTCGCCGATGGCGAGTTCAAACTCGGTCACCATGCGCAGGCCCAGCTCCTCGGCGCGATCCGCCAGCTTCTCCTGTTCGAGCACGTCGCACACCGCCAGCCCGGCAGCGCATGCCAGGGGGTTGCCGCCGAAGGTCGAACCGTGGTTGCCGGGCTGGAACAGATCTGCGGCCATGCCGCGTGCCAGGCAGGCGCCGATCGGCACACCGTTACCCAGCCCCTTGGCCAGGGTCATCACATCGGGTGTGCTGTTGCTGTGCTGGAAGGCAAACATGGCGCCGCTGCGGCCCATGCCGGTCTGGATCTCATCGAGCATCATCAGCCACTCGTTGTCGTCGCAGATGCGGCGTATGTTGTCGAGGTAGTCCTCTGCGGGGACCTGCACTCCGCCTTCGCCCTGCAGGGGCTCGACCAGCACCGCGACCACATCCTGGCTATGCTTGGCAATGTTCTCAAGCGCCTCGATATCGTTGAACGGCACGCGGATGAAACCCTTGACCAGCGGCTCGAAGCCGGCCTGTACCTTGCGGTTGCCAGTGGCCGAGAGGGTAGCGATGGTACGGCCGTGGAAGCTGTTCTCGGCCACCACGATCATCGGTTGTTCGATACCCCGTTTGTGCCCGTACAGGCGTGCCAGTTTGATCGCCGCCTCATTGGCCTCGGCACCTGAGTTGGCAAAGAACACCCGGTCCATACCGGCCAGAGCGGTCAGGCGCTCGCCCAGTTTTTCCTGGTTGGCGATGCCGTAGAGATTGGACGTGTGCACAAGCTGGCCGGCCTGTTCGCACAGTGCCTGGCTGACCGTGCTGTGGGCGTGCCCCAGATTGCATACGGCAATGCCGCTGACCGCATCCAGGTATTTGTTGCCCCCGTTGTCCCATAGCCAGGCACCTTCACCCTTTTCGAAGGTGACCGGTAACCGCGCGTAGGTCGTCATCAGTGTGTCTGACATAGTATTTATTCGTCTTTGAAAGCAAAAAGGCAGTCTCGAAGGAGACTGCCAATTTCGGAAACGATCTATTTTACTGCCAAGTTGCCGGGGAGGCAAACTTTGTAACGCTATGTTTTACATAGATGATTTCCTCACCGGTTGCCTAGCCGGCGAAATTTTGTGAGGCAAAATCCCAGTTGACCAGGTTCCAGAAGGCTTCCAGGTATTTGGGGCGTGCATTGCGGTAGTCGATGTAATAGGCGTGTTCCCAGACATCGGCGGTGAACAGCGGGATTTTACCGTCGGTGAGGGGGCAGCCGGCATTGCTGGTGTTGACGATCTCAACGCCGCCGTCTGAATTTTTCACCAGCCAGGTCCAGCCGGAACCGAAATTGGTCGCCGCCGAGGTGGAGAATTTCTCCTTGAAATCGGCAAAGGAGCCGAAGGCCTGGTTGATGGCATCTGCCAGAGGGCCGCCGGGTTCACCGCCGCCGTTGGGACTGAGGCTGTTCCAGTAGAAGGTATGGTTCCAGATCTGGGCGGCGTTGTTGAAGATACCGCCGGCCGGTGCACTGGTGATGATCTCCTCCAGTGACTTGCCCTCGAATTCGGTGCCGGGAACCAGGTTGTTCAGGTTGGTGACGTAGGTGGCGTGGTGCTTGCCGTGGTGGAACTCGAGTGTCTCGGCAGAGATGTGCGGTTCCAGGGCGTTTTTTTCGTAGGGTAGAGCGGGCAGTTCAAAGGCCATTGCTATCCTCCTAATCAGGAAACGTTATTGTCATTAATTACTGAGCATTTATATGGGGTTATTTATAGGCCATATCAAGGCATATTGCAGCCTGTGGCCGGGAAATACCCGGTGCCGGCGGTGAGCATCGCACGGGCCGGTAACACGAGGCCCGCGACAGGGATACCCTTAATACCATAGCAAATATGTCGGGAATAATACGTGAGCAAGAATCCGATTGCAATAGTGGGTTATTTGCAGAAGTAAAATGGTGACGTGCTCCGTTCAGGCCAGGTAGCGCCTGTACAGCCGGGCCCCGAGCAACACCGCCAGCACCGCGGCATAGACCAGCGGCTCGCGCAGGTCAGCCTTGACCATCAGGGTGAAGTGCAGCACGGCGGCGATCGCGGCGGGGTAGACCAGGCGGTGCAGGCGTTGCCAGCGACGCCCGCCAAGGCGTTTGATCATTTTATTGGTGGAGGTTGCCGCCAGCGGTACCAGCAGCATGAAGCAGGTCATGCCGAAGGTGATATAGGGGCGTTTGAGGATGTCGGCGATAATCTCGGGCCAGTAAAAGAACTGATCCAGTACGATGTAGCTAACCAGGTGGAGGCTGGCGTAGAAGAAGGCGTAAAGCCCCAGCATGCGGCGCAGGCGGATAAGCGCATTGACACCCGTCAGCCAGCGCAAGGGCGTGATGCAGAGGGTGAGAAGCAGGAAACGCAGCGCCCACTCCCCCAGGGTGCGGGTGACCGTTTCAATCGGGTTGGCGCCCAGCCCTCCCCGCCAGCCCTCCCCGGCGAGCAGCAGCAGGGGGGCCAGGCTGAGCAGGAAGACGGCAAGCCTCAACAGGGTGATTCGATCGTATTTCAGCACGGCATATCCACATCAATTGCTCTGACTGTTTGACAGCCAGTATCTGCATCCTAGCGGGAAAATATCACAGCCGTATCACAGCTTTCTCACACGTTTGATCGTGCCTGCGCCCGTGTCGTGTCTATGTCCCGCGGGCCGGTGCTTCACGTTGCCTGTACCCATAAGTTTTATTGGGTATCAAAGAGGGATTTTCTATTCGCCTGGTGTATTAATTGTAAATAATATGTTAAACCACTAATACACCTTATCGGGAACCGGGAAGTTCCGAGCAGACAAAACAACTTAAAATTAAGGGGATAATGTGAATACACACCACAAACTTCTGGCAGTTGCTGCAGCAACTGCACTCGTACTTCCTTCGCAGGTTTTCGCCACCAACGGTTACCAGTTGATCGGCGTCGGGGCCTACCAGAAAGGGCTGGCCGGAGCCGTTACCGCCAATCCGGGCAGCGCAATGACCGCGGTCAGCAACCCTGCTGGGGCGGCCCGCGTCGGCGCCCGTGCGGATTTTTCCATGGAGGCCTTTATGCCCGATCGCAGCGTGGACTTTGCGGCGATGATGGGTGATAAGGCAGACAGTTCGGTATCCATGTACGGCGTGCCGGCCCTTGGCTGGACGGCACCCACTTCCGACGGCAGCAATCTCTATTTTGGCGGCGGCATGTACGGTACCTCCGGTATGGGGGTGGACTATGCGGTTACCGACATGGGACCGGGCGACTGGAGCGGCTACAGCAATATCTCGTTCTGGCAGATGGCGCCGGTGCTGGCCTGGAACCTCAACACGGCCACCAGTTTCGGTGTGGCGTTGAATATCGATTATCAGTCGGTTGCACTGCAACAGAGCAGCCCCATGGGTACCATGGATCTGAGCCGGGCGGCCAGTGGTTTTGGTCTCGGCATGGGGCTGGGTCTGATGCATGACCTCAACTCAAGCTGGACCATCGGATTCGCCTACAAGAGCAAGCAGAATTTTGACCCGCTGGAATACAATCTTGCCGCGGGTGACATCAGCTTCCCGGCGACAGGCGACTTCCCTGCCGGCACCTACCGGCTGGATATGGACTTCCCGCAGCAGGCCTCGGTCGGCGTGGCGTTCCACCCGGGCGACAAATTGACTATCTCGGCCGATGTGAAGTGGATCGACTGGTCCGACACCCTGGAGAAGATGGTCATTGACGGTCCGGCAAGCTGGGATGTGGAGTTGGCCAGCGACTGGGATGACCAGGTGGTCTATGCGCTGGGTCTTGAGTATGCGCTGAATGAGCGTTTCAGCCTGCGTGCCGGATACAACTACGCCTCCTCACCGATCGAGGATGAGGATGTGGCCAATAACCTGATTTTGCCTGCCATCGTGGAGACGCACTACACGCTGGGCGCGGGTTATCAGATCAACAACCACTGGGATGTCGATGTCCATTACATGTACGTACCCGAGAATACACTGACCGCACCGGCTGCCGACGGCGCTATGGAAATCTCGCTGTCCGAAACCTCTTTCGGTGCCAATATCGGTTACCGCTTCTAGTTCGACAGGCCGGGCTGCCGCAAGGGCGGTCCGGCCTGTTACCTCAACTTGACCTCTACCAGTGTGGTGTCGTCCCGGTGCACGGTACCTGCGCGAAACTCGCACAATGTATCGATGATCGTGTCGAACACACCGTCAGCTCTGCTGTCCTCTGACAGCAGGGCGTCGAGTTGTTCGCCGCCAAACATCTTGCCCTGTGTGTTGCAGGTTTCGATCAGGCCGTCGGAGTAGAGGTAGAGACGGCTGTCGGCATTGAGTTTGCAGTGTGAGGTGTTGTACTCGAAACCGTCGTTTGTGACGATGCCCAGGGGAAGGTTGTTGGAGCCGATACGTTCGACGATTCCCCTGGCGGGGCGGTATTCAAGCAGGGGCGGCATTGAACCGTTCCAGCACTGTAGCGTCCTCTGCCGATGATCAAGTTCAACGGCCAGTGCGGCAAGAAAGTAGTCGCCGGGTGTTGCCTCCTTGAGACGTGCGTTGATGGTACGCAGCACCTGTTCCAGGGACTTGCCGCTGGCTGCCATGCTGTAGAAGGCTTCGGAGACCAGCAGTGTTCCCAGCGCAGCGGAGAGGCCGTGACCGGTAAAGTCGCCCAGTACCAGGTATTGCCGGCTACCGGGTAATTCCGCCGCAAGGAAAATATCACCGCTGGTCAGCTGCTTGGGTGAACAGTAGTAGCGAATGTTATCGGGTGTGGCGGGGAAGCTGTGGGCAATTTTATAGAGAATACGTTCAGCGATCTCGATTTCCGTCTCGACATGTTCCAGGCGGTTGCGCAGTTCCCTGTTTGTCGCATCCACGGATTTTTCGTGGTTTTGCAGGCGTAACAGGCTGTCTATCTTGGTTTTCAGTACCAGCGGCGAGACCGGCTTGGTAATGAAGTCATCACCGCCGGCGGCCAGGCAGCGGGCCAGCACGCGCTCCTCGCTGGAAGAGGTGAGAAATATGACGGGTATGAACTGCTTGCCGATGAGCTGCTTGATCCGTCGCGTGGCCTTCATGCCGTCCATCACCGGCATGTATATATCCATCACAACAAGATTGGGCCTGTACTGCTGGAATGCGCGAATCGCCTCTTTGCCGTTTTCAGCACTTACGACAGTGTAACCACTGTTTGTCAGCACCTTTTCCGTAATCAGTCGTGAGGCGTGGTCGTCATCGGCGACAAGAATGGTTTGTTCTTTTTCCGGCATATTATGCTGTGCCGCTATTGTGTCTTCATCAGGAGATGGAGAAGTACTGTGCCAGTTGTGTGGTTGTCAGCAGTTTTCGTACATAGTCTGAAAAATTGACAATCTCGACAGCTCTGTTGCTGTCTGTGCAGTGTTCGTGCAGCAGCATCAGCATACCCAGCGCGGCACTGTCCATGTATTCGGTTTTTTCCAGGTTAAGGGTGATGGTTCGGGTCTCGGGTGGTATGTCCTGATAAGCGCTGCGAAATTCCCTATAGTTGCTGAATACAAATGTCTCCGGTAGATAGATCGTCAACCGGCTGTTACCGCCACTGTAAGATGTTGTGATTGACATACCTTTCCCTCATCAGTTCCATTGAAATGTATCTACAAGCGGCGACCACTTTGCAATAGTAACAACATATCATCCGCTGTTAATGGCCGACTGAACAGGTATCCTTGCATAACATCACAGCCGAGTCCATGCAGCTGTGACAGCTGGTGGCGGGTTTCGACACCTTCAGCTACCACGCTCAGGCCCAGGGTTTTGGCCAGCGTGATGATTGCGCTGGCGATGGCCTCGTCGCTCTTGCTGTTCTCAATGTTCTGCACAAAGCTCTTGTCAAGCTTGAGCATATCGAACGGGAATTTCTGCAGGTAGAGTAATGAAGAGTAGCCGGTACCGAAATCGTCAATTGACAGCTTCACATTCATGCTCGAAAGGGTGTTCAGGATACTTACGACCTTGTCCATATCCTGCATGACAGTATTCTCGGTCACTTCCAGATGGAGGTGGTGTTCCGGCAGGCCGGTGTCATCGAGTATGGAAAAGATTGTGTCGATCAGATCGGGATGACGGAACTGCACGGCAGAGATGTTGACAGACAGCAGCAAGTCGTCATAACCGGCGCTATGCCACTTGGCGCATTGTTCGCAGGCCTTGTGCAAGACCCAGGTACCGACACGGTTTATCATACCGGTCTCTTCAAGGATGGGAATGAACTCGTCCGGCCCGACCATGCCGTGTTGCGGGTTGTTCCAGCGCAGCAGAGCCTCGGTGCCTATGATGCGGCCGGTTGCGATGTCGAGCTGGGGCTGGTAGTGAAGCGAGAATTCATCGTTCTCGAGCGCCTTGTACAGTGCTGATTCCAGGCTCAGGCGGCGCAGCGTGGTACTGTTCATATCGGGCGTGAAAAACTCAAAACAGTTGCCCCCCAGTTCCTGCTTGGCCCTGAACATGGCGGTCTCGGCATTTTGTAGCAATGTGTTGGCGCTGTTGCCATCATCCGGGTAGATGCTGATGCCGATACTCCCGGTGATGGCGATTTCCTGGTCGTTAAGGTGTTCGCTGGAGGCGATGGCGGACAGCAGTGCCTGTGCAGTGTGTACCAGGGCGCTGGGGGAGTGGGGGTTGTGCACCAGAAACGCAAAGACATCACCTCCCATGCGTGCCAGCATGGTCTGCTCGTCAAGCGCCAACTTGAGCTTCCTCACGGTATTGATCATAAGCACGTCGCCGGCCTTGCGTCCCAGCAGTTCGTTAATGCGCTTGAAGCGATCAAGCCCCAGTACCATGACGGCCAAACTGTCCTGCTCGGCAGCCTTTGCCTGCAGGGCGTGTTCCAGTTCCTGCTTGAGCCAGCGTGCGTTGGGGATGTCGGTGAACGGGTCGTGGTGGCTCAGGTAGTGTAGTCGTTCCTCTTTTTCCAGGGCGTCGGTGATGTCCTTGCCGGTGGCGATATAATGGGTGATCGCGCCACTGTGGTTGAACAGCGGGGTGATGGTCTTCTGCTCGTAAAAGATGCTGCCGTCCTTGCGGCGATTGATGAAGGTATCGGCGAAGGGCTGGCCGCACGTAATGGTGTTCCACAGCTTGGTGTAGAACGCCTTGTCATGCAGCCCCGATTTGAGCAGGTTTGCGGGCTTGCCCAGTATCTCTGCGCGGGTATATCCACTGCTTTTTTCGAAGGCGCTGTTGACATAGTGGATAGCACCCTCCGTGTCGGTCACCAGGATGGCGTCGGCAACCTGCTCGACCAGCCGGAACAGCAGGTCGAGTTGTTGCTCGATAGTATCGAGCATCAGATGCTGCTCCTGCATCTCAAGTCGGGAATTGCATGCACCCGTACGTGAGAGTTGCAAAAACAACGAGTCATTTTTTCTGGCCAATCCAACCTCCACGTGCCCATAAATCACATAGCGACATACCGCTGTTCATGGCAGGGGGCAACCTGCACGGTCGTGCTTGATGGCAGGAATTGGGCCAGATTAGTAACAAGTTGTGGCTGCGTTCGGGCATTGCGGCCGGATCACGGCGGGTTTGGGCTGTGTCCAGCTATATATTTCAACTAATTATACACATTACAAAGAATGAGAATATTACACATTGACCTATGTCTAATGGGGCAATAATACACACGTTTGTCAAGTGAGAGCGGTTGTAACAACTTGATATTTATGATTATTCTTCGGTGTTAGGTGTGGTGGCGGAAGGGGGCAGGGCAGAGATGCAAGCTTAACACTGACATATAACCAGTATTTTTGGTGATTGGACGGCCGATATCTGCGGATTTCTTGCCGCCTTCGGCCCGGTCAGCGACCACAGCAGGCGGGAGTCGCATGTTACAGGGAATTTAATTTGTTACTGGCCTCGCACAACTCTTTTGCCGTGACCTGAAGCTTGACGCGCGCACTTCGTGCGTTGTGCCGCAATCTTTCAAATGCCTCCTGTTCGGTCAGTCGGTAGCGCTCCATGATAATTCCGACTGCGGTGCTGATGGCGCGGTCGCCGGACAGAGCGCGGGTAAGGTGGCTTTCACTCTCCTGCAGTTTATGGATATCCGCGCCGCGCTTCAGTGCCGTTTCGATACTCGGAAGGATGCGTGCCACATCCAGTGGTTTGACTAGGTAGCCGAGGGCGCCGCTTTCGATGGCATTGTCGACCAGTTCCTGATCGTCGTAGGCGGTGAGAAACAGATAGGGGATTGGGCAGTGCTCGTGCAGTTTGCGGGACAGCTCGATGCCGGACATGCCGGGCATGCGTATGTCCAGGAGCGCGATGTCAGGGTTGTGGGCGCTGCACAGTTGCAGTGCCTCATCGCCTGAACTGGCGGTAATGACCTTGTAGCCGGCCTCCTCCAGACCGTTTGCCAGGGTGGCGAGTATCAGGCGGTCATCATCGACAACGAGAATCGTATGCTGTGTTTCGGCCATGATTATGTCGTTGGTTGAAGATTGACTGTACAGTGTAGTTGAAACATTCGCTAGGCCCTGTTGAAAACCACTATTGGCGGTTCCAGTGTCAGTTTTGAATGGAAAGCCTCATCGCTGTAACGCTGTTCGAGTTTACAGCCGTTAGCGGGTATCAGGTATTTAATAAGGTTTAATCCCAGGCCGTCAATGCTATCCGGTAAATTTTTCGGCTGTGGCGGGTATGAGCTGACAGGATTGGCAATTGCCAGCGTAATCTGACTGTCAGCGGCAAATATCTCGATTGATATATCTGTGGCAACAGCACCACTGTCACCGTGCTTCAATGCGTTGGTCAGTAGTTCATTGATGATCAGTGCCAATGGTACCGCTTCTTCATTGCGTATTCTGTGACAAAATTTCTTAGGTGATGTGCACATTTTTATGCTGCAGTTGCATGCAGGTAGCACCTTTATGTTGTGGGACAGGCTGATGGCATGCACCATTTCGGAGAGGTTGATCCCTTCACCCTCACGCAGCCCCTGAAGACCGTGCACGACGGCGACAGACTCGACCTGTTTGACCGCGTGATTTATCACGTCCCTCATTTCAGGTATTTTTGCCGCGTATTGCCGTAACAGGCCGCTCACACCCTGGAGATTGTTTTTGATGCGGTGATGGGTCTCCCGTACCAGCATATCGCGCTGGCGAAGCTCGTGCGCCAGGCGTTTCTCCTCTTCGCGCTTCCGGTCGGTGATGTCATCGACGGTGGCCATGACGCGAATGGGCGCACCTTGGGCGTTCCGGACGATACTGGATGATATCTGTGCGATGAAGTTGGAGCTGTCTTTGCGTCGTGCGAGCAACTCGCCGGCCCAGTTTGAGGCGGCCAGGAGTTGCGCTTCTGCGGCAAGGGCCTCATCGGGTTTGTGCCAGAGTACGGTGTGGTGGTTTGCGGTGAGTTCCTTCTGCTCCGAATAGCCCCACAGTTGCAGCAGGGCGGGGTTGACGTACTCGATGGTGCCCTCAAGCGTGGTAATGATAATACCGCTCTTTGCCGCAAAAAGGGCGGCATCGCGGGTGCGCAGGGCGTTCTCGGCCTGAATGCGTGCGCTGATGTCACGGTCGACGCCACGATATCCGCAAAAATTACCGTTCTTGTCGAAAATGGGCGTGCCACTGGTTTCGAGGCAAACAAGCGTACCGTCCTTGTGGATGTTGGTGTTGACCAGATGATTAAAGGGCCTGCATTCAGCGACAATTTCAATGAACTGCTGCCGGATAGTCTCGGCCTCTTTTTCCGGCATCAGGTCGAAGGGTGTTTTGCCGATGACCTCTTCCGGAAGGTATCCGAGTATCTCACGGACCTTGGGGCTGGCATAGGTGTAAACCCCATCTGCATCGACCTCCCAGATCCAGTCGTTGATGGTTTCCACCAGGTTTTTGTATTTGCGTTCGCTGTCATGGAGTGCACTGTTCCTGGCAATAAGCGTGTGTACGCGTTTTTCCAGCAGGTGGGTGTTGATGGGTTTGGTAACAAACTCATCGGCTCCAGCCGCAAAGGCACGGTCAATCACCGTATCATCGGTGTGTGCGGTGATTATGATGACAGGAATATCCGGATGGTCGGGGGTGTTTTTGAATTGCCGGCAGAGTTGCAGTCCACTGATATCCGGCAGGGCGATGTCGAGTATGACGAGGTCGGGGCGAAATTGCCGGAACAGGGTGATGCCCTCTCCAGCTGTAGCGGCAATGGCCACTTTATAGCCGGCAGAACTGAGGGCCTGTTCCAGTATCCTGGTGATGGTCGGTACATCGTCGACGACGAGTATCCGCTTTACGGCTGAGGCGGTTGTATCCATGTTGCTGTGGCAGGTTCCCCGTGCATTCCTTTGCCTGAACAGTGATACTCTGGCCAAGGGAGAGTGTCTCGTCAAGCCCGGTCTGTACCGTGTTTATCCGGTATTGTTTGTGTCGGGGGCAGTGGCATCATCTGGTATGATCAGCACATGGATGCCATTGGACTGACGATTTTTGCCAGCCGTATCGAGGCGGTGTGTGATGAAATGGGGGCGGTGCTGCGCCGTGCCGCCTTCTCGCCCAATATCCGTGACAGGCTTGATTTTTCCTGCGCGGTGTTCGATTCGCACGGAGAGTTGTGCGCACAGGCCGCGCACATCCCGGTACACCTGGGCAGCATGGCCTATGCTATGCGCGATATCGTTGGCCGCTTGCAGTGGCATGAGGGGGATATGGTGGTGGTGAACGACCCTTACCTGGGTGGCACCCATCTGCCTGATGTCACGGTTATCGCGCCACTGTTTGTGGAGGGGGAACTGAGCGGCTTTGTTGCCAATCGGGCGCACCATGCCGATATTGGCGGCCATGCCCCCGGCTCGATGCCGCTCTCTTCGTCGCTGGAGGAAGAGGGCGTGGTGATACCTCCCTCCTATCTGCTTCAGCAGGGCGAGAAAAATGAGGCACTGTTTGAACGTATTATCAGCGCCACCGGCAATGAGCGTGATTTGCGTGGTGATTTTTCTGCGCAGATCAGCGCCAATTACAGTGGTGTTGAGCGACTGGGACAACTGGTGCGGGAGATGGGCCGTGAGCAGTACCGCCAGGCGCTGGTCGAATTGAACAACTATGGCGAGCGCCTGGCCCAGGTCGCCCTGGGTGAAATTCCTGACGGGCGCTACCGGTTTGCCGACTATCTTGATGACGATGGCCTGGGTAATCGGGAACTGAGGATCCAGGCGTTGCTGAGCGTTGCAGGGGGCCGTGTCGATGTGGATTTCAGCGGCACCGCCGGGCAGACCGCAGGCAATGTTAACTGCCCCCTGTCGGTGGCGGCAGCCGGTGTCTACTATGTCTTTCGTTGCCTGATGCCGGAACAGACGCCTGCCTGTGCCGGTGTGTTTCGCCCGATTGCCATTGCAGCACCGGAGGGGTGTCTGCTCAATGCACGGCGGCCGGCGGCGGTGGCCGCCGGTAACGTTGAAACCAGTTCGCGCGTGGTTGATGTGATTTGCGGTGCGCTGGCGCAGGCCATCCCGGATCGGATCCCGGCGGCCAGTCACGGTTCGATGAACAATCTGGCCATGGGCGCCCGCGGTGATGGCGGCAACTGGGACTACTACGAGACAATGGGTGGTGGCATGGGGGCAGGGCACGCCGGCGGGGGGGGCAGTGCCGTTCAGACCCATATGACCAATACCCTCAATACGCCCATAGAAGTGCTGGAACAGAGCTATCCGTTGCGTGTTCGTCGCTATGAGGTTCGCGGCGGTTCGGGGGGGGCCGGGCGGCATCGCGGCGGAGACGGACTGGTCAGGGAGTTTGAGTTTCTGGCGCCGGCCCAGTTTACCCTGCTGACCGAGCGGCGCAGCCATGCCCCCTGGGGATTGCAGGGCGGCGAGGACGGTGCTGCGGGTGAGAATCGCCTGAATGGCCAACGGCTGCCGGGCAAAGTAAGTTATAACGTACAGGCGGGTGATCGGCTGGCTGTGCATACGCCAGGTGGCGGCGGCTGGGGCAAGCAACAGACGTAAGGAGAGACGTGTGAGCAAGCAAATCGCAATGGTGATCGGGCTGGTTGTGCTGCTGTCGGCCTGTGCCACGGCTACGGTCGGCGGTTACGGGCAGGGCGGAAGGCAGGCCGACGGTCGCAGCTATGAGGAGGCCCGTGCCGACAATCAGCTATCCGCCGCGGTGACCCGCGCCCTGGTGCGGGATAAAACCATCAAGGCCATGGACATCCAGGTCACGGCACGTGACGGGGTGGTGACCCTGGCGGGGCAGGTGCCGCAACGAAACATGTCACAACATGCCGAAAAACTGACGGCATCAGTGCCGGGTGTTATCCGGGTCGTGAATCGATTACAGGTTGGAAGGTGAAGTGTGAGGAGTGAAGAGTGAAGAGTGAAGCGAACGGGGAGAGGACACGGTACCTCTTCACCCTTCACTCTTTACCCTTTACGTGATTGCTATGTGCGGAATTTGCGGTGAACTGAGGCTGGACGGGGCGGCTCCCCGTTTGGGGAATATTGCCCGGATGATGGACCGGCTGGAGCGGCGCGGTCCGGACCACGGCGGCAGCTACTCTGACGGGCCGCTCGCGATGGGGCATCGGCGCCTGGCGATTATCGATCTGTCCGAGCGGGCCAACCAGCCGATGGTCGACAGTGAACTGGGCCTGGCCCTGGTGTTCAACGGCACCATCTACAATTACCCCGAACTGCGCGAAGAACTGCGCGGGAAGGGCTACCACTTTTTCTCCGACGGCGATTCGGAGGTCATCATCAAGGCCTACGCGGCGTGGGGCGAGCGCTGTGTGGAGCACCTGCACGGCATGTTCGCCTTCGGCATCTGGGACATGCGCAGAAAAAGCCTGTTTCTGGCCCGTGATCGTCTGGGCATCAAACCGCTCTACTACGCCAAGACCGCCCAGGGTCTGAGCTTTGCCTCCAATACCCAGGCCTTGCTGGCAGGTGGGGGTGTCGATACCAGCATCGACCCGTTCGGCCTGCACAATCAGTTTACCCTGCATGCGGTGATCCCCGCCCCGCGCACCATCCTCAACGGTGTGCGCAAACTGGCCCCCGGCACCTCGCTGAGCATCGACGCCTCCGGTGCGATGAGTGAGCGGCGCTACTGGCAGTTGAGTGCCAGCCGCCCGGAAACCCCGCGCAGCGAGCAGGAGTGGGTGGAGGTGATCCACCAGGCACTGAAACAGGCGGTCAAGCGGCGGCTCGATATAGCCGATGTGCCGGTGGGAGTGCTGCTCTCCGGGGGGCTGGATTCGAGCCTGCTGGTGGGTCTGCTGGCCGAGGCGGGGGTGGAGGATATATTGACCTTCTCGGTCGGCTTCGAGGACCAGCCCGAGGAGAAGGGCAGTGAGTTCGAGTTTTCCGACCAGGTGGCCGAGCGTTACCACACCCACCACTTCAAATACCGTATCCCCAATGACGAGGTGCTGCAGCGTCTTCCCGAGGCGGTGGCCCAGATGGCCGAGCCGATGGTGGGGCAGGATGCCGTGGCCTTCTACCTGCTGGCCGAGCAGGTCTCGCAGCAGGTGAAGGTGGTGCAGTCGGGACAGGGGGCCGATGAGGTGTTTGCCGGCTATTTCTGGTACCCCCGCATGGTGGCGGAACAGGGGACGGACCTGGAGCGCTTCGCCCGTCACTATTTCGACCGGCCGCACGCGGAGTTTCTGGAGACGGTCAGCGAGCAGTTCCGCGGCGATGACCATACCGCGGCATTGATCGATGCGCTGCTGGCGCAGCCCGGTGCCGACACCTATCTCGACAAGGTGTTGCGCATGGATGCCACCACCCTGATCGTGGACGACCCGGTCAAACGGGTGGACAACATGACCATGGCCTGGGGGCTGGAGGCGCGGGTGCCGTTCCTCGACCAGCAGGTGGTGGAACTGGCGATGCAGGCGCCGCCGCCGCTGAAGCTGGGTCCGGCGGGTGATGATGCCAAGTATGCCCTCAAGCGCATTGCCCGCGGCCTGATCCCCGATGCGGTCATCGACCGCCCCAAGGGCTACTTCCCCATGCCGGCCCTGAAGTATGTGCGCGGGGAGTTCCTCGAGTTTATGCGTGATATTCTCGACTCGGCCGCCTGCCGCAACCGCGGCCTGTTCAATCGCCGCTATGTAGAACGGCTGCTGGCCGAGCCGGATCGGCACTTTACCCGACTGCAGGGCAGCAAGCTGTGGCACCTGGCGCTGCTGGAGCTGTGGCTGCAAACAAATGTCGATGGCGTGAGTCGCTAGAGGCGGCGCGGTTGCGCTAAACAAAAACGGCACCCTTGCGGGTGCCGTTTTTGCTTTTGGGAATGCCCCGCGGGATTATTCGACAGCGAGTTCCACGCGGCGGTTCTTAAGCCGACCCGCGCTGGTGGCGTTGTCGGCGACCGGTTGCGTTTCACCCATGCCCTGCGTGGTGATCTTGTCTGCGGCGATACCCTTGCTGATGAAGTAATCACCCACCGCGCGGGCACGCTTCTCCGAGAGCATCTGGTTGTAGGCGGCCGCCCCCGAGCTGTCGGTGTGGCCGGTGATGGTGATCTGGCGCACAGCGGGATTGCCCTTCAGCGTGGCGGCCATCTCATCCAGCGCCGCCTTGGAATCGGCAGTCAGCTCGGCCTTGTTGACCGTGAAGTTGAGGTTTTGCAGCACGACCTTCCTCAGACAGCCCTTGCTGTCCACCTCGGCACCGGCCGGGGTGTTGGGGCAGCGGTCCATATCGTCGTTGACCCCGTCGCCGTCGCTGTCGGCGACCACGGTGCAGCCGCGGCTATCGACACTGGCACCGGCCGGGGTGTTGGGGCAGCGGTCCATATCGTCGTTGACCCCGTCGCCGTCGCTGTCGGCTACCACGGTGCAACCGCGGCTATCGACGCTGGCACCGGCCGGGGTGTTGGGACAGCGGTCCATGTCGTCGTTGACCCCGTCGCCGTCGCTGTCGGCAGGCATCATTTTCATTTCACCGCCACACTCGGGAAAATTTTGGCCGTAGATTCCGATCACGCAGCCTGACTGGTGGCGTACCGGATTGCCGTCACTGTCGACCCAGTATTTGTCGGCGGCCTGTGCAGTGGTCCAGGGCAGCATGGCAAGTATGCCAAGCAGCGTGAATACGGGAACAATCCCGGAGCGTGGTTGACTATTCATAGCTGTGGTGTCCTTCCTGTTATTTTTCATGGATATACCTGCCATCCTCTGTCAATATAGCACTCAAAGCCTAGCACCGGTTTGGGCACCTTGCAGTGAGAGATTTGCCTAATTAGCGGCACGGGGCCGGTCGATTGCCGCGGAGTGGGTTGAAATCGGCAAATCCCCCCGCATCTATAGTGGTGGTAAGGCCGTGCCAGGTCAGTATTTTTATTCTAGAGGTGGTTTATGGATGTGTTAGAACGTATCGACGAACAGGTGAAAAACAACCCTATCGTCATCTATATGAAGGGTACGCCGCAAATGCCCATGTGTGGATTTTCCAGTCGCACGGCCCAGGCGATGCAGGCCTGTGGCGTGGAGTTCGCGTACGTCAATGTGCTGGCCGACCCGGAGATCTTCGAGAACCTGCCGCGCTACCAGAACTGGCCCACCTTCCCGCAGATCTACGTCAACGGCGATTTGATCGGCGGCCACGATATCGTGATGGAAATGTACCAGAAGGGTGAATTGAAACCGTTGCTGGAGAAGGCTGCAGGGAAAGAAGAGGCGAGCTGAGTTTTTCTCACTCCGCTGCAAAAAGCCGGCGACCGCCGGCTTTTTCGTTTGCAGTGATTTGGTCCGGCCTGTCAGTGGCTCACATCGACAGCGTCGAGGCGATCTCCAGTTCCTTCCAGCGATTGACGATGTTGCAGAACAGGTCGGCGGTGCGCTCGGCATCGTAGATGGCCGAGTGGGCCTTGCTGCCGTCCCACTCGATGCCGGAGGCCTGTGCCGCACGGGCCAGCACCGTCTGACCGTAGACCAGGCCGCCCAAGGTGGCGGTGTCGAAGGTGCTGAAGGCGTGAAAGGGATTTTTCTTGTTTTTTGTCCGTTCCACGGCGGCCTTGATGAAGCCGAGGTCAAAGAACGGATTATGTCCGACCAGGATCGCTCGCGTGCATCCGGCTGCCTTTACTTCGGAACGAATTGGGTTAAAGATGTGATTCAGTGCGTCCTTCTCAGAACGGGCGAGCCGAAACGGGTGGTAGGGGTCGATGCCGGTGAATTCCAGTGCCCGCGGATCCAGGTTGGCACCCGGAAACGGTTCGACATGTGAGGCGATGGTCTCCTTGCGGTAGAGGAAGCCCTTGTCATCCATCTCCACGGTGACGGCCGCGATCTCCAGCAGGGCATCGGTTTCGGCGTTAAAGCCAGCGGTCTCGACGTCCACCACAACGGGAAGAAAACCACGGAATCGCTCTGACATTTTGGGGTAGGAGTCATCCATCATGGGCGCAGAGGATACCGGATCAGGGATTCAATCACAAAGGAGCGACGGTGCGTTACCCAACTGTTCGATATGGCTTGATAGGGTTGTTGCTGCTGTTGTGGGCTACCGCAACAACGGCACAGACGGGCCTGCTGTGGAAGGTGGAGGCCCCGGACCGTTCCCACAGTTATCTGTTTGCCACCATGCACTCGAGTGACCCGCGTGTACTGGAACTGCCTGATGCGGTACAGCAGGCACTGTCGCAGGCGCGCAGTTTTACCATGGAGGCGATTCTGGACGGACAGGCGGTGCTGACCATGGGCCAGCGCATGGTCCTGATGGACGGTCGGCGCCTGCCGGATCTGATCGGCAAGGAACTCTACCTGCAGGTGGTCACGCTCATGGCCCGTCGCGGTGTGCCCGAGGCGGCGCTGGGGATGCTCAAACCGTGGGCCGTGTTTATGACGCTGAGCGTGCCGCCGGAAGAGGGGGGCATGTTTCTGGACCTGAAACTCTATCAGCAGGCGCTGGAGCGGGGCATCCCGGTGTTCGGTCTGGAGAGCGTGGAGGAACAGATTGCCGTGTTCGATTCCATGCCCGAGGCCGATCAGGTCGCACTGCTGCGGGACCTGGTGCAGCACTACGATGAATACACACCAATGTTCAACACCATGACGCGGCTCTATCTGCAGCGGGACCTTGATGGTCTGGCGCGACTCAATGACCAGACGATGCAGGGTGGCGATGCCGCACTGCAACAGCAGTTGATGGACAGCCTGGTCGACCGGCGCAATCGTTTGATGGCTGAGCGCATGCAGCCGCGTCTGGAGGAGGGGCGTGCCTTTATTGCCGTGGGAGCACTACACCTGCCCGGCCCGAACGGTCTGATTGAGTTGCTGCGGCAACGCGGTTACCGGGTCAGTGCGGTGTACTAAAGGTAAAACGTGAATCGTGAAAGGTTAAACGAATATAGGGCGCCCCATGGGCGCCGAACCGACATCTGAATGGCGAGCACGGCCCGCCCTATGTATCTATAGGTGAAGGGTGAATGGGTGAGTGGAAGTCCGTGAAAGGTGAAACGAGTATAGGGTGCCCCGTGGGCGCCATGGCAAAATCGGGGTGGCGGGCACGGCCCGCCCTATGGCCATGTTATTCGTAAAAGGTGAAACGTTAAACGTGAAATGAGGGGGTTGACGGGTTTTGTGAGGGTCATACACTTTGGTCACGTCTCACGTCTCACGTCTCACGTCTCACGTCTCACGTCTCACGTCTCACGTCTCACGTCTCAGTTTCCACCCCACCTGCTCGCCGGCACGCATCGGCAC